>NZ_CP025030.1:5507814-5813803 GCF_002812705.1 Achromobacter spanius | reverse complement strand
TGGTTTTATGGCATGCACCGGTGCGCGCTTCACCCATCCTACGGGCCACCGGTGCGCGGGTCACCCGTCCAACGGGTTGCCGGTGCGCGGGTCACCCGTTCAACGGGTTGCCGGTGCGCGGTTCACCTATCCAACGTGTGAACCGCCGCGCGGGTCACACTTGACCGAGTAGCAGGAATTCCATCAGTGCTTTTTGCACGTGCAGGCGGTTTTCGGCTTCGTCCCAGACCACGCTTTGCGGGCCGTCGATGACTTCACCAGTGACTTCTTCGCCACGGTGGGCCGGCAGGCAGTGCATGAAGACGGCTTGCGGGTCGGCGGCGGCCATCATTTCGGCGTCCACGCACCAGTCGGCAAACGCCGCGCGGCGCTCGTCGTTCTCGGCTTCGTAGCCCATGCTGGTCCAGACGTCGGTCGTGACCAGGTGCGCGCCCTGGCAGGCCTCCATGGGGTCCTTGAACTGGCGCAGCACCTTGGCGGAAGGCGTGCCGATGCGCGAGGCTTCAAGCTCGTAGCCGGCCGGCGTGGACACATGCAGCGTAAAGCCCAGCATCTCGGCCGCGTGCAGCCAGGTGTAGGCCATGTTGTTGGCGTCGCCCACCCAGGCCACCGTCTTGCCCGCGATGGGGCCGCGATGTTCGATGTAGGTGAAGATGTCGGCCAGGATCTGGCAGGGGTGGAATTCGTTGGTCAGGCCGTTGATGACGGGCACGCGCGAATGCGACGCGAAGCGCTCGATGCGGGTCTGCTCGAACGTGCGGATCATGACGATGTCGACCATGCGCGAGATAACGCGCGCCGTGTCTTCGATGGGCTCAGAGCGGCCCAGTTGCGAGTCATTCGAGGTCAGGTTGATGACCGAGCCGCCCATTTGGTACATGCCCGCTTCGAACGAGACGCGGGTGCGGGTGCTGGCTTTTTCGAACACCATCGCCAGCGTGCGGTCGTGCAGCGGCATGTGGGGTTCGTAGCGCTTGAACTTTTCCTTGATGATGCGAGCGCGGTCCAGCACGTAGGCGATTTCCGCGGGCGAGAAGTCCTTGAACTGAAGAAAATGCCGCAACGGGCCGTTTTGAGTCGTGGGAGGAGTCATGGTGTTGTCGCAGGTCATTGGGTCCGGCCCGGCTCATGGCCAGGTCGGGACAGGGATGATGAATTTTCAGCCAGAAACTGTTGGATGAGCGGGACCAGGGTGGCGACGATCTGGTCCGCCTCTTGCTTGTTCAGGATCAGCGGGGGCAGCAGGCGCACCACGCGGTCGCGGGTGACGTTGATGAGCAGGCCCGCTTCCAGGGCGCGCAGCGCCAGCACGCCGCAGGGGCGCGCCAGCTCAATGCCCAGCATCAGGCCACGGCCACGCACCTCGGTCACGCCGGCGGTGCTCGCCAAAGCGGCGGCAAGCGCGTCCTGCAGATAGCTGCCCACGGTGTGGGCGTTGTCCAGCAGCTTGTCGGATTCCAGCGTGTCCAGCACGGCCAGGCCGGCTGCGCAGACCAAGGGCCCGCCGCCGAACGTGGTGCCGTGGCTGCCCGGCGTGAAGACGCCCGCCGCGGGGCCGGCCGCCAGCATCGCGCCGATGGGCACGCCGCCCGCCAGGCCTTTGGCCAACGTCATGACGTCGGGCTTGATGTCGGCCCATTGGTGGGCGAACCATTTGCCGGTGCGCCCGATGCCGGATTGCACTTCGTCGATCATCAGCAGCCAGCCGCGTTCGGTGCAAAGTTGGCGCAGCGCTTGCAGGTACGTGATGTCGGACGGGCGGACGCCGCCTTCGCCCTGCAGCACTTCAAGCAGCACCGCCGTGGTGCGCGGTTCGGCGTCGCCGGCCGCGCGCACGGCGGCAAGGTCGTTGTAGGGCACCTGGATAAAGCCGGTGGGCAGCGGTTCGAAGCCTTTGCGCGCCTTCTCGCTGCCGGTGGCCGCCAGCGTGGCCAGCGTGCGGCCATGCCAGGACGAATCCATGGTGATGATGTGGGCGTGCTTGTTGCCTTGCTGGTAGGCGTAATAGCGCGCCAGCTTGATGGCGGCTTCGTTCGCTTCCGATCCGCTATTGCAGAACGCCACTTCCCGCATGCCGGACAAGGCCGTCAAGCGGGCGGCCAGCGCCTCTTGCTGGGGAATGTCGTAGATGTTGGACGTGTGGATGACGCGCGCCGCTTGTTCGCTGATGGCGGCCACCAGCTTCGGATGCGCGTGGCCCAGGCAGGAAACGCCAATGCCGGCCAGCGCGTCCAGGTATTTGCGCCCGTTTGCATCCCACAGCCATACGCCCTGGCCGTGCGAGAACGCAACCGGCAGGCGAGCGTAAATATTGGCCAGAGGCGAGGTCATTGCGGATCCTCCTGGGGGATGACCAAAAAGCCGGTCCTTGATTCGATGAATCCCCAGGCGAAAGCGGGGCGGAATCGGCTTTTGGAAGAGAGCAAAGGATCAATCATATACAATTCGCGGCGCAGGGCGCATGTTTGATCACGCCGAAGATCCGGCTTTCGTGAAAGGCGCGCTGTAGTGAAGAACTCATGGCAACTAGCGTCAGACAATTCGTAATTCATGGCGTTACCGAAAGCGGTAGCCGATTCCGCCCCAGCGATTGGGCGGAGCGGCTCGCTGGCGTAATGGCTCAGTTCCGGCCCGCCGGCTGTGCCGGTAACCACCTCACTTATTCGCCTTATGTGCTGCCTGTCGTCATCGACGGCGTGCGCGGAATCGTGGTCGACTTGCGTTTGCGCGACCTGGAACCGCTGGCGTACAAGTTCGTGGTGGATTTCGCTCGCGACAACAACCTCAAGACGGAAGAACGCGAAATCTAAGCCCCAGAACGAAAAAGCGCCCCAACCGGGCGCTTTTCTTTTTCGTGGGGAAAGCGGCGCGCCCATCGGGCGGGCCTGAGGCTACGCTGCGCATCCGTGCTCAAGTGCCGTAGCGATCCAGAATCTTGCGGATATCGCGCACGCCCGTTCCGTCGGTGCTCAGCAGCGCCCGCGCGGTGACGGATTCCAGATGGTGTTCAAGCAGATGCAGCACGTGCTTTTCGTCACGCGCGCGCAGGCCTTCCACAATTTCCATATGTTCGCTGACCGCGCATTCGCTGGAATGCGGCCGTCCGTAAAGCGCCAGGATCAGCGAGCAGCGCGACACGATTTCGTTCACGTAGCGGGCATAGACCGCGTTGCCCGATAGTTCGGCCATCAAGATGTGGAATTCGCCCGACAGCCGGATGGATTCATTCGTGCTGTTGCGTTTGCGGGCCGCTTCCTCTTCTTCCACATGCCGTGCCAGGCGTGTCAGCCCGGCTTCGGTGATGTGTTGCAACAGCCGCCGGGCGACGTCGCGTTCCAGGCAGCGGCGCGCTTCGAAGATGTCGTGCGCTTCTTCCAGGCTGGGGCGCGCCACCGCCGCGCCGCGATTGGGGCGCAGGTCTACCAAACCTTCACTGAACAAGCGCGTCAATACACTGCGGACGATGGTGCGGCTGACGCCGAAGCGTTCACCGATGATGTCTTCGGGCAGCTTGTCGCCGGGCAGCAAGGCCTGTTCGATGATGGCGCGGCGCAAATTTATGTATACGATTTCGCTGCGATTTACGTCTTTTTTCGGGGGCTCGTTGGCCGATGGCGCGAGAGGTTTCATCTTCTTCCTTGGCTCCTGGACCTGCGCGTTTTTTTTGTAATGCATAGGGCCACGGAACCCGTGGCGCCGCGTTGCGCGGGACGTAAGCAAGCATAGTACAACGCCGCTAAGGGTTAGCGATAGCTTGAAGCCTGGCCTCAGGCGCGTACATTGTCGGCATAAATCGTATACAAACATTTATACAAAATCTCCGGCTACTCGGTGAGCTGTTGATCTGTTTCGTATACAAACTTGCCGAGGTTTGTTTCATGCCAGCCATGCCCGACGCCGTGTCCCCGGACCGGCCCGCCTTCACGCCGTACCGCCTGCTGGTGGTCAACGGCAACACCACGTCCAGCCTGACGGACCGCCTTGCCGCGCAAGCGCACAGCTTTCTGGGTGGCGCAGCGCACATACACGCCGTGACCGCCGTGTTCGGGCCGCCCTATATCGCCAGCCGGGTCGAGGCCGCGGTGGCCGCCCATGCGGTGCTGGAAACCGTGGAGCGCGAAGTGGCCCTGGCCGACGCGCCCTTTGACGCCTGCCTGCTGGCCTGTTTTGGCGAACCCGGAATCGGCGCGGTGCGCGAATGCCTGACCGTGCCGGTCGTCGGCATGGCCGAGGCATCCATCATGGCCGCCATGCAGCGCGGCGACCGCTACGCCATCGTCACGGTCGGTCAGCGCTGGCCGGGCATGCTGCGCGAACAGATCCGCCAGCTTGGGCTGGAATCCCGCTGCGCCGCCATCATCGCCTTGCCCGGCAATGCGCTGGACTATGTGTCGCAAACGCCGGAGTCGGCTGCCCAGGTCAGCCTGGCGCTGGACGCCGCCGTGGCGCAAGGCGCCGACGTCATCATCGTGGCGGGCGCCGCGCTGGCGGGCTATCTGCCGGTGCTGACGCGCCGGCCCGCCGTGCCGGTCATCGATTCCTACCGCGCCGCGCTGGCGCAGGTGCTGGCCCTGGCATCGCTGGATCGGGTGCAACGCCAGTGCGCGTGGACCTGATCCGCTTTCCTGGCACAGCCGCCATGCCCATGGCGCCAGGCCAGGCCCGGGGGCAAGCAAGCAAACCGCAAACCACAAACCACAGACCGATAGACAAGGGAGAGTTGCAGCCATGAAGACGTTGCTTAAGTGGACCGCCGGCGCCGTGATCGCGCTGTCGGCAATTACCGGGGCTTCGGCCGCCAACACGCTGAAGTGGGGCGCCGCGCGCGACCTGGATTCGCTGGACCCGTATTCGTACGGCAGCACCTTCAATCTGGCGTTTCTGAACCATGTGTACGAAGCGCTGATCCGCTACGACGACAAGTTCAACATCACCCCGGCGCTGGCCGAATCCTGGGAAGCCACGTCGCCCACCGTGCTGCGCTTCAAGCTGCGCCAGGGCGTGAAGTTCCACAACGGCGCGTCGTTCACGGCGGACGACGTCGTGGCCTCGATGACCCGCGTGTCCGACGATGCCTCGCCGCTGAAGGGCAACCTGCCGGCCTTCAAGGCCGTGAAGAAGGTGGATGACTACACCGTCGACATCGAAATGACGCATCCGTACCCGCTGATGCTGAACGACCTGACCAACATCTTCATCTTCAACCGCCAGTGGCTGGTGGACAACAACAGCACCAAGCCGACCGACGCCGCCAAGAACATCGAAGGCTACGCCACGCACCACGCCAATGGCACCGGCCCCTTCAAGGTGGAGTCGTACCGGCCCGATACGCGCACCGTGCTGGTCGTGAACAAAGACTGGTGGGACAAGCCCCGCCACAACCTCGACCGCATCGAATTCACGCCCATCGCGTCCGCGCCGACGCGCGTGGCGGCGCTGCTGTCGGGCGACATCAACTTCACCGAAAACGCGCCCCTGCAGGATCTGGACCGCCTGCGCGCCGCGTCCAACGTGAAGGTGCTGGCGGCCACCGAACTGCGCACGCTGTACTTCGGCTTCAACCTGGGCGACAAGCTCGTCGGGTCGAACATCACCGACAAGAATCCGCTGAAAGACGTGCGCGTACGCCAGGCGCTGTACATGGCCCTGTCGCCCGACCTGCTGCAAAAGCGCGTGATGCGCGGCCTGTCGCGCACCACGGGTGCGCTGGTGGCCCCGTCCATTCCTGGCTACGAGGCCAAGCAGGAAACGCGCTTGCCGTTTGACGCGGCCAAGGCGAAGGCATTGCTGGCCGAAGCGGGCTATCCCAACGGCTTCACCTTGTCGCTGCTGTGTTCCAACGACATGTTCGTGAACGAGGAAGAGCTGTGCCAGGCGGCGGCGTCGATGTGGGCGCGGATCGGCGTGAAGGCCTCGCTGGCCAGCGGCCCCCGTTCGTTGCAGAACCCCAAACGCTCGCGCGGCGAGTTCGACATCACCATCCACGGCTGGGCCAACGAGCCGCAGATCGATGCGTTGTCGATCCTGCTGCAAGTGATGCATAGCCGCACCGGCCCCGCCGGCGTCTTCAACTGGGGGCAGTGGGGCGACGCCGCGCTGGACGCCAAGATTGACGCGGCCGCGGCCGAGATGGACCGCGCCAAGCGCATCCAGATGATGGCCGAGGCCTTGCAGACCCTGCATGACGATGTGCGCTTCCTGCCGCTGCACCAGCAGCCCATGGCCTGGGCCGTGGGCGACAAGGTGGGCGACGTGCTGCAAATGCCGGACAACAAGGCGCGTCTGTGGACCGTGCGCATGCAGTAGCACGCGTTCAGGGGGAACGCCGCGCGCCGCGATGGGCGTGGCGTTCCAAAGTCCGACATCAGGTCTGAAGGAGGCCGCACATGCTGGCATTCATTGTTAGACGGGTCTTCAACGCGGCTGGCGTGATGCTGGCGGTGGCGTTGCTGGCCTTCGTGATCTTCCGTTTTGTCGGCGACCCCGTCGACATGATGCTCAACGAGCAGGCCTCGCAGACACAGCGCGACGAGCTGCGCGAGCGCCTGGGGCTGAACGCCTCGATGGGCATGCAGTACGTCAACTTCGTCACCAACGCGGTGCAGGGCGAATTCGGTATTTCGTACCGCAACCAGCAAGACGTGTTCGCGCTGGTGGCCGAACGCTTTCCCGCCACGTTCGAGCTGGTGATGATGGCCACGCTGCTGTCGCTTGTGATCGGCGTGCCGCTAGGCGTGCTGACGGCCATCTACCGCAAGTCGCGCCTGGCGCAGGCCTTGCAGTTCGTGTCCATCCTGGGTATTTCGCTGCCCAGTTTCGTAGTGGGCATCATGCTGATCCTGATCTTCTCGGTGCAGTTGGGCTGGCTGCCCGGCTTTGGACGGGGCGAGACGGTGAAGATCGGCTGGTGGTCCACCGGCTTGTTGACGCCGTCGGGCCGCGCGGCGCTGGTGCTGCCGTCCATCACCTTGGCGCTGTTCCAGATCACGCTGATCATGCGGCTGGTGCGAGCCGAGATGCTGGAAACGCTGCGCACGGAATTCATCAAGTTCGCCCGCGCCCGTGGGCTGCCCGACCGCGTGGTGCACTTTCGGCTGGCGCTGCGCAACTGCCTGATGCCCGTCATCACGGTCACGGGCATGCAGATCGGCAACCTGATCGCCTTCGCGCTGATCACGGAAACCGTGTTCCAGTGGCCCGGCATGGGGCTGCTGTTCATTCAATCGGTCATGTTCGTGGACATTCCCGTCATGGCCGCCTATCTGGTGATCGTGTCTTTCATCTTCGTGACCCTGAACACGTTGGTGGACATGATGTATGGCGTGGTTGACCCCCGCCTTCGCAGCCAGCACGTCAAAGGAGGCGGCAATGCTCACTAACCCCTTTTCGGGCGGCGCGCAGAGCCGGATGTCGCGCTTCTTGCAGAGCGACTTATGGTGGAGCCTGCGCAACGATTACGTGGCGATGGGCGCGGGCATCGTGCTGTTGGTCGTGGTGCTGCTGGCGGTGTTTGCGCCCTGGATCGCGCCGCAGAACCCCTACGACCTGGCGCAGCTGGACCTGTTGAACGCCGAACTGCCGCCGTTCTGGGTGGAAGGCGCCGACCCGCAATTCCTGCTGGGCACCGATACGCAGGGCCGCGACGTGTGGTCGGCCATTCTGTATGGCTCGCGCATGTCGCTCGCCATCGGGCTGGCCACGGTGGTGCTGTCCTTGGCAATCGGCCTGCTGGTGGGGCTGGCGGCCGGCTATTTCGGCGGCTGGATCGACAACGCGCTGATGCGGGTGGGCGACACGCTGCTCAGCATTCCCACGATTCTTGTCGCCATTCTGGTGACGGCGGTGTTCCGCCAATTGCTGCCCCCCGGCCTGCGCGAAACGCTGTCGGCGGTGATCCTCATCCTGGCCATCTCCATGACCAACTGGGTGCAGTACGCCCGCACGGTGCGCGCGTCGGCGCTGGTGGAACGCGGCAAGGAATACGTGCAGGCGGCGCGGCTGATCCGGGTGAGCCCGTTGCGCATCATGCTGACGCACATCCTGCCCAACACGCTGACGCCGGTGATGGTGACGGCCACGCTGAACCTGGGGCTGGCGGTGCTGATCGAGGCCACGCTGAGCTTTCTGGGCGTGGGCATGCCGCCGACCGAGCCGTCGCTGGGCACGCTGATCCGCCTGGGCAACCAGTTTCTTTTTTCGGGGCAGTGGTGGGTGGTGGTTTTCCCCGCGCTGTATTTGAGTCTGATCGTGCTGGTGGTGAACCTGCTGGGCGATTGGCTGCGCGATGCGCTCAACCCCCGTCTGCGCTGAAGGCGCATCTTCAATAGAGGTCAAGCATGGAAAATGCAACGCTGTACACCCAGGTCCGCCCCGCCGGCGGGGAACTCACCACGGTGCTGGTGCGCGATGGCCGCATCCAGGCGCTGGGAGGCGCGGCGCCCGAGGGCGCTGCGGTGGTGGACGGGGGCGGCGCGCTGATGCTGCCGGGGCTGATCGACGCCCACGCGCATCTGGACAAGACGATGTACGGCATGCCCTGGTACCGCAATGAAGTCGGCCCGAGGCTCATCGACAAGATCGAGAACGAACGCGCCGAGAAAAGGCGCCTGGGCATTGACCCGTACCGGCAATCGGCGCGGCAGATCGTGATGTCAATTGCCGATGGCACCAGCCACATCCGCAGCCATGTGGACGTGGATACCGACATCGGTCTGGCCGCCATTGAAGGCGTGATGCGCGCCCGCGAGCAGTACCGCGACCAGATCGATGTGGAACTCGTGGCGTTCCCGCAAAGCGGCCTGCTGATCCGGCCGGGCACGCTGGAACTCATGGACGAAGCCCTGCGCATGGGGGCGGAGGTGGTGGGGGGGCTGGACCCCGCCGGCATGGACCGCGATCCCAAGGGCCATCTGGACGCCATCTTTGCGCTGGCCGACAAGCACGGCAAGCCCATCGACATCCACCTGCACGAAGCGGGCGAGCTGGGCGCGTTCTCGATGCAGATGACCATCGACCGCGTGCTGGCGCTGGGCATGCAGGGCAAGGTTACCTTGTCGCACTCGTTCTGCCTGGGCATGCCCGACACGCAGGCGGTCCAGGCGCTGACGGATGGGCTGCTGGCTGCCGGCGTACACATCATGACGACGGGTTCGGCCTCGCGCCCCGTGCCCAATGTGGCGCGGCTGCGCGCGGCCGGCGTCACCGTCTGTACCGGCAACGACGGCATGCGCGACACCTGGGGGCCCTACGGCAAGCCCGACATGCTGGAACGCACCATGCTGGTGGGCCTGCGCAACAACTTCCGCCGCGACGACGAACTGGCGATGGCGTTGGACGTGGCCACCTACGGCAACGCGCGCGTGATGAAGCTGGCGGACTATGGCCTGGCCCCGGGCTGCCACGCCGACTTCGTGTTGGTGGACGCCGAAACCGTGGCCGAAGCCATTGTGGCGCGGCCGGTGCGCAAGCTGGTCGTCAAGCGCGGCCGCGTGGTGGCGCGCGATGGGCACGCCTTGGTGAGCGCGCCGTGATGCCCGCCGCCGAAGGCCCCATCCTGCTCACCGCCCGCTGGGTGGTGGGCCACGAAAACGGGCGGCACTGCCTGTACGAAAACGGCGAGCTCGTCTTTGAAGGCGATCGCATCCTGTATGTGGGTCACCGGTATCCCGGGTCCGTCGCGCGCCGCCATGACTACGGCCGCGCGGTGATCGGGCCAGGCTTCGTGGACTTGGACGCCTTGTCGGACCTGGACACGACCATCCTGGGTTTCGACAATTCCCCCGCTTGGCAAAAGGGCCGCATCTGGCCCGAGACCTATATGAAGCAGGGGCCGTACGAGATGGTCTCGGCCGCCGAGCTGGCGTTCCAGAAGCGCTATGCCTTCGCGCAGTTGATCCGCAACGGCATCACCACGGCCTTGCCGATCGCCTCGCTGTTCTACCGGGTCTGGGGCGAAACCCGCGACGAGTTCCTGTCGGCCGCGAACGCGGCGGGGGAACTGGGCCTGCGTGTCTACCTGGGGCCGGCTTACCGCAGCGGGCACACCTACGTGGACGCCGAGGGCAAGATCCGCTGCCATTACGACGAAGCGCGCGGCATGGCCGGACTGGCCGAGGCGCTGGCATTTTGCGACGACATCGACGGCCGCTATAACGGCCGCTACAACGGCCGCATCCGCGCGATGCTGGCGCCCGACCGCATCGAAACCTGTACGCCGGACCTGCTGCGCGCATCGGCCACCGCCGCGCGCGAACGCGAAATTCCGATCCGGCTGCATTGCTGCCAGTCGCGCCTGGAATACGACCTGGTGTTGGAACAGCACGGCATGAGCCCGCCGGAATGGTTGCAAAGCCTGGACTTTCTATCGCCACGCGCCTTGCTGCCGCACGGCACGTATGTGTCCGGCTCGCGCCATATTTCGCGCCCGGGCCGCGACCTTGAAATCATCCGCGACGCGGGCGCCAGCATCGTGCATTGCCCGCTGGTGTCCGCGCGGCATGGCGCCGCGCTGGCCTCGTTCGCAAGCTATCGCAAGCTGGGCATCAACATCGGCATGGGCACCGACACCTGGCCGCCCGACATGGTGCAGAACATGCAGGTGGGCATGATGCTGTGCCGGGTGGCGGAAGGGGCCACCGAGGCGGTGCGCGCCGAAGACTATTACGACGCGGCCACGGTCGGCGGCGCCGATGCGCTGGGCCGCCCGGACCTGGGCCGCCTGGCCGTGGGCGCCAAGGCCGACATCGTCGTCTTTGATTTTTCGCACGATCGCAACGGCCAGATGATCGACCCGATCCAGACCTTGATGATCAGCGGCAGTGGTCGCGATGTGTCGCAGGTCATCATCGATGGGCGCTTCGTCATGGTGGATGGCCGCATTCCCGGCTTTGACGCCCGCCTGGCGCAAGAGCAGGCGCAGTCGCAGTTTGACGGCCTGGTGGCGCGCTACCCCGACCGCACCTGGGGCCATCCTCCGGTCGAACAGATTTTTTCTTCCAGCTATCCGCGTCCCGCAAGGAGCCCGTCATGATGGCAGTCGTACCCAACACCGCGCCGCCGCCCGCCGCCATTCCGACCTTGTCGGTGCGTGGCCTGTCGGTTGAATTCCCCACGCGCCACGGCACGCTGGTGGCCACGCGCGACATCAGTTTCGACATCCAGCCCGGCGAAATCCTGGGCATGGTGGGCGAGTCCGGCGCGGGCAAGTCCCTGACCGGCATGGCGGTGATCGGCTTGCTGGAGCCGCCCGGGCGCTTGGGCGCGGGCGAAATCCATCTGGCCGGCAAGCGCATCGACAACCTGCCGCCCAAGGCGCGCCAGCGTTTGCGCGGCAAGGAGATCGGCGCGATTTTCCAGGACCCGCTGACCAGCCTGCACCCGCTGTTCACCGTGGGGGACCAGTTGGTCGAAACCATCCGCCACCACGACAAGGGCTCCGCCACGGCCGCCCGTGCCCGCGCGCTGGAACTCTTGCAGGCCGTGGGCATCCCCGCGGCCGACAAGCGCATCGACCACTATCCGCATCAGTTTTCCGGCGGCATGCGGCAACGGGTGGTGATTGCCCTGGCCTTGGCGGCGCGCCCCGCGCTGATCATCGCCGACGAACCCACGACGGCCCTGGACGTGTCGGTGCAGGCGCAGATCACCGCGCTGCTGCGCAGGCTGTGCCGCGAGCAGGGCACGGCCGTGCTGCTGGTCACGCACGACATGGGCGTGATTGCCGAAACCGCGGATCGCGTGGCGGTGATGTACGCGGGCCGCATTGTAGAGATCGGACCGGTGCTGGACGTGTTGCGCCGCCCCGGCCACCCGTACACGCAGGGCTTGATGAACGCCATTCCCGGCCTGCGCCACCGCGCGGCGCGCTTGAACCAGATCGACGGCGCTATGCCGCGTCTGCACGCCATGCCCACCGGCTGCGCGTTCCACCCGCGTTGCGCGCACGCGGGGCCGCGCTGCACCCAGACTCGCCCGCCCCTGGCGGCATCGCCTTCGGGCGCCACGGTCAGCGCTTGCTGGCTGCATCAGGAAGGAGTGGCCCATGCCGCGTAATGACGATGTGCTGCTGCGGGCGGACGACCTGGCCTGCTGGTTCGATGTGTCGCCGCCCTGGCTGGAACGCACGCTGTCGCGCCAACCCGAGCAAACGCTGAAGGCGGTGGACGGGGTGTCGCTGGCGGTGCCACGAGGCACCACCTTGAGCATCGTGGGCGAATCCGGCTGCGGCAAGTCCACGCTGGCCAAGCTGTTGGTGGGCCTGGTCGCGCCCACGCGCGGCAAGCTGGAATATGGCCGCAACCGATCGGGCGGCGTGCTGCATCCGCAAATGATCTTCCAGGATCCCTATGCCAGCCTGAACCCGCGCTGGCGCGTGGGCAACATCGTGGCCGAACCCATCATCACGCTAGGCCTGCGCCAGACGCCAGCGGACACGCGCCGCCGCGTGGATGAATTGCTGGAACTGGTGGGCCTGTCCGCCAGCGACGCAGGCCGTTTTCCGCATGAGTTTTCGGGCGGGCAGCGGCAACGCATTTCCATCGCCCGCGCGCTTGCGACCGAGGCGGAATTCCTGGTGTGCGACGAGCCGACCTCCGCGCTGGACGTGTCGGTGCAGGCGCAGATCCTGAACTTGATGGGCGATCTGCAAAAGGAATTCGGGCTGACGTATGTGTTCATCAGCCACAACCTGTCGGTGGTGCGCCACGTGTCCGATAGCGTGGCGGTGATGTATCTGGGCAGGATCGTGGAACAGGCCGCGGCGGATCAGTTGTTTGAATCCCCACGGCATCCGTACACGCGCATGCTGCTGGACACGATTCCCGACCTGGAAGACCCCCGGCGCGATCGGGAGCCCATGGGTGGCGAAGTGCCCAACCCGATCCAACCGCCTTCGGGGTGTACGTTTCACCCGCGCTGTCCGGAGGCTCGGGACGAATGCCGGGTGGATGTGCCCGAAGTCAGCCGGGTGGCGGGACGCCAACTGCGCTGCCACGCGGTGCGGTGGGAACGGGCGGTGGCGGCCTAGAGACGAGTATTGGGGTGGGAGCCATGTCCACCCCGATACCGACTATTTCGCGTAGACCATATCTCGCAGGCCCAACGACAAGCCGGGCCAATACGTGATCACCAGCAGGCAGACGATCACCACCCCCACAAACGGAATCAGCGGTTTGATCAAGCGTTCAAGTGGCAGCTTGGCCACCGCCGACGCCGCGAACAGGTTGACCCCAAACGGCGGCGTGATCATGCCCAGCGCCAGGTTGACCACCATGATGATGCCGAAGTGCACCGGCTCCACGCCGAACTTCAAGGCCACCGGTAGCAGCAAGGGCGCCAGCACCACAATGGACGCCGACGTTTCGATGAACATCCCGATCAGGAACAGCGCCACGTTCATGCCCATCAGGAACGTGAACTTCGTTTCGAAGATGTGCGACAGCCACGTGCCCAGCGCATCGGGTACGCCGGCGCGGTTGAGCAGGAAGCTGAACACGCCGGCATTCGCGATCACGAACATGATCACGGCGGTGGACACCACGGACTTGTGCAGCGTCACGGACAGTTGCTTGAAGCTCAGACGGCGGTAGATGAACTTGCCCACCACCACCGCGTACATCACCGCCACCACCGAGGCTTCGGTGGGCGTGAACACGCCGCCGTAGATGCCGCCCAGAATGATGACGGGCATCATCAGTGCCAGCCAGGCGTTCTTGAAGGCCGGCCACAGCGGCAGGCGGCCTTCGCCGTCGCGCTTGCCCAGGTTGTTGCGCTTGGCGTAGAACCACACGTAGAACATCAGCGCAACGCCGATCAGGATGCCGGGCATCACGCCGGCAATGAAGAGCTCACCGGTCGACGTGTCGGTGGACACGGCGTACAGAATCATCGGGATCGACGGCGGGATGATCACGCCGAGTTCGGCCGCGCTGGCCTGTAGCGACGCGGCGAAGGGGGCAGGGTAGCCATGGCGGATCATCGCGGGAATCAGGATGGCGCCCACGGCGAACGTGGTCGCCACGCTGGAACCGGCCACCGCCGCGAAGATCATGCAGGTCAGCACGCAGGTGCAGGCCAGGCCGCCCTGGATGCCGCCCACCACGCTCTTGGCGAATTCCACCATGCGTTCGGAAATGCCGCCGGCTTCCATCAGGTTGCCGGCCAGGATGAAGAAGGGAATGGCGACCAGCGGGTACTTGTCCAGCGCGGCGTACAACTGCTGCGCCACCACCACCCAGGGCAGGCCGGAACTGCCGACTCCCGCCAGGCTGGCCAGGCCGATCGACACGGCGACCGGTACCGACAGCCCGAAGAAGATCAGCATCGAGACAATCATTAATTGAGACATGGCGAGTTCTGCTGCGTAGGTTCGTTGGGGGCGGCTTAGCCTTGCGCGTCGTTGCGCACCGGCACGTCGTCTTCTTCGCCCGCGCACCAGCGGGCCAGCACGGCGATGGCGGCAAGCGTCGCGCCAACGGGGATCGCCAGATAGATCCACGAAATCGAAATATCCAGGCTGGGCACGTTCTGGAAGCGCACCCGGTAGGTCATGTTGCCGCCAATCCAGGCCAAAAAGCCCAGGAAGCTGGCGCAGATCAGCCCGATCACGGCTTCAAGCACGCGCCGCTTCTTTCCGCCCAACAGGTTGCGCAGCAGCTCCACGCTGATCATCGCGCCATGGCGAAAGGCCAGCGCCACGCCCAACAGCACGGTCCAGATCAGGAGGGCGCGGGTCAGCACCTCGCTCCAGTCGGCGGGCGATTGCAGCACGAAGCGGGCGATGACCTGGTAGAAGGCGGCGGCCGCGGCGGCCACCATCAAGAGTTGGGCAAGAACCGAGACCAGCTTGAACAGGCCGCGGTCGAAAGCGCAAAGCAAACGCATGATGAATCCCGATAGCGATGGGCGCATAGGATGAAAAACGGCAAGCGGCGGGATCAGGATCCCGCCGCTCAAGGCGGTATGCCCCGTGGGGGCAACGCCGGCTTACTTGGTGTCGCGGATCGAGTCGATCAGCTTCTTGTCGAACTTCTTGTAGTACTCGGGGTAGGCGGGCTCGACAGCGGCGGCGAACGCGGCGCGGTCCACTTCGGTGACCTGCATGCCTTCCTTCTTCAACTGCTCGACACCGGTCTTCTCGATGTTGTCGACGTAGGCGCGCATGGCCATGGCCGATTCCTTGCCGGCCTTGTCGAAGTTGGCCTTGTCGGCGGCCGACAGGCCTTCATACACGTTGGCCGACATCAGCACCAGCGCCGGGCCGTACACGTGGCCGGTCAAGGACAGGTACTTCTGCATTTGCGACAGCTTGGCCGACGTGATCACCGACAGCGGGTTTTCCTGGCCGTCGATGGTGCCTTGCTGCAGGGCGGTGGCCACTTCGGGCCAGGCCATGGGTGTGGGCAGAATGCCGATCTGGCGGAAAGCCGTGATGTGGATGGGGTTTTCCGTGGTGCGGATCTTCAGGCCCTTGGCGTCAGCCGGGGTCTTGACCGGACGCACGTTGTTGGTCAGGTGGCGAAAGCCCTGTTCGCCCCAGGCCAGGGCGATGATGCCGCGGCTGGGAAACTTGGCCAGCATGTCCTGGCCGATCTTGCTGTCCAGCACGGCACGGGCGTGCGGCAGGTCGCGCAGCAGGAAGGGGATATCGAAAACCCCCGTCTCGGGAACAAAATTCAGGGTGGCGCCTGTCGAAACGATGGCCAGGTCGATCGTGCCGATCTGCAGGCCTTCGATCACTTCGCGTTCGCCGCCCAGCGCGCTGTTGGCGAATTGCTGTACTTTGTACTTCCCGCCCGAGGAGGCCTCGATGGACTTGGCCAAGGCGTCGGCGCCGGCGCCATAGTGCGACGAGGTCGACAGGGCGTAAGCCATTTTCAGGGTGGTCTGGGCTGCCGAGGGCAGGGATGTGGCGGCCGCGCAGGCGGCCAGAACCGTGGCCGCAAGCCAGGATTTACGCATTGTCTTCTCCGGTATTAGGTATCTTTAGGGGCGGCGTTGCCTCCCGCCCCGGGATGATATCGGGATTCGGACGCCGTTTAGGCGGTTTTTAACATTGATGAATGATGGATTTCCCTGATATGTCACAGGCCAAGCGCCCCGGTTTCTGGTCCACCCTGCGCCTGGGCGCCAGGATGATGATGCGCGACGCCCGGGCGGGCGAGCTGCGCTTGTTGGTGCTGGCGCTGGTGGTGGCGGTGGCCGCGGTGACCAGCGTGGGCTTTCTGGCCGACCGCGTCAGCCGGGCGCTGGAACGCGACGCCGGTCAGATGCTGGGCGCTGATCTCGTGCTGGATGCCGACGAACCGGTGCCCGCGCCATTTCTGGATCAGGCCCGCGAACGCGGCCTGACCCTGTCCAGCACGATGCAATTTCCGTCCATGGTCGGCGCCGGCGATGGCGCGCAACTGGCCGCGTTGAAAGCGGTGGAGCCGGGCTACCCGCTGCGCGGCGCCTTGCGCGTGGCCGAGGCCCCGTTCGCCCCTGACGCCGTCACCCGTGACATCCCGCCCGAGGGCGCGGTGTGGGTGGATGCCCAACTGCTGTCGCTGCTGAACCTGAAAGTGGGCGACACGCTGAACGTGGGCGACGCCCACCTGCGCGTGGACCGCGTCATTACGTACGAGCCCGATCGCGGGATGCAGTTCGTCAACGTGGCGCCGCGCGTGCTGTTCCGCGCCAGCGACTTGCCGGCTACCGGCCTGATCGCGCCCGGCAGCCGCATCGGCTACGCCATGCTGGTTGCGGGCCAACCGGACGCCGTGGCGGGCTACGCCACGTGGCTGAATCAAAACTTAAAGCGCGGGCAAAAAGTGGCCACCCTGGAGTCGGGCCGGCCGGAGGTGCGCCGTACGCTGGATCGCGCGCAGCGCTTCCTGTCGCTGGTTGCCTTGCTGGCGGTGCTGATATCCGCCGTGGCGGTGGCGCTGGCGGCGGGCCGCTACATGACCCGGCATCGCGACGGCATTGCCGTCATGCGTTGCCTGGGGGCGGTGCAATCGCAGATCTCGCGCATGCTGACGCTGGAGTTTGCCCTGGTGGGCCTGTTTTCATCGGCTGCGGGCTGCCTGCTGGGCTTTGCCGTGCACCAGGTGCTGGTGATGCTGCTGGGTTCCTTGATCGACACCAGCCTGCCCGCGCCGTCCGCCATTCCCGCCTTGCAAGGCGTGTTGACCGGCTTGTTGCTGTTGCTGGGCTTTGCCTTGCCCGCGCTGGCGCAACTGCGCCACGTGCCGCCCGCCCGCGTGCTGCGGCGGGATGCCGACACGCTGAGCGCCCGCAGCGCGTTCGGCTACGTGGTGGGCGCCACGGGCTTTGCGCTGCTGATCTGGTGGTTCGCGGGCGACGCCAAGCTGGGTGCGGTGGTGGCGGGGGGCTTTCTGGGCGCCTTCGCCGTGTTCGCGCTGGTGGCGTGGTTGTGCGTGCTGGGCCTGGCGCGGGTGCGCGGGCTGGCCTCGGGGTTTCCCGCGCTGCGTTTCGCGCTGGCGGGCGTGGTGCGCCGCCGCGCCGCCACCATCACCCAGGTCTGCGCGCTGGCCGTCGGGCTGATGGCGCTGCTGCTCTTGACCATGACGCGCACCGACCTGATCCAGGGCTGGCAGCGCACCATGCCGGCAGACGCGCCCAACCGATTCCTGATCAATGTGCAGCCCGACCAGCGCCAACCCGTCAGCGACGCGCTGGCCCGCGAGGGCTTGGGCGGCATCACGCTGTCGCCGATGGTGCGCGGGCGCTTGATCGCCATTAACGGCAAGCCGGTGGGCCCGGACGACTACGAAGAACCCCGCGCCAAGCGCCTGGTGGACCGCGAGTTCAACCTGTCCTATGACGACGAGATGCCGTCGTCCAACAAGATCGAGCAGGGCCGTTGGCTGTCCCCAAACGCAACGGCGCCCGAGGTATCGCTGGAGTCGGGTCTAGCCAAGTCGCTGGGCCTGAACCTGGGCGACAAGATGACCTTCGATGTGGCCGGCCAGCAGGTGGAAGCGACCGTCACCAGCACCCGGCGGGTGGATTGGGATACGATGCGCGTCAACTTTTTTGCCATCCTGAGCCCCGCCGCGCTGGCCGACATGCCCCAAAGCTGGATCACATCCTTTTACCTGCCGCCCGAAAAAGGGGCGGTGCTGCCCGCGCTGGTGCGCGAATTTCCGAACCTGACCGTGTTCGACGTCAGCGCCATCCTGCAGCAATTGCAGTCGGTGCTGAACGAAGTGGGCAAGGCGGTCCAGTTGCTGTTCCTGTTCACGCTGGCTGCCGGCGTGCTGGTGCTGTCGGCGGCGCTGACGGCCACCCGCGACGAGCGCATGCGCGAAGCGGCGGTGCTGCGAGCGCTGGGCGCCACGCGCACGCAATTGGCGCGCTCGCAGCGGATTGAACTGTGGGCGGTGGGGGGGCTGGCCGGCCTGTTGGCGGCAGCCGGGGCCACCGCCATTGCCTGGGTCCTGTCAACCCAGGTGTTTGACTTCACCATTACCCTGAGCCTGTGGCCGTGGCTGACCGGCATCGGCGCGGGCATGCTGGGCGCCTGGGCGGGCGGCGCCCTGGCCCTGCGCGGCGTGTTGCGCACGCCGCCCCTGGTCACCCTTCGAGAAACCTGATGACGACCCGCGTCCATACCATTAGCGAACCTGTGGAAAATTCCAGCAGCATTTTTGACCTTCTTGGCGGCGAGCCCGGCGTGCGCGCGCTGGTCGACCGCTTCTATGACCTGATGGACATGGAGCCCGACCTGAAAGAACTGCGCGCCGCCCACGGCCCCAGCCTGGACGAGGCGCGCAACAAGCTGTTCTGGTTCCTGTGCGGCTATTTTGGCGGGCCGGACCACTACATCGAACGCTTCGGCCACCCCCGGCTGCGCGCGCGGCACCTGCCGTTTTCCATCGGCCAGGTCGAGCGCGACCAGTGGGTGATCTGCATCGGGCGGGCCATGGAAGACCAGGGCATCGACCCGGCGCTCGCGGAGCGGCTGCTGGAATCTTTCTACGGCGTGGCCGACTGGATGCGCAATCGTGAAGGTTGACGGCGTGAAGGCTGACGGCGCGCGCGCTGTCGACGCGCGATCCGGCGCGCTGCGCCAATCCTGGGCGGGTCCGCTTGCGGGCGCCATGTTGAGCGATGCATCGCGCTTGGCGGACGCCGGCCCCGACATTTTCAACCCGTCCCATTACGGCGACCGCGCCCGCCCGGTGGACGCCGGTGGCCGCCAAGCCGCCTGGTTCGTGCAGGGCGCGGGCTGGCAGGGCGTGTTGAGGCGCTACCGGCGCGGCGGCATGATCGCCCGCATCAGCCGCGACGCCTATCTTTGGAACGGCGAGGACCGCACTCGCAGCTTCCGCGAATTCCGCTTGCTGGCCGAGATGCGCGCGCAGGGGCTGGACGTGCCGGCGCCTTTGGCCGCCGCCTACTGGCGCCAAGGCCCGATCTACCGCGCGGCCATCGTGGTGGAACGCATTCCGGGCGTGCGGCCGCTGGCCCACGCGCTGGCCGAGCCGCTCTGGGGCGCGGTGGCGCAGGCCATTGTCCGCATGCACCGTGCCGGCGTCTGGCACGCCGACTTGAACGCCTTCAATATCCTGATCGGTGGCGACAACCGGGTCTGGCTGATCGATTTCGACCGCGGCACGCTGGGGGCGCTGTCCGAACGCCAGCGCCAGAGCAATCTGGACCGGTTGCGCCGCTCGCTCGTCAAGGTGGCGGGCGACGAGGGCGACCGCTTCTGGATGAAGCTGCGCGACAGCTACTGGACCGCCTGGGGCGTGGGCGTCCAACCCTGAACCACCGCAAAGGGGCGTTGCCGTCGCGATCAGCCTTCAAATGCGCCAATTCGCCGCTAAAGTTGGGCAGGCCATCGCTAAAAGGCTTTATCATTTCGCCTTTTGGTAGTCCTGACATACACGGCATACGGCAAGGGGGCTTGTAATGGAACTAAGGGCGGGAATGCGCTGGGCGCTTGGCGCGGTGTTGGTCGCGGCATCGGCATCGTCGGCGGTCGCGCAGGACAAGGTCGTCAACGTCTACAACTGGGCCGAATACACGGCGCCGGACACGATTCCGGGTTTCGAAAAGGAAACCGGCATCAAGGTCCGCTATGACGTCTATGACAGCAACGACACGCTGCAAGCCAAGCTGCTTGCCGGCAAGTCGGGGTACGACGTTGTTGTCCCCTCCACCCATTACGCCTCGCGCCAGATCCAGGCCGGGCTGTTCCAGAAGCTGGACAAGTCCAAGATTCCCAACTGGAAGTACCTGGACCCGGAACTGATGGCGCTGGTCGCCTCGGTCGACCCGGGCAACGAGCACGCCATTCCGTGGGGCTACGGCACCAACGGCCTGGGCTACAACGTCACCAAGGTCAAGCAGATCATGGGCGACAACGTAGACCTGGCCAACTGGGACATGATCTTCAAGCCCGAGAATGCCGCCAAGCTGAAAGAGTGCGGCATCTCGATGCTGGACGAAGCTGCGCAGGTGTTCCCGGCCGTGCTGAAGTACCTGGGCAAGGATCCCAACAGCACCAACGCCGACGACTACAAGGCCGCGCTGGATGTCTTGAAGCAGATCCGCCCGTACATCCGCCAGTTCAGTTCGTCGGGCTATATCGATGAGCTGGCCGTGGGCGACCTGTGCATGGTCTACGGTTTTTCGGGCGACGTGATGATCGCCCGCAAGCGCGCGCAAGAGGCCAAGAAGTCGTATGAAGTGAACTACTTCATTCCGAAGGGCGGCGCGCCCGCGTGGTTCGACCTGATGGTCATTCCGAAGGATGCGCCGCATCCCGAGGAAGCCCTGGCGTTCATCAACTACATCGAAACGCCGCAGGTGCACGCCGCCATCACCAACACCATGTTCTATCCCAACGCCAACAAAGAGGCGCGGAAATACGTGGTGAAGGACGTGGCCGACAACCCCATGATCTATCCGCCGGCGGAGGTCTCCAAGACCCTGTATGTGATCAAGGCGCTGCCCTTGAACATTCAACGCCTGCAAAACCGGATGTGGTCCGAGCTGAAGTCTGGAAGATAAGTCATCATGAGCGATAGCCGTTACTCGGCGCCGCATACGGCCGACCCGGACGAATTCGTCCGGGTGTCCGATGTGGTCAAGATCTTTGGCGATGTGGTCGCCGTGCGTTCCGTCAACCTGTCCGTCAAGCGCAACGAGATCTTTGCGCTGCTGGGAAGCTCCGGCAGCGGCAAATCCACCTTGCTGCGCATGCTGGCGGGCTTTGAGGACGCAACCTCCGGGCAAATCCTGCTGGACGGAGAGGACATCACTGCCGTGCCGCCGTACCGCCGGCCCGTGAACATGATGTTCCAGTCCTACGCCCTGTTCCCGCACATGACGGTTGAAGCCAATGTGGCGTTCGGCCTGAAGCAGGAAGGCGTGGACCGCGCCGAAATTCACGACCGCGTGTTCGAAGCGCTGGACTTGGTCCAGATGGCCGGTTATTCGCGCCGCAAGCCGAACCAGCTGTCGGGCGGCCAGCAGCAGCGCGTGGCGCTGGCGCGCAGCCTGGTCAAGCGACCCAAGCTGCTGTTGCTGGACGAACCGATGTCCGCGCTGGACAAGCAGATTCGCCAGAAGACGCAGATTGAACTGGTGAAGATTCTTGAACAGGTCGGCGTGACCTGCATCATGGTGACGCACGACCAGGAAGAGGCCATGACCATGGCGCACCGCCTAGCCGTCATGACCGAAGGCCAGATCGTCCAGTGCGGCACGCCGCAAGACGTCTATGCCTTTCCGAACTCGCGCTTCGTGGCCAGCTTCATCGGGTCGACCAATATGTTCACCGGCACCATCGTGGTGGACGAGCCCGACCACGTCGCCATCGAATGCGGCGAATTGACGCGGCCTTTGTTCGTGAACCACGGCGTGAGCGAGCCGCTGGGCATGGAAGTGCACGTCTCCATCCGGCCCGAGCGCCTGGTGGTGTCGCGCGAGCAACCGCCGGGTGAATACAACTGGGCGCACGGCATGGTCAGCCACATGGCGTGGATGGGCAGCTACGCGCTCTATCAGATCCGCCTGGATTCCGGCAAGACGGTGGAAGCCAGCGTGCCCAGCCTGCTGCTGGCGCAGATGGACGCGCCGGGCATCGACGAAGAAATCTTCGTCAGCTGGGGCGAAGACAGCGCGACGGTGCTGGCGTCATGATCCGCTTTTCGCCCCGCGACTGGTTGCCTTCCGGCCGGGCGCTGGCGGTGGTGCCGCCGTTTGCCTGGCTGGTGCTGTTCCTGCTGCTGCCCTTCCTGCTGGTATTGAAGATCAGCTTTGCCGAAGTGGAATTCGGCATTCCGCCGTATACGCCGCTGGCGCAATTCCAGGACGAAGCGGTGCAGTTCAGCCTGCACCTGCGCGGCTACATCCTGCTGTTTACCGACAGCCTGTACTTCAAGACCTACCTCAGTTCAGTGAAGATCGCCGGCATCACCACGCTGATCTGCGTGCTGATCGGTTATCCCATTGCGTATTACATCGCGCGCTCGTCGCCACGGGTGCGCAACCTGCTGCTGCTGGGCGTGATCCTGCCGTTCTGGACGTCGCTGCTGCTGCGCGTCTATGCGTGGGTGGGCATCCTGCGTAACGATGGCCTGTTGAACAACCTGCTGCAAAGCCTGGGCATTATTTCCAGCCCGCTGGAAATCTATCGCACCGACGTGGCGGTCTACATCGGCATGGTCTATGCGTACCTGCCGTTCTTCATCCTGCCGCTGTACGCCACGCTGGTGAAGATGGATCTGCGCTTGCTGGAAGCGGCTTACGACCTGGGCGCCAAGCCCTGGCAGGCGTTCTGGCAGATCACCGTGCCGCTATCGCGCCAGGGCGTGATAGCGGGCGCCATGCTGGTATTCATTCCGGCCGTGGGCGAATACGTCATCCCCGAAATGCTGGGCGGCGCCAACACGCTGATGATGGGCCGCGTCATGTGGAACGAGTTCTTCAATAACGCGGACTGGCCCATGGCGTCGGCGGTGACCTGCGTGATGGTACTGCTGCTGCTCGTGCCCTTGGTTTACTTCCAGTACAACCAGGTCAAACAGCAGGAACAAGCCAACGGAGGCCGCAAATGAAGGGTCCCAACAAGACATTGCGCGCCGTGGTGCTGGGCCTGGGGTACTTCTTCCTGTATGTGCCCATTATCAGCCTGATGGTGTTCTCGTTCAACGAGTCGCCCACCGTCACGTCGTGGGCGGGCTTCTCGTTTCGCTGGTATCACGCGCTGGTCAACGACGACGCGCTCTTGCGGGCCGCGTGGCTGTCGTTTCGCATCGCGGCGCTGACGGCCACGGCCGCCGTCATCATCGGTACGTGGGCCGGCTATGTGCTGGGGCGCATGGGACGCTTCCGTGGCTTTTCGCTGTACGTGGGCATGCTGAGCGCGCCGCTGGTTATTCCGGAAGTGGTGCTGGGAATTTCCTTGCTGCTGATGTTCGTGGAACTGCGCGGCAGCCTGGGCTGGCCCTCTGAAAATGGCGTGTTCACCATCTGGGTGGGGCACGTGACGCTATGCATGGCGTTTGTGGCCGTCGTCATCCAGACCCGCATCCGCGACCTGGACCGCTCGCTGGAAGAGGCCGCGCTGGACCTGGGCGCAACCCCCATCACCGTGTTCTTCAAGATCACGCTGCCGCTGATCGCGCCGGCGCTGGCGTCGGCCTGGTTGTTGTCGTTCACGCTGTCGCTGGACGACGTGGTGCTGGCGTCGTTCCTGTCCGGCCCCAGCTCCAGCACGCTGCCGATGGAAGTGTTTTCGCGGGTGCGCCTGGGGCTCAAACCCGAGATCAACGCGCTGGCCACCTTGTTCATCCTGGCCGTGGGCACGTGCGTGATCCTGGCCAACCGCCTGCAATGGCGCAAGGAATCTGAATCCAAATGAAGCAAACCACCCTGTATGGCCTGACCAAGTGCAGCACCTGCGTCAAGGCGCGCGACTGGCTGTCAGAACACGGCGTCGACCATGTGTTCGTGGATTACCGCGATCACCCGGTTGAGGCGGCCACGCTGAAATCGTGGTCCGACAAGGTCGGCGGTTGGGAAAAGCTGGTCAACCGCTCATCGATGACCTGGCGCAACCTGCCGGAAGACCGCAAGTCGGCCGCGACGGACAAGCAATGGAGCGACCTGATTGCCGAATACCCGGCCTTGGTGCGCCGCCCGGTCACCGTGACGCCCGATGGCGAGGTCACCGTGGGCTTTAGCGAAAAGCGCTACGGCGAACGTTTCGCCTGACGCCACCCGGCTGCGATGGCGTCCCCCATCCAGGCATCGCGCGGCGCCGGCCAGGCGCTGCCCGATGCCTTTTTTGATCGCGATGCCTGCACGCTGGCGCGCGACTTGTTGGGCAAGGTCATCCGCCATTGCGTGGACGGGCTGTGGCTGTCGGCGCGCATCATCGAAACCGAGGCCTACTACCTGGAAGAAAAGGGCAGCCACGCCTCGCTGGGCTACACCCACAAGCGCCGCGCGCTCTTCATGGATGGCGGCGTCATCTACATGTATTACGCGCGGGGCGGCGATTCGCTGAATTTCAGCGCCGCCGGGCCGGGTAATGCCGTGCTGATCAAGTCCGGGTATCCGTGGACGGACGCGCTGTCCGGCCCCGAGGCGCTGGCCCGCATGCAGCAGTTGAACCCGGATGCGCGGGGTCTGCCGCGTCCACCGTCGCGTCTGTGCGCGGGGCAGACGCTGCTGTGCCGTTCGTTGGGGCTGAAGGTGCCGCAGTGGGACGCGCGCCGCTTCGATCCCGGCGCGCTGTATGTGGAGGACGTGGGTGGCTCACCGCAAGCCCTGGTCTGCACCACGCGCCTGGGCATCCCGCCAGGGCGCGACGAGCATCTGCACTACCGCTTCGTGGATCCGGCCTACGCCGCGTTCTGCACACGCAACCCGTTGCGGCGCGGGCAACGTGCCGGCCATGACTACGTGTGGGTGGACCGCCAGGGCGTCGTGCTGCCCGAGGCGCCTGAAATTCAATCGCCCGAACGCTAGGAGCCCGGATGCCCGGCGCCCGGATGCCCGGCGCCCCAACGTCCGGCGCGCTAGGCGGCCTTTGCGGCGTCGATGCGCGCTTGCAGGGACTGGCGCATTTCCTGGTATTTGCGCGCAATGCGCTTGCGGTTCAGGCGCTTGCTCCAGGCGTAAAGCGGAATCAGCGGCAAGACCCCGAACCCGTCGATCAGGTACATGCCCTGCTTGCCCTCGGCGTTCTGGCCACAGGCGATATTGCTGGCGGAGATGTCGTGCAGCACGACATGCGCGTCGGCCAGGTCGTTGAAGAACTCGTCCAACTGTTCGAAGAACTGCGCGTCCACCTTGCCCTGCGCGGCCAGGTCAGCCACGGTGGGCGCAATGTTGCCGTCGGCGTCCGTGATCTTTTCCACCACCAGGCCCAGGCCCAGCGAGGTTTGCGCCACGCCCAGGATGCGCGCCATGGGCACTTGCCACACGCCCGACGGGCGGGTGGTGGTGGTGACGTATTCCGATATCTCGTTCAGATAGACGCGGTAGGCGCTTTCACGCTGGTACTGCTTGTACCAACGCTTGAACGGCCGCGCCTCCAGATAGATCGCGCGGGCGCGCATGTCCATGACCTTGACGAGCAGGTCGGGGGAATGCGGATGCTGGAAAATGTGGCGGTCGCCGCCGGTCGCGAGCGGGGTTGCGCCGTCCAGGTCCAGGGGACCGAACACCGATTGGAAAGAGACGCTGGATCGAGAGGAAGAAAGATCGGTTGAATTCAAGTTGGGCCGAACGTTGTATTCAAAGTGCGGGAAGTTTAATCCTGTTGCGCGGGCGCGGCGGCTCGGCTTGCATCAAGGGATGTCGTTTGCTTACAACGTGGCGATGATGCGTCCTACAATTCCGGCTTTGGAGATGCCTCTTTTGAATGACATTCTGCTTTGGGTAGCCGCGGGCGGTGCGGGTCTGGCGTGTTTGGCGGCCATGCTGGCCTGGTTGCGTCCGGCCGCGCCAGATGCGCGGCTGGATGCACTGCTGGAAGGCCTGGAGCGCACCGAGCGTGCATTGCGCGCCGATATCGCTGAAGGGCAACGCGGCCTGCGCAGCGAATTTTCAGAATCCACGCGCGCGCTGCGGGTAGAGCTGGCGCAATCGCATGGCGACTTGCGCACCGGCCTGGCGCGCGATGCCCAGGCCGCGCGCGCCGAATCGGCCGAGTCGCTGGCCCGCTTTGCGGCGGGTTTCGGCGAACAATTGCAGGGCCTGATCCAGATCAACGAGCGCCGCCTGATGGAAGTGCGCGCCACGGTGGACCAGCGGCTGCAATCCTTGCAGGCGGATAACAGCGCCAAGCTCGATGAGATGCGCCGCACCGTGGATGAAAAGCTGCATGCCACGCTGGAACAGCGCCTGGGCGAATCGTTCAAGCTGGTGTCGGACCGCCTGGAAGCCGTGCACAAAGGCCTGGGCGAGATGCAGGCGCTGGCGGCGGGCGTGGGCGACCTGAAGCGCGTGTTGACCAACGTGAAGTCGCGCGGCACCTGGGGCGAGGTGCAACTGGCCCGCCTGATTGAAGACAACATGACGCCCGACCAGTACGCCAGCAACATCAAGCCCGTGCCGGGCAGCGATGCGGTGGTCGAGTTCGCCATCCGCTTGCCTGGGCGGGGAGACGGTGGCGCGCCTGTGTGGCTACCGATCGACGCCAAATTCCCCAAGGAAGAATACGAACGGCTGATGGACGCCCAGGACGCCGCCGACGTGGACGGCGTGAAAACCGCCGGCGCCGCGCTGGGCCGCGCGGTTGAGGTGCAGGCGCGGCTGATCGCCAGCAAATATGTGTCGCCGCCGCACACGACCGACTTCGCCATCATGTTCCTGCCCACCGAAAGCCTTTACGCCGAGGTGCTGCGGCGCCCGGGCTTGCTGGACAAGCTGCACGACCTGCGCATCAACGTGGCCGGCCCCAGCAACCTGGCGGCCTTGCTGAACAGCTTGCAGATGGGCTTTCGCACTTTGGCGATCGAGCAGCGTTCATCGGAAGTGTGGCAGGTGCTGCGGGCTGTCAAAACCGAATTCGGCAAGTTCGGCGACGCGCTGGCCAGCGTCAAGAAGTCGCTGGACACCGCCAGTAACAAGATCGGCCAGACCGAGGTTCGCACTCGCGCGATGCTGAAAAACCTGAAGAATGTCGAAGCCTTGCCCGACGCGGAAGCCTTAAGGCTATTGGGCGATGCCGACGCGGTGGGCGATGCGGATGAGGCCAATGGCGTCAATGATGACGACGCCGCGCAACCCCTGGCTACGCCGCCCAACACGACGTCTTCGGGTTCGGCCGGACCTGACGCGGCCTGACGCGGCCCGGCCCGGCCCGGCCTGATCCGGCCTGATCCGGCGCGCTCTGATCCGGTTCAGCCTGGACCGCTCGGCGAATCCCGGCTCGGCCTGCCAGCCACCGAACCGGCATCGCGCGCGGCAAGCGCGACGGGCCGGCTTGTTGCCCACGCGGACTGTCGATATCCTGGCATGTGCGGCATTTCGCCGTCGACCCTGGAGCATCGTAAGCATGAGCACCGCTGACCGCCATGATTCCTCACCCCTCGACGCGACGGCGCTGGGCGCCGATATCGCCCAGGGCGTTACCACCGCGCTAGCCGCGATGCAGCAGGCGGTGGACCGGGTGGCGGCGCGCAATCCCGCCATCAACGCCGCCTGCGGCATCGAAGCCGACGCCGGGCTGCGCCTGGCCCAGGCGCTGGACGATGAACTGGCCGGGCTGACGCCTGAACAGCGGCTGGCGCAACTGGACGCCCGGCCCTTCCTGGGCGTGCCCACCTTGCTGAAAGACCTGGGCACGGCGGCCCTGGGCTTGCCCAGCGCCATGGGGTCGGTACTGTATGGGCATGTTGAATGGGATGTGGATGCCGAAATCGTCAAACGCTACCGCCGCGCCGGACTGATTCCGTTTGGCCGCACCACCAGCGGCGAACTCGGCCTGAGCCCCACCACCGAATCGCCCGCCTACGGGCCGCCTACCCAAAACCCCTGGAAGGCCGGCCACAGCGCGGGCGGGTCCAGCGGTGGCGCGGGCGCGGCCCTGGCCAGTGGCATGGTGCGCATCGCGCACGGCAGCGACGGCGGCGGGTCCATCCGCATCCCGTCCTCGTGCTGCGGGGTGCTGGGCCTGAAGCCGTCGCGCGGGCTGATGCCGCTGGGCCCCTTGAAGGGCGAAGGGTGGGGCGGCCTGGCCACCGAACACATGATGACCCTGTCGGTGCGCGACTGCGCCGCGTCGCTGGACATCAGCGCGGGGGCGGACGTGGGCGCGCCCTACGCGGCCCCGGCGCAACCCGAGTCGTACCGGACAGTGGTGGCGCGTGTTGCCGCCGACCCGCATGGTGCGCCGCGTCGCCGCATTGCCTTCATCAACACCACCTATGAAGGCGGGGCGATCCACCCCGAAGTCGCCGCCACCGTGGACGAGGCGGCGCGCCTTTTCGCATCGCTCGGCCATGAAATGGTGCCGGCCCTGCCGCCGGTGGGGTCCGAGGAAGTGCTGTCGCCCATGCTGCCGCTGATTGCCAGCGCCGCCGCCAATGCCATCGACAGCTTTGTCGCCGAGCGCGGGCGCCGCCTGGCCGCCGACGAGCTGCAACCCACCACGCTGGGCGCGCGTGAATATGCACGGGCGATATCCGGTGCCCAATACGTGGCCTGCGTGGACAGCTGCCACGAAATCACCCGGCGCATCGGCCGCTTCCTGCACCGCGACGGCGCCCACGGCCATGACCTTTTCCTGAGCCCCGTCCTGGCGCAACCGCCCGCGCCCCTGGGCCGGTACGCCATGGACAACGCCGATTACCTGGCCTACCGTCTGGGCAAGAAGGGCGTGATCGGCTATTCGCCCTTTGCCCCCCTGGCCAACCTGACCGGCATGCCGGCCATCTCCATCCCGTTCGGCATGTCATCCGATGGGCTGCCGATCGGCATCCAGGTGATGGGGCCGTTGGGTAGCGAAGCGCTGCTGCTGGAACTGGCGGCGCAGGTCGAGGCCTTGCGGCCCTGGGCGTTGGTGGCGCCCATGGCCAGATAGCGGGCTTTACCGCGGCGGGCGTTACCGCAGCGGGCTTTATCGAGAGCGGCTTTTACCGAGAGCCGGCCTTACCAGGAGCAGCCATGTCGTCGTTTGCCACGCACACCGTGCAAAACCAGGTGCCTCCGCTGGAAGACTATTCGCTGTACGACACCGACCCCGCCTTGCGCGAGGCGGTGCGGCGCGAGGGCGCGCAGGCCTGGGAAGGCGACCTGGCCGCGCACGGCGCCTGGCTGGGCCGCGCGCAGACGCTGGCCGCCGGCGCCGAAGCCAACCGCTGTCCCCCCCGGTTGATGAGCTATGACCGCACCGGGCACCGCATCGACCACGTGGAATTCCACCCGGCCTGGAACCTGTTGATGACCGGCATCATGGCGCGCGGGCTGCACAGCCGCGCCTGGGCGCAAGCGGTGCCCGGCGCGCAAGTGGCGCGCGCCGCCGCCTATTTGATGCAAGGGCAGGTTGAGGCCGGCACGCTGTGCCCCACCGCGATGACGTTTGCCGCCGTGCCGCTGTTGCAGCGTGAACCGTCCGGCGCCGTGGACTTTGCCGGGCAATGGCTGCCCGCGCTGTATTCGCGCGAATTCGATGGGGCCGACGCGCCCCTGGCCGCCAAGCGCAGCGCGCTGGTGGGCATGGGGTTGACCGAAAAGCAGGGCGGCTCCGATCTGCGCGCCGTCAATACCCGCGCGGTGCCCCTGGGCGCGGCGGGTCGCGGCAACGCCTATCAGTTGGTGGGACACAAGTGGTTCTTTTCTGTGCCGCAGGCGGACGCGCACCTGGTGTTGGCGCACACGGACGAAGGGCTCAGCTGCTTGTTCGTGCCGCGCTGGATTCCCGACGGCCCGCGCAACGCCATCCGCGTGCGCCGCTTGAAAGACAAGCTGGGCAACCGCAGCAACGCCAGTGCCGAAGTCGAATTCGAGGATGCCTGGGGCGTGATGGTGGGCGAACCGGGGCGCGGGCTGGCCGTGCTGCTGGAAATGGCGGCCACCACGCGGCTGGACTGCGTGCTGGGCAGCGCCGCGCTGCTGCGCCAGGCGCTGGTGCAGTCCCTGCATCACGCGCAGCATCGCCACGCCTTCGGCAAGCCGCTGATCGCGCAGCCGCTGATGCGCAACGTGCTGGCCGACCTGGCGCTGGAGAGCGAGGCAGCGATGGTGCTGGCGCTGCGTCTGGCGCGCGCGGTTGATGCGTGCGCTGCTACCCATGCGGCTACCCGCGTCGATACCCAGGCGCGCGCGCTGGTGCGCGTGGGCACGCCCGCCGCCAAGCTCTGGATCTGCAAACGCGCCATCGATGCCGTGGCGGAGTGCATGGAGGTCTGGGGCGGCAACGGGTATGTGGAAGAAGGGCCGATGCCGCGCCTCTACCGGGAAACACCGGTCAATTCCATATGGGAAGGGTCGGGCAACGTGATGGCGCTGGACGTGCTGCGCGCCTTGCAGCGCGAACCCGACGCCTTGCCCGCGCTGGAACAGGAATTCGCGCACGCGGCGGGCCAGTATCAGGCGTTCGACGCGGCGCTGGCAGCTTGGTGCGCGTTGCTGGCCGATACTCCCGAAGCCGAATTCCAGGCACGCCGCATCGCCTGCGGCCTGGCGCGGCTGTGGCAGGCCGCCTTGCTGATCCAGCATGCGCCTGCCGCCGTGGCGCAAGCCTTTGTGGCCAGCCGCCTGCACGCCGATGGCGGCGTTTTTGGCGAGCTGGCGGCAGGCGTGGATGCCGGGGCGATCCTGGCGCGCGCCTGGCCGCCCGCCGCCGCATGCTAAATTTCCCGGCTTGACCAACCTTTCCGCATTCTTCCCGCCATGCTCTCCCAGCAAGAACTCAAGCAACAAGCCGCCGACGCCGCCCTGGAATTCGTTGAACAGGTCGCCGGCCCGGACGTCATCATCGGGGTGGGCACGGGCTCCACGGCCGACCTGTTCATCGATGGCCTGGCGCGTTTCAAGGGTCGCATCGGCGGCACCGTCGCCAGTTCGGAGCGCAGTGCTGCCCGCTTGGCCGGCCACGGCCTGAAGGTGCTGGACCTGAACGATGTGTCGACCATGCCGATCTACGTGGACGGCGCCGACGAGATCGACGCGAACCTGTCCATGATCAAGGGCGGCGGCGGCGCGCTGACGCGCGAGAAAATCGTGGCCTCGGTGGCGGAACGCTTTATCTGCATCGCCGACGAATCCAAGCTGGTCCAGACGCTGGGCAAGTTTCCGCTGCCGCTGGAAGTGATTCCGATGGCGCGCGAATCGGTGGCGCGTGCCCTGACGGCCCTGGGCGGCCAGCCGCGTCTGCGCGAGGGCTTCATCACCGACAACGGCAACATCATCCTGGATGTGTCGGGCCTGGCGATCTCGGACGCGCGCGCGTTCGAAGCGCTGGTCAACAACCTGCCCGGCGTGGTCACCTGCGGCCTGTTCGCGCTGGCGGGGGCCGATGTGGCGCTGCTGGCCACGCAAAACGGTATCCGCCGGCTGGACCGCGCAGCGTAAGCAGCCAGCTTCGCGCGGCCCGGGTGTTGCCCTTGCCGCCCCGCCTTGCGGGGGGCGGGGCGTCGATTCATAATCCTGTCACACTTGGGTCATAACCTTGCCGGTTGTGCAGGCCCATCTCGTAACTCTCTTATTTCGGGGCAATGCAATGAGACCAACCACGCAGGGAGCCCGGATGACGGAGCATACAAACAAGCAGTTCGACGCCGACCTGGAAAGCGTCCGTTCGCAATTCTTGCAAATGGGCGGCTTGGTGGAAGCCATGATCCAGGAAGCGATCGACGCGTTGGCCACGGGCGACCTGTCGCTGGTGGAGAAAGTCCGTGAGCGGGAAAAGGAAGTCAACCGCCACGAAGTCGAAATCGACGAAAGCATCAGCCGCATCCTGGCCCGTCACCAGCCCACCGCCATCGACTTGCGCATGCTGATGGCCGTGTCGAAGATGCTGACCGACATGGAGCGTTCCGGCGACGAGGCCGAAAAGGTCGCTACCGTTGCGCGTCGCATCCATGAAGCCGAAATGCGCCACATCCCGGTGATCGAACTGCGTCACATGGCCGCCAACGTGCGCACCATGTTGCACCAGGCACTGGACGCCTTCGCCCGCCTTGACCCCATCCAGGCCGCCGCCGTCGTGCGCAGCGACAAGGAAGTGGACAAGGAATGGAAGGGCGCGCTGCGCCACCTGATCACCTACATGATCGAAGACCCGCGCACCATCTCGCGCGCCATCGACATGATCTTCATCGCGCGCGCGCTGGAACGCATTGGCGACCATGCCAAGAACATGTCCGAACGTGTCATCTACATGGTCAAGGGCGCCGACGTGCGCCACACCGGCGTGAAGAACACCGAGCGCCTGGCGCGCGGCGAGGAAGAGTCGGAAGACGACGCCTGATCATGCCAGGCTTTTTTGGCCGACGGCCAACGGGCCAGTAAGCCATAAGCCAATAGGCCAGCAGGCCAGCAGGCCAACAAAAAAGCCCCGACACGGTCATCGCGTCGGGGCTTTTGCTTGGGGGCGGCGTTACAGCGGCAGCACTACAGCGGCAGCACTACAGCGGCAGCACTACAGCGGCAGCACCGCGCCTTGGCAGAGCCGGGGGTCCGGGACGCCGGGTTTACCGGCATCGATGCGCCCGGCAAGCCGGCGCCCGAAGGCGGGCAGGTCGGTGACGCTGACTTCTAGGTCGTACCAGCCTTCGCAACCGGTGTACTTCAATTCCATCGCGCCGCCCGCCGGCACGTGCGCCATGGCGCGCCAGTTGTCGCCCATGCGGGACTCCAGCTTCACCGGCCGTGGCATGTCGCTGTGATTGATGAGCCGCACGCGCAGCCCCGACGTGACGGGGACCAGTTGCGCTTCCAGCGTGCCGCCGTCCTGGGAGTCGCCCTGGAAGTGACGATGAAAGCCATCCGGGCCCAGCAGCCAGAGGTCGTAGGCGCCGCCCTGGCTCAGCCGCCAACCATCGTCCAAGCGCGCGCCGGCGCCGATGGTGTAGCGTCGGGGCGCGCGCGCCAGGTCGTGGCGGTCGTACACATGCAGTACGGCGGCGGCGCTGCCCGGGTTGCGCAGCGTCAGCCGGTAGTGTTCGCCATCGGCCGTCATGCGGCCCACCGCTTCCAGCGCGTAGGGCAGCGCGCAGGCGTGGCGGTTGCTGTCGGGATGGTGCGGGCCGCGATCGCCGCTGAAATCAAAAGCCGAGGTCAGGTCGCCGCTTACCGCGCGCCGCCACGCGCTGATGTTCGGCTCAGAAACGCCGAAGCGGGCTTCCAGAAAGCGGATCACCGAGGTGTGGTCGAACACTTGTGAATTGACCCAGCCGCCACGGCTCCAGGGCGATACCACCAGCATCGGCACGCGCGGCCCCAGCCCGAAACCGCGCCCATGCAGGTGGGCGGGGTCTTCATGCGCAGTGCTGTGTCCGAGCCGGGCGTCGTGGTATTCGCCGTCGAGCTCCACGGTGGACAGCCCGCCCGACTGGCCATCGGCGTGGCGCGCGGGCGGGGCGGGCGGAGGCGCGTGGTCAAAGAAGCAGTCGTTCTCGTCATAGGTGACAAGAAAAACGCAGCGGCTCCAGGATTCGGGGTTGCTGGTCAGGATATCCAGCACGCGCTCGGTATACGCGCCGCCCTGGCGCGGCGACGAGACTTCGGGATGTTCCGAGTCGGCGGTGGGGGCGATGATCCACGACACCGCCGGCAACTGGCCCGAGGCGACGTCGCGCGCCAGATCATCCAGCGTATGGGTCGACAGGGCGCGGTCACGCAAGGGGGCCGATACCGCGGTGCTGGCATGCGCCTGGCGGTACTGACGAAAGCCGGCCAGCGGGTTGTCGTGAAAGTTGTCCGCCATGTCCTGGTAGATGCGCCAGTCCACGCCCGCGTCCTGCAGGCGCTCGGGGTAGGTGGTCCAGGCATAACCTTCGTTTGCCGCGCCCAGCCGGTCGTAGTGGTTCACCAACGCCGGGCCACCCGCCACGCCGGTGGGATCGTTCGTGCCGGTCCACAGGAACAGGCGGTTCGGATTGGTGCCGGCGTGCAGGGAACAGTGATAGGCGTCGCACACGGTGAACGCGTTGGCCAAGGCGGCCTGGAAGGGCACGTCGGCGCAGGTATAGGCGCCCAGCCCCAAGCGGCCTTTGGCGGGCAGCCACTGGTCCATGCGGCCGTCGTTCCAGGCCCATTGCGCATCGACCCACGTGTGCGGCGTGATGAAGCCGGCCGGTGTGTCGCTGGCCAGCTCTTCCTGTAGGGCATAGGGACGGCATTGCGTGGCGCCGTCCGATTGCGTCAGCACGTTGCCGGCCAGGGTGGGCACAAGATGCGGATCGGCAAACCCGCGCACGCCGGGCATCGTGCCGAAATAGTGGTCGAAGGACCGGTTTTCCTGCATCAGGATGACAACGTGCCGCACGTCGTAGAGGGTGCCCGTCTTGCGATCAGGCGGGATCGCCATGGCGCGCTGGATGGACGACGGTGGGTCGGCGGGGAGAGGCAAGCGCGATTCTTCTTTCATGACAACATTAATACGGCCTGCAAACTTCGATCTTAAGGGCAATGTCAGGTCACGTGCCGGCGATAGCGCGTCGGAGCCGCGTCGGCGCCACGAAAAGCGAAGCCCCTCGCGCGCGAGGGGCTTCGTGAGGGGCCCGCCGTTTGGGGCCCAGGGCAAGCGGCGCCGCCGGTTGCCGGCTCAGGCCGAAGGCGGAACGTAGCCGTTGGCTTCGACGGTGCCGTCTTCGAACAGGAAACGCTCCATCTGTTCCTTCAGGTACTTGCGCGCGCGGGCGTCGGCCAGGTTCAAGCGGTTTTCATTGACCAGGCGCGTCTGGATGGCTTTCCATTCTTCCCAGGCTTCCTTGGAAATGCTCTGCCAGATCTTGGTGCCGAGCTCGCCGGGATAGGGGGGGAAGTCCAGCCCTTCGGCTTCACGCTTCAATTTCACACAGTTGACGATACGGGACATGGTTCGCTGCCGAAAATAGGAATAACGCCGTATTTTAGCGGGCTTGGCGCCGCACAGGCGCCAAGCCCCTTCAGATGCTGCGGTCAGCCGGTGCTGCGGTCAGCCGTCGCTGCGGTCAGCCGATGCTGCGGTCAGCCGGTGCTGCCAACGACTTCAGCCGGCATTACAGCTTCTTGATGAACACCAGGCTGTTGCGCGACCGGTTGTAGTTGTTTTGCTTTTCGCGCGGCAGGTCGGTAATGCCGCCTTGCACGAAGCCGCGTTTGATGAACCAGTGCGACGTGCGCGTGGTCAGCACGAACAGCCGCTTGGCGCCGGTGGCGCGGGCGCGTGATTCCATGTGGCGCAGCAGGATTTCGCCTTCGCCGGAGCCCTGCCATTCCGGGTGCACGATCAGGCAGGCCATTTCGGCCATCTGCTCGTCGGCGAAGGTATGCAGCGCGGCGCAGCCGTAGATCACGCCGTCGTGCTCCAGCACCGTGAAGTTTTCCACGTCGCGCTCGATCACGCTGCGCGGGCGCGGCACCAGGGTGCCGTCTGCTTCCAAGGGTTCGATCAGGCTCAGAATGGCGCCCACGTCGTCGATCGTGGCGGCGCGCAGATCGTCCAGCGTGTCTTCCACCACCATGGTGCCCACGCCGTCGTGGGTAAAGATTTCCAGCAGCACGCTGCCATCCAGCGCGAACGGCAGCAGGTGGGCGCGGGCCACGCCGCGCTTGACCGCCAGCGATGCGTATTGCAGGAAGGCGTGGGTTTCCTCGTCGAGTTCGCCGCCCGCCAGCAGGGCATCGGCATCCACGCGGGCCAGTTCGGTGTCCAGCGTGCCGTCATCGTTCAGCACGCCTTGCGAGCTGGACAGAAAGATCAGCTTTTCAGCGCGCAGCGCAACGGCCACGCTGGTGGCCAGGTCTTCCATGGCCAGGTTGAAGGCGTCGCCCGTCGGCGAGAAGCCCAGCGGCGACAGCAGCACCACCGACGAACCTTTCTCGATGGCGAACTTCAGCGCCTCGACGTCGATCTTGCGGACCTGGCCGGTGTGCTTGTAATCGATTCCTTCCAGTACCCCGGTGGGCCGGGCCGTGACGAAGTTGCCGGAAATGACGCGGATGTGCGCGTGCGACATCGGGGTGTTGGGCAAGCCCTGGCTGAACGCCGCTTCGATGTCCAGGCGGATTTCGCCCGCGGCTTCCTTGGCGCATTCCAGCGCGGCGGCGTCGGTGGGCGCCAGACCGCGGTCGAACTGCTGGGTATAGCCCTTCAAACGCAGTTGCTCATTGACCTGTGGACGCGAGCCGTGCACCAGCACCAGCCGGATGCCCAGGGACGACAGCAGCGACAAGTCCTGCACCAGCGTATTCAGCGCACCGGCCTGAACCAGTTCGCCGCCGAACGCCACCACGAAGGTCTTGCCTCGGAACGCATGCACATAGGGCGCGACGTCGCGAAACCATCGGACGAACTGCGCGGCTGCGAATTCCGGGGCTTCAAGGGCGGAGACGGTGTCTGGTTCCAGGTCGGGCATGATGGGCGGAGGGATTCCTGAGAGTCGGTAAAAACGCGGCGCCTTGCCGCGTCATAGCGCCGTCGCATGACGGCGTGGCGAAATTATATGGCCGACGGGGCGATGCACAGGCGGGAAATCAGCGCTAATTTCGTGCCGGATTTCAATGCGCTCGCGGGGGGGCTCAGGCAGGGAGGCCATAGAAATTTATAATGCCCGGCTAACCGGACTATCGTACATGCCTGAATCATCCCGCCCGCGGGCGCCCAAAGCGGCTTCCCCGGGGGCCAACGACGCGTCGGCCGCCCCGGCCGAGGCCACTCGCGCGCCCCGCCGGCCCGCGCGCCCGGCGCAAGCCGAACGCCCCGACCGCCCGGAGCGGCCTGAGCGTGCTGACCGCCCCGAGCGCACCGAGCGCCCGCCGCGTGCAGAGCGCCCCGAGCGCCCGATTCCCGTCGTGGCCTATCCCGAAGACCTGCCCGTCAGCGCGCGGCGGCAGGAAATCGCGCGTGCCATCGCCGGCCATCAGGTGGTGATCGTCAGCGGGGAAACGGGTTCGGGCAAAACCACGCAGTTGCCCAAGATCTGCCTGGAACTGGGCCGTGGCCGCCAGAAGATGATCGGCCATACCCAGCCGCGCCGCCTGGCCGCCACCTCGGTGGCCAAGCGCATCGCCGAAGAGCTGAACACGCCGATGGGCGAAGTGGTGGGCTACCAGGTGCGCTTTAACGACCGCACCGGCCCCAATGCGTCCATCAAGCTGATGACCGACGGCATTCTGCTGGCCGAGTCGCAGCGCGACCCGCTCTTGCGCCGCTACGACACCATCATCATCGACGAGGCGCACGAGCGCAGCCTGAACATCGATTTCCTGCTGGGCTACCTGAAGCAATTGCTGCCGCGTCGCCCGGACCTGAAACTGATCATCACGTCGGCCACCATCGACGCGGACCGTTTTGCCAAGCACTTCGCGGCATCGGAAGACAAGCCCGCGCCGGTCATCGAGGTGTCGGGCCGCCTTTATCCCGTGGAAGTGCGCTACCGCCCCGTGCGCGAAGAACTGGCCGAGGACGCCGCCGCGCCCGCCGCCAAGCCGGGCCGCGACCGCGAACGCATGTCGGGCGACGAAGAACGCGACCTGATCGACGCCATCGTCGACGCCGTGGATGAGTGCGCCCGCCATGGCCCCGGCGACGTGCTGGTGTTCCTGCCCGGCGAACGCGAAATCCGCGAGTCCGCCGAAGCGCTGCGCAAGCGTCATCCGGCCGGCACCGAAGTGCTGCCGCTGTACGCGCGCCTGTCGCAGGCCGAGCAGGAACAGATCTTCCACCCGCGCACCAATGCGCGGCGCATCGTGCTGGCCACCAACGTGGCCGAAACCTCGCTGACGGTGCCCGGCATCCGCTTCGTGGTCGATAGCGGGTTGGCGCGCATCAAGCGCTATTCGTGGCGCAACAAGGTCGAGCAACTGCGCATCGAGCCGATCAGCCGTGCGTCGGCCAACCAGCGCGCGGGCCGTTGCGGCCGCGTGGGCCCGGGCGTGTGCATCCGGCTCTACGACGAACTCGACTTCAACAACCGCGCGGCGTTCACCGACCCCGAAGTGCTGCGTTCGTCGCTGGCGTCCGTCATCCTGCGGATGAAGTCGCTGAAGCTGGACGACATCGAGCAGTTCCCCTTCGTCGAGGCTCCGCCGGGTCGCGCGGTGGCCGACGGTTATCACCTGCTGCAAGAACTGGGCGCGATCGAGCTGGCGTCCGCCTCCGAAGACGAGGCCGAAGCCTCGCGCACCGGCGCGTCGTTCATCCTGACCGAAACGGGCCACGAACTGGCCAAGCTGCCGGTGGACCCGCGCATCGGCCGCATGATCCTGGCCGCGCGTGAACATCAATGCCTGGCCGAGATGCTGATCATCGCCTCGGCCCTGTCGGTGCAGGATGCGCGCGACCGCCCCATGCAAGAGCGCGAAGCTGCCGAAGCCGCGCACGCCAAGTTCGCCGACGAAAAATCGGAATTCATTTCCTTCCTGAAGCTGTGGCGCTGGTATGGCGAACAGGTTCAGCACAAGGCGTCGCAGCGCAAGCTGGTGAACCTCTTGCGGCAGAATTTCCTGTCGCCCATCCGGCTACGCGAATGGCACGACGTGCACACGCAACTGGCGGCGCTGGTGGGCGAGCAGGGCTGGCGCGTCAACCAGGCGGAAGCCACGTACGAGCAACTGCACCTGGCGCTGCTGTCGGGCCTCTTGGGCAATATCGGTTTCAAGAGCGACGAAGGCGGCCATTACCAGGGCGCGCGCGAAATCCGTTTCCACATCCATCCGGGCTCGCGCCTGGTGAAGAAGGCGGGCCGCTGGATCATGGCGGCCGAACTGGTCGACACCACGCGCCTGTATGCCCGCTGCGTGGCGCGCATCGACCCCGTGTGGCTGGAAAAAGTGGGCGCGCACCTGATCCGCAAGAACTGGTCGGACCCGCGTTGGGAAAAGAAGGCCGGGCAGGTCGTGGCCAACGAGCGCGCCACGCTGTATGGGCTGACGATCTACACAGGACGGCGCATCCATTACGGCCGCGTCAACCCGACGCAAGCGCGCGAACTCTTCATCCGCCAGGCGCTTGTGCCGGGCGAGATCGACACGCGCCTGCCGTTCGTGGCGCACAACCGCAAGCTGATTGCCGGCATCGAAAAGCTGGAGCATCAGACGCGCCGCCCCGACATCCTGGTGGACGACGAACTGATCTTCGCCTTCTACGACCGCCAGCTTCCGGCCGATATCTCGCAGACGACCTCGCTGGAAAAGTGGGTGTCCGGCCTGGACAAGGCCGCGGCCGCCAAGCTGATGCTGACGCGCGACGAGCTGATGCGCCACGAAGCCGCCGGCGTCACCACCGATGTCTTTCCAAAAAAGGTGGAATGGCAAGGCGTGACGATGGCGCTGGACTACCACTTCGAGCCCGGTTCCCCGCGCGACGGCGTGACCCTGTCGGTGCCGCTGTTTGCGCTGAACCAGATTGACCCGGACCGCTGCGAGTGGCTGGTGCCCGGGATGCTGAAGGAAAAAGTGCACTTGCTGTTGAAGTCGCTGCCGCAAAAGCTGCGCCGCCATTGCGTGCCGCTGCCCGACTACGCGGCCGGTTTTTACGACCGCTGGTTTGAACGGCAGGCCGATCCGCAACAAGGCCTGGTTGACGCGATCATCGCCGACATGTGGGACCAGGTGCAGGTGCGCCCCGCCGTGGGTGACTTCAAGCTTGAGACCTTGCCCGCCCACCTGTTCATGAACTTCCGCGTGGTGGACGAGCACGGCCGCATGCTGGCCGCCGGGCGCAACCTGGCGCAATTGCGTGCGGAATTCGGCAAGCAGGCGCAGGCCACCTTCCAGCAACTGGCCGCCAGCGATACGCAGGTGGCCCAGGCGCTGGCGCACGAAAACCTGACGACGTGGTCGTTCGGCCCCTTGCCCGAAATCATGGAAATCAAGCGGCGCGGCCAATCGGTCATCGGCTATCCCGCTTTGGTGGACCGGGGCGCGCATTGCGACCTGGACGTGTTCGACGACCCGGACGAGGCGCGCAAGCATCATCGGGCGGGTCTGCTCAAGCTGTTCCGCCTGGGGCTGCGCGAGCAGGTCAAGTTCCTGGAAAAGAACCTGACGGACCTGACCAAGATCAGCATGCTGTACATGACGCTGGGTACGCAGGAAGAACTGCGCGACCAGATCATCGATTGCGCGCTGGGCCAGGCGTGCCTGGCCGAACCGTGGCCGGTGAACGAGCAGCAGTTCGACGCCCGCCGCGCCGAAGGCAAGGGGCGGCTGGGGCTGTTGGCGCAGGAAGTGGCCCGGCTGGCAGGCGCGGTGCTGACCGAGTACGCGGCCGTGCAACGCAAGCTGCCGCAAGCCAAGCCGCATGCCTCGGCCTATGCCGATCTGCAGCAGCAGTTAAGCGCGCTGATGCCCAAATGGTTCATCCGCGACACGCCGTATGCGCAGTTGTCCCATTACCCGCGCTACTTGAAGGCGGCCATTGCCCGCATCGATAAACTGCGCGCCGACCCGGCGCGCGACGCCAAGCTGGTGGCCGAGATGGCGCCGCTGCTGACGCAGTACCAGCGCGCCAGATCGGCATTGAAGGGCGCGCCGGACCCGCGTCTGGACGAATTCCGGTGGCTGCTTGAAGAACTGAGGGTGGCGTTGTTTGCGCAAGAACTGCGCACGCCGATGCCAGTTTCGGTGAAGCGGCTGATGAAAAGCTGGGAATCGATCAAGCGCTGAAGGTGGCTTGAACGGGCGGGTGGCACGTGCCATCCGCCCAATCACGATGTCTACCGTTCAGATGGCGATGAAGCCCACGACCACCAGCGCAATCAGGGCGAACTTGGTCACCTTGTAGGCCGTGCGGTTCCACGTCTTGAACGCCTTGCGCTTCTGGTCGATGACCCAGTGCGCGTGCGTCAGCCGGTTGATGGCGCCGGTTTGGTCGCCGCCGTCGTTGGGCGAACTGGCCGCCGACATCACCACGCGCCCGAACCAGCGGTTGAACGCTTCGGCCCAACGCCATTTCAGCGGACGCTCCACGTCGCAGAACAGGATGATGCGGTTCTGCTCCGAGTGGTTGTAGGCCTCGTGCACGTAGGTTTCGTCGAACACCACGCTTTCGCCATCACGCCAGCTATAGGATTCGCCGTCGACGATGATGTGGCAGCGGTCATCGTTGGGCGTCACCAGGCCCAGGTGGTAGCGCAGCGATCCGGCAAACGGGTCGCGGTGAGGATTCAACTGGCCGCCCGGGGGGAGTTCGGCGAACATCGCGGCCTTGACCTTGGGCAGCGTCTTCAGAATGGCGACGGTCTTGGGGCAGAGTTCTTCGGCGGAGGGGTGGCGGGCGTCATACCACTTCAGGTAGAACCGCTTCCAGCCATATTTGAAGAAAGAATTGAAGCCGATGTCGTTATGGGCGTCGGCGGCTCGGATCCGCTGCATTTCCGCCATTTGAACGGCTTCTTCGCGGATCGTCTCCCAGTTGTCGTCCAGCACCTTGAGTTCGGCGATTTCGCTGGTCGTCAGGTAGGGGGTGGACGGCACCCGCGAGGCCAACACCATGAAGGCGTTGACGGGGGCAAGCAGTACCGAGTGGTCCAGCAGTTGCCGGCCCAGCGGCAGTTTGACTCGGCCTCGGAAGTGCGCAAACAGGATGGCGGCCAGCCATATCCCGGGTATTAACCATTTCATACGTAAACGTCGTCCTGCGACAGATGGGTCAGATCGACCCTGTATTGTTACACAACGTCCCTGAAGTTCGCCTTACGATCCCCTTCAGCTTCCGTGTGGCGCCGATTTCAAAATTACGGACGCAGGGGCTTGGACCGTGATCCCTGGGTACAATTCCCGCTATGTCCGAAGCCGTAACAAACCCGACCCCCTTTGTGCATCTGCGTGTCCACTCCGAGTTTTCGGTGGTGGACGGTATTGTGCGCATTCCCGACCTGATCAAGCGCGTGGCCAAGCTGGGCCAGCCCGCCGTGGCGCTGACCGACCTGTCCAACCTTTTCGGCCTGATCAAGTTCTACAAAGGCGCACGCGGCGCGGGGGTCAAACCCATTGCCGGCTGTGATGTCTGGTTGAGCAATGATGATGACCCGTCCAAGCCGTTCCGCTTGCTGTTGCTGGTGCGCAACCATCAGGGCTATCTGAACCTGTGCGAGCTGCTGTCCAAGGCGTTCCTGACGAACCAGGGCAAGGGCCGCGCGGAGGTCCGTCGGGAATGGCTGCAAGGCCAGCAGGGCCTGATCGCACTGTCGGGCGGCCGCATGGGCGACGTCGGCCAGGCCCTGGACGCGGGCAACGCGGTGTCGGCGCTGGCGTTGGCGCGCCAATGGGCGCATCTGTTCCCAGGCAGCTACTACATTGAATTGCAGCGCGCCGGCATGGACGGCGACGAAGCCTACACGCAGGCCGCCATGCGGCTGGCGGGCGAAGCCGGCCTGCCGGTGGTGGCCACGCACCCCGTTCAATTCCTGGACGAATACGAATTTCAGGCGCACGAGGCCCGCGTCTGCATCGCCGAAGGCGAAATCCTGGCCAACCCGCGCCGCGTGCGCCGCTTCACCAAAGAGCAGTACCTGCTCAGTTCCGAGGAAATGGCGCGCCGCTTCGCCGACGTGCCCTCGGCGCTGGCCAACACGGTTGAAATCGCCAAGCGCTGCAACCTGAGCCTGGTGCTGGGCAAGCCGCGCCTGCCCAACTTCCCCACGCCCGACGGCGTAACGCTGGACGACTACCTGGTCCAGTTGTCGGAAGAGGGCCTGGAAAAGCGCATGGCGTTCCTGTTCCCGGACGCTGCCGAACGCGAATCCAAGCGCGAGCAGTACTACGAGCGCCTGCGCTGGGAATGCAAGACCATCATCCAGATGGGCTTCCCGGGCTACTTCCTGATCGTTCAGGACTTCATCAACTGGGGCAAGAACAACGGCGTGCCCGTGGGCCCGGGCCGGGGCTCGGGCGCGGGGTCGCTGGTGGCCTACGCGCTGGGCATCACCGACCTGGACCCCATCCGCTATGACTTGCTGTTCGAGCGCTTCCTGAACCCAGAACGGGTCTCCATGCCCGACTTCGATATCGATTTCTGCCAGGACAACCGCGAACGGGTCATCGACTACGTCAAGGAAAAGTACGGCCGCGCCGCCGTGAGCCAGATCGCCACCTTCGGCACGCTGGGCGCCAAGGCCGTGGTGCGTGACGCCGGCCGCGTGCTGGACATGCCCTATATGTTCTGCGACGGCCTGTCCAAGCTGATCCCGTTCAACCCGATGGACCCCTGGACGCTGGAACGCACCCTGAAGGACGAACCCGCCTTCAAGGACCGCTACGAACAGGAAGAAGAAGTGCGCGCGCTGGTCGACCTGGCCAAGCCGCTGGAAGGCCTGACCCGCAACATCGGCATGCACGCGGGCGGCGTGCTGATCGCGCCCGGCAAGCTGACGGATTTCTGCCCGCTGTATTGCCAGCCGGGTCAGGAAAACAGCGCGGTGTCGCAGTTCGACAAGGACGACGTCGAAGCCGCCGGCCTGGTCAAGTTCGACTTCCTGGGCCTGCGCAACCTGACCATCCTGGACTGGGCCGTGCGCTACGTGCGCCAGTTCAACGAGGACAAGCGCGACTTCGATGTCATGGCGCTTGAACTGGACGACCCGGCCGCCTACAAGATCCTGTGCGACGCCAACACCACTGCCGTGTTCCAGCTGGAATCGCGCGGCATGAAAGAGCTGCTGAAGAAGCTGCGGCCGAACACGTTCGAAGACATCATCGCCATGCTGGCCCTGTATCGTCCGGGGCCGCTGGAATCAGGCATGGTGGACGACTTCGTCAACCGCAAGCACGGCCGCGCCGCGGTGGACTATTTCCACAACGACCTGGAAAGCACGCTGAAGAGCACCTACGGGGTCATCGTCTACCAAGAACAGGTGATGCTGATCTCGCAGATCATCGGGGGCTATTCGCTGGGTGGCGCCGACCTGTTGCGCCGCGCCATGGGCAAGAAAAAGCCCGAAGAAATGGCCAAGCACCGCGAGTTGTTCGAACAGGGCGCCAAGGAAAAGGGCCACGACCCGGACCTGGCGGTCAAGCTGTTCGACCTGATGGAAAAGTTCGCGGGCTACGGCTTCAACAAGTCGCACTCGGCCGCCTACGCGCTGATTTCGTACCAGACCGCCTGGCTCAAGGCCTATCACCCCACCGAATTCCTGGCCGCCACCATGTCGTCCGATATGGACGACACGGACAAGGTGCAGATTTTCTGCCGCGATGCCCAGGACAACGGCGTTGAAGTGTTGCCGCCCGATGTCAATTTTTCGGGCTACCGCTTCGAACCGGTCAAGGACAAGTACACCGAAAAAGGCAAGCCGCCGCGCACCATGCGTTATGGCCTGGGCGCCGTCAAGGGCACGGGGCAGGGCGCGGTCGAAGACATTCTGCGCGCCCGCAAGGAAGGCGGCCCGTTCCTGAACCTGTTCGACTTCTGCCGCCGCGTGGGCAAGCAGGCGGTGAACCGCCGCACCATCGAGGCGCTGATCAAGGCGGGCGCGTTCGACACCATCGAGCCCAACCGCGCCGCGATGCTGGCGTCGGTGCCCACCGCCATGGAAGCTGCGGAACAGGCCGCGCGCAGCGCCAACCAGGCTTCGCTGTTCGGTGACGACAGTGGTGACGTCGTCGCGGGCGAACTGGCCAAGGTGGCGCCCTGGGACCTGCACAAGAAGCTGACGGAAGAAAAATCCGCGCTGGGCTACTACTACAGCGGCCACCTGTTCGACGCCTGGCGCGACGAAGTGCGCCGCATCGTGCCGATGCAGTTGGCGCGCGTGGAACCGCAGCGCGATCTGCAATGGATGTGCGGCGTGCTGGCCAGCGTGCGCGTCATGATGACGCGGCGCGGCAAGATGGTGTTTGCCGTGCTGGATGACGGCACCGCGCAGGTCGAGATCTCGGTGTTCAACGAGCTCTACGAAAAGCATCGCAACCGGTTGCGCGAAGACCAACTCGTCATCGTGCAGGGCAAGGTCAGCAATGACGACTACTCCGGCGGCATGCGCATCGTGGCCGAGCAACTGTACGACCTGCAACTGGCCCGCGAAGCGCGCGCCAAGTCGTTGCGCGTCAAGCTCAATGGCTCGGCCGACGCCGCCCGTTTGCGCCAGATGCTGAACCCGTTCCGGGCTGAACCCGAGAACGGCATTCCGGGCGTGCCCGTCGATATCGTCTACACCAAGAATAATTACCATTGCACCGTCCGGCTGGGCGAAGAGTGGCGCGTACGCATGGCCGACACGCTGCTGGAAAACCTGAATGCCTGGACCAAACCCGACGGAGTTGAGGTGACCTATTGATGCGAAGCCTGCGTATCGTCCATTCGGAAGCGGCCACCAGTTTCGGGGGCCAAGAGGGGCGGATCTTCAAGGAAATGACGGCCATGCGTGCGCGAGGCCACCATGTTGAAGCCATCTGCCAATCGCGGGCCTTGCTGGTCGAGCGCCTGACAGACGCCGGCTTCACGGTGCACAAGGTCGACATGGACGGCCCGGTGAATTACTTCAAGGGCGTGGCCACCGTCCGCCGGATATTGCGGGAAGGGCGCTTTGACGTGCTTAACACGCATAGCCGGCGCGACACGGTCATCGCGGGCATGAGCGGCCGCCTGGCCGGCACGCCGCTGATCGTGCGGACTCGTCATCTGTCGAACAAGGTCGGTTCGATGTGGTCCTACACCTGGCTGCCGCATCGCGTCACGGCCGTCAGCGAGCATGTGCGCAAATACCTGATCCAGCGCGGGGTGCCCGCCGACAAGGTGGCCACGGTCTATTCGCCGATCGTGCTGCCGGCGCCCGTCGAACGGTCGACCCTGCGCGACGAACTCGGCCTGACCGATGACGATGTCGTGGTGGGCTGTGTGGCCGTCATGCGCGCCACCAAGGGTCACAAGGACCTGATCGATGCGATGGTGCCGCTGATGGCTAGTCGGCCGAAGCTGCATCTGGTGTTTGTGGGGGGCGGCTCGCCGGTCTTTGAGCAAACGCAGGAATACGTGGCCACGCTGGGGCTGCAACAGCGCATCCACTTGATGGGCATGCGCCGCGATGTGCCCAATCTGTTGTCTGGGTTCGACGTGTTTGCGCTGGCCACACAGCAAGAAGCGTCGGGCACGGTCTATGTTGAAGCCCAGGCCAGCGGCCTGCCTGTGGTGGGCACCGACGTGGGGGGCGTATCCGAAATGTTCCGCAACGGCGACACGGGCATCTTGGTGCCGCCGAAGACCCCCCAGGCGCTGACCGATGCGCTGCAACGCCTGATCGACGACCCGGCGCTGCGCCGCCGCATGGGCGAAGCCGGCCGCAGGATGGTCTGGGAAGAAGCCGTGTTTTCGCCTGCCCGCCTGGCCGAAACCACCGAAGCCATCTACCTGAAGTGGCTGGCGGAACGCGCCGCATGAACGCGCCCAACGTCCCCGTGCTGATGTACCACCATGTCACCCCCGCGGGCGGCATGATCGCGGCGACGCCCGGGGTCTTCGACGCCCAGCTTGCGCGTCTGGCACGCGCGGGCTACCAGTCGCTGACGGCCACCCAGTTTGCCGGCTATCTGGCCGGCCAGCCCGTGCCCGAGCGTTCCGTGCTGATCACCTTCGACGACGGCTACTTGAATAACTGGGTGCACGCGCATCCGGCCCTGGCGCGCCATGGCATGCGCGCGGTGCTGTTCACCATCACGGGCTGGATCGGCGATGGCCCGGTGCGGCCGCACGCGGGGCAGGGCGGCGTGTTGCCAGCCACGCCCGACCACGACGCCTGCAAGCAGTTGGTGGCGTCGGGCCGCAGCGACGAGGCCATGCTGCGCTGGAGCGAGATCGAGGCCATGCAGGCCGCGGGCACCTTCGAATTCCATTCGCACACCCACACCCACACCCGCTGGGACAAGGTCTGCGGCCGCGACGTGGATGCCAAGCGCGCCCACATCGCGCAGGAACTGCACGATTCCCGCCAGGCCCTGGTGCAGCGCCTGGGTTCGGTCAGCGACCACCTCTGCTGGCCGCAGGGCTACTTCGACGCCGACTACGTGGCGGCCGCCCGGCAAGCCGGTTTTGCGCACCTGTACACGACCGACCCTTTCGGCCAGAACACGCCCGGCGCGGACCCCCAACACATCTATCGTTTCGCCGTGCGCAATCAGGGCGGAAGCTGGCTCAACCGGCGCATCTGGTTGTCGCGCGACCCCTTCTGGGGGCCTCGCTACCATGCCTGGAAAGCCTGGAAAAAGCGTCTTAGGAATCGCGGATGAAGCTATCAGTCATCATCATCACCAAGAACGAAGCGGCGAACATCGCCGCCTGCCTGAAGTCCGTATCCTTCGCCGACGAATTCATCGTGGTGGATTCTGGCAGCACCGACGGCACCGTCGAATTGGCCCAGGCCTTGGGCGCGCGCGTCGAGGTCACGGCCGACTGGCCCGGTTTCGGCCCGCAGAAAAATCGCGCATTGAACCTGGCGACGGGCGACTGGGTGTTGTCCATCGACGCCGACGAGCGCGTCACGCCCGAACTGGCGCGTGAAATCCAGGACGTCCTGGCCAACCCGCGCGCCGACGCGTACGAAATCGCCCGTCTGTCGAATTTCTGCGGCAAGGACATCCGCCACAGCGGCTGGTGGCCCGACTACGTGCTGCGCTTGTTCAAGCGCGGCACCGCGCGGTTCACCGACGCCGCCGTGCATGAGCGGGTCGTGCCCGCCCAGGGCCAGCCGCTGAAATTGCAGGGCTATTTCAACCACTATCCCTACGACAACCTGGACGCGCTGATCAACAAGGTCAATCGCTATTCCTCGGACGCGGCGGCCATGATGTACGCCAAGGGGCGCCGCACGTCGGTGTTTGGCGCGCTGGGCCACGGGTTCTGGACGTTTGTGCGCATCTACCTGATCCGGCGCGGGTTTCTCGATGGCAGGCATGGCCTGGTGCTGGCCGTGACCGCCGCCGCGGGCAGTTTTTTCCGCTATTCCAAGCTGATGTTCCTGGCCGAGAAGCAGAAGTGAAGATCCTCTACACGAACTTTCACGGCGGCAATGGTGGGGGGCACGTCACCTACATCATCAACCTGGCCCGCGCCCTGTCGCCCGACCACGACATCACCGTGGCCGCGCCCGCCACCAGCCGGCTGCACCGCTACGCGCGCGCGATTCCCGGCGTGACGGTGGTCGACATGCGCTACACGACGCGCCCGTCATCCTGGTTCAAGGACCGCGCCCAGTTAAACCGTCTGATCAAGACCGGCGGCTTCGACATCATCCACGCCAACGGCTCGGCCGACCACAAGCAGGTGATGCTGGCCACGCTGGGCATGGCGCGGCGCCCGCGCATTGTGTTCACCAAGCACAACGATCATCCGCTTACGAGCTTTGGCCACAAGCTGCGGGTGGCGCTGGCCACCGACCACGGCATCGCGGTCAGCGATTACATCCATGGTCTGATGCAGCGTTCGCCGTACCGCAAGCGCCCCATCACCACCATCCGCCACGGCATCGACACCAACTTCTTCGCGCCGCCGCCGCCGGAAAGCCTGGACAAGCTGCGCGCGCTGATCTTTGGCGCGGACTGGCAAGGCAAGCTGCTGCTGGGCAGCGCGGGCGGCACCGACTTCGACAAAGGCTGGCTGGACCTGGTGGCTGCCGTGGCGGCCTTGCCGCCGGCCGACAAGGCGCGCGTGCTGCTGATGGTGGCGGGCGACCCGCCCTCCGAGGCCAAGCTGGCGCGCGTGCGCGAACTGGGCATGATCGACCAGGTTCGCTTTCCCGGGCTGCTTGATGATGTGCGCGCGTCGCTTGCGTCCTGTCACGCAGGCTTCGTGCTGTCGTACCGTGAAGCCCTGTCGTTTGCCTGCCGTGAAATCATGGCCCTGGGCTTGCCGGCGCTGGTGACCAATGCGGGCGGCCTGCCGGAAAACGTGACGGACGGCGTGGACGGCTGGATCGTGCCGGTGCGGGACGTGGCCGCCATGACGGACAAGCTGCGTTTCATGCTGGACCATCCCGACGCGGTTCGCGAGATGGGCGCGCGTGCGCGTGAAACCAGCCTGCGCGATTTCAATCTGGCGCGTTTCGCGGCCGCCACATTGGATGTCTATCAGCGTACGCTGGATGGACGTCGGGCTCTATAATCCCGCCTTATGTCTATTCCAATTCTCATGTACCACCAGATCGGCGAACCCAATCCCAAGGGCACGCCTTTTCGTGGGCTGACCGTGCACCCCGACAGCTTTGCCCGGCAGATGCGCTGGATGCGCCGGCTGGGCTATCGCGGCCTGTCGATGCGTGACGTCATGCCGTATGTGCGTGGCGAACGGCAAGGCAAGGTGTTCGGCCTGACTTTTGACGACGGGTATCGCAACGTGCATCACAACGCGATGCCCGTTCTGAGCGAGCTTGGATTCACCGCCACCAACTATTTCGTTGCGCGCCAATTCGACGGCGGCAACGTCTGGGACACGCACAAAGGCATTCCGTTTTCCGCCTTGATGACGGTGGGCGAAATGCGCGAATGGGCGCAGGCCGGCAACGAAGTCGGTTCGCACACGCTGGACCACGTCCATTTGCCCGAAATGTCGCCCGACGAAGCGCGTCGCCAGATAGTGGAATCCAAGAACGAACTGGAACAGGTGCTGGGCGCGCCGGTTACCGCATTTTGTTATCCCTACGGCGATCACGGCCCGGAGCACCGCGTGATGGCGCGCGAAGCGGGCTATGACAACGCCACGCTGACGCAGCGCGGCCTGGCCGCCGCGTCCGACGATCCCTTCGGCCTGCCTCGGGTGACGGTGGCGCGTTCCACCAACATCATCCGATTTCTGCAGAAGTGCCTGACCCGGTATGAAGACACCCGCCGGCGCCGTTGAGCGGCGGCTCCGCATCGCGTTGCTGGTGGACCGCTTCGGTAACCGCTTCGGCGGCGCCGAAGCCTACGGCGTGGAACTGATGCGGGTGCTGGGCCAGCGCCACGATGTGTCCGTCGTTGCGCGTGACTTCGATAGCGATCTGCCGTTTCGCTTTCTGCCCGTTCGCTTTCCCGCTTGGCTGCCAAGCTGGATGCGCGTGCTGTTTTTCGCCTGGCGCGCCGACCGCCTGACACGCGGCCGCTTCGACATCGTGCATTCGCACATGAACGGCTGGGCGGGCGAAATTCAAGTCATGCACGTGACGCCGGTGCGTTACAACCGCGTTGCGCGCGTCAACCTGCTACAGCGCATCAATTCGTGGCTGAGTCCGCGCCTGGCCACCTATCTGCTGCTGGAAAAACTGCGCGTGCGGCGTGCGCCCGCCCGCCGCGTCGTGGCCGTGTCCGGCCTGATCATGGACCAGTTGCATCGCAGCTATGGTCCGGACTTGCAGGTGGATATCATCGCGCCGGGGGTCAAACTGCCCTCGGCCGACGTGGCCACAAGGCGTGATGCGATCCGTGCCCGCCTGGGCTGGGATGCTGGCACGATCGGCTGCCTGCTGGTGGCGCGCAACCCGCTGCGCAAAGGGCTGCCCGCGCTGCTGGACGCCCTGGCGCAACTGCCCGTCCATTACAAGTTGCTGGTCGTGGGGGCCGACGAGCCCACTCGGGACCGGGTCCGCGCGGCGGATGGCGTCGCGCACCGCGTCACGCTGGTCGATCCGACGCCGGACGTGGCCCCGTATTTCAGCGCGGCGGACATCTACGCGCACCCCACGCTGAATGACAGCTACGGCATGGCGCCGCTTGAAGCGATGTCGCACGGCCTGCCGGTGGTGGTCAGCTCGCCCGCTTACTGCGGCTTTGCGCAATACCTGTCGGCGGGTAAAGACGCGCTGATCCTGCAAGACCCGCGCGATGGCGCTCAACTGGCCCAGGCGCTGGAGCGGCTGGGCTCTGACCCGGAACTGCGGGCGGCGCTGATTGCGCGAGGGCTTGAGATTGCTCGCGACCAAAGCTGGGAAACGGTGGCTTCACGGTACGAAGCGCTGTATGAAAGGGTGCTTCAAGCGCGGCAAGGCGGGTAAGTGGGTTGTGTAGGGTGACCGGCCCCGGCCCCAGCCGCGCTGGCCTCAATGCGCCGGCGCCGTCGCGCGCTCTAAATCGCCCAGCCACTGGATCGCATGTTCCCGGTTTTGGCCGCACATCTCTTGCTGGGGTTGCAGTCCGCCGCAGAAGGCCGGGCGGGAAGGCTGGCCGAAGATGGCGCAGCGCATGTCGGGAAGCAGCTGGATACAGGGCACGCCCGCGGGCTTGCCTTGCGGCATGCCGGGAATGGGCTGGGTGATGGACGGGGCAATGCAGCAGGCGCCGCAACCCGCCCGGCAATCCAGCGCCAAGGCCGTCAGGCTCATACCCATCCGCGCAGCCAGTACACGAACAGGCCGGCGTATTCCTTGATGATGGAGCGGCTGGCGTCAAACGTACGCTGGTCTGGCAGCCAAAGCTGCAATGACCCATCCGCCGGTGCCACGATCTGCGGCGGGGCAGGCGCGGCGATGGCTTCCACGCCTTGCTTGGAAAAGGCCGCCATGGCGCGCGGCATGTGCAGCGCTGAGGTCACCAGCAGCACTTTGCCGATGCCGCGCGCCTTGAGCTTGTCTTCGGTCAAGGCCGCATTTTCATAGGTCGTGCGGCTGGAGTTTTCCAGGATCAGCGCGCTTTCGGGCACCCCTTGCTGGCGGATGGCGTGCGCCATGCCACGGGCTTCGGACACATCGCCTTCCAGTGCGCCGCCCGACAGCAGCACCTTGGGCGCGCGTCCGGCCAGGTAGAGCTGGGCCGCCGTGTCGATGCGGACGACGGCGGTCTCCTTGTCATAAGGCAGGAACCAGTTGGCGCGGCCATTGGCGGTGTTGCCGCCCAGTACCACAATGGCGTCGGCTGTGGGCGAATCCGCGGGCGGCAGGTGCGGATAGCGGGTTTCCAGCGCGCCGCCCAACCACAGGGACGTCACCGGCAGCGACCACGCCAAGGCCCAGAGCAGGCCAGCAGCGATGAGGGCACCGCCCGTCTTGCGCAACCTGAACAGGCCCAGCACCAGGCCGATAACGACCAAAGTCACGCACAAGTTGAAAGGAATGATCAGATTTGCGAGATAGCTGGAAAAGGTCATGTGAAAACAGTCCTGATTACTTCGTCCCGTCCAGCAGGGTTGTCGCCTGCTGTTCAACTTCTTCGACGGTGGGCCATGCGTGCTCGGATCCGACGCAGACGGCCCGAGGCGACCACGGGCCGGTCCGACCCGGCCGGGTCACGCCAAACAGCGCCAGTTCGCGGGCCGATGCCGCCGCGGCAACGTGGGATACCCCGGAATCGTTGCACACCACCAACGCCGCCCGTGCCGTCAGCGCGGCAAACGCGCCCAGCGGCAAAGGGGGTAGCAATTGCGCCGTGGGTGCATTGCGCCGCGCCTCGTCGGTTTCGGCCGGAGGGGGGCACATTACCACGGTATGGCCACGGGCCTGCAAGGCGCGCGTCAGTGTATCGAATCCTGGCCAGACCTTGATCTTGCCCTTGTGCAGCCCGGTGGCGGTGGGGGCAATCAGTACAAACCGCTGCGCGCTCAGGCCGGCAGCCTGCAGCGCCTGGTCGGCGGCATCCTGGTGCGCCGCCGTCAGTGGCAGGTCAAGCGTGGGGCCGGGCTGCGCCGGGCCGCTGGGCAGGCCCCAGCGGGTCAGGGCCTCGCGAGTCAGATGGTGCCAGGACTGCACGGCGTGCAAGGTCTCGTCCGGTTTGGCCACGGGCCAGCGCAGCAGGAAGCTGCGGCCGTCGTCCCGATAACCGGCGCAGGGCAGGCCCGCCAGCCGGAAAACCAGCGCGCTGGACAGCGAGTCCGGCAGCAACAGGCCTCGGGCGCGGCGGCCCAGCGCGCCCAGGCCGCGGCGGTGGGAGCTGACGGCGGCCCGATCGGGGCCGACCTTGCCGCGCATGGGGACGAAATCATGCTTGGGGACCCCGTCCAGCAGGTCGCGGGCCCAGGGCCTTGCGCAGATTACCAAGGGCAGGCCGCTGGCTTCCAACGCCCGCAGGCTGGGCAGGCTCATGCAAACATCGCCCACCCAATTGGGTAACCGGACGTAGATACAGCGGATATCGGACATGGGTGGGTGAAGAGGCAAATTAGTCTTATTAGGGGTGGGGCGGCTCAGCGCGGCGGCGCGTAGCCAGTACAATCCTGGGCACAATTGTATAAAAGCGAGTGCTCCCTTTGAATTCTGCCGCACGCAACACACCCGCGGATTCCACTCCCGTCAAGTCCGAACTCTGGAACCGGATCTACAGCCGGGTGGGCGCCTATTGGAAGGGCTTGTTGCTGGCCGTCCTGCTGATGGCGGGCGCGGCGGCAACGCAACCTGTTCTGGCCGTCATTATGAAGCCCTTGCTGGACGGCGGCTTTTCCGGGGCCAAACCCTATTATGTCTGGGCCTTGCCGTTGGCGGTGGTGGGCCTGATCCTGCTGCGCGGCATTTGTAACTTCTTCAGCGACTACTTGCTGGCTTGGGTGGCCAACAACGTCCTGCTGGGCATGCGCCGCGACATGTTCGAGCGCCTGCTGGGCTTGCCCGATGAGGACTTCAAGCGCGGCGACACCGGCCGCCTGCTCAACCGCTTCACCATCGACGCCGGCAACGTCACCGGCTACGCCACCGATGTCATCACGGTGCTGGTGCGCGAAACCCTGGTCGTCATCGCGCTGATCTGCGTGCTGCTCTATATGTCATGGGTGCTGACGCTGATCATCCTGATCATGCTGCCCGTGTCGGTGCTGATCTCGCGCTTTTTCATCAAGCGCCTGCGTCGCATCAACCGCGACACCGTCAACATGAACGCCGAGCTGACCCGCGTGGTCGGTGAAGGCATCGACGGCCAGCGCGTCATCAAGCTGTTCGACGGCTATGAAGTCGAACGCGGCCGCTTCGATTTCGTCAGCCGCCGCCTGCGCCGGTTCGCCATGCGTACCGCCACGGCGGACGCGGCCCTGACGCCGCTGACCCAGGTCTGCATCTCGATTTCTGTGGGCGCGGTCATCGCCGTCGCTCTCAGCCAGGCCAATAGCGGGTCGTTGACGGTGGGCAGCTTTGCCTCGTTCATGGCCGCGCTGGCGCAAATTTTCGACCCCATCAAGCGCCTGACCAACGTGGCGGCCCGCATGCAGAAAATGCTGGTGTCCGCGGAAAGCGTTTTCACGTTGATCGACCAGACACCCGAAATCGACACCGGCACCAAGGAACTGGCCGAGCCGGTACGCGGCAAGGTGGAATTCCGCAACGTCAAACATCGCTTTCCCGATGCCGACCGCGATACCGTCAACGACATTTCGTTCACCGTGGAGCCGGGCCAGACGGTTGCCCTGGTAGGCCGATCGGGCAGCGGCAAGACCACGCTGGTCAACATGCTGCCGCGCTTTGTGCTGGCCGATAGCGGGACCATCCTGGTGGACGACACGCCCGTCAACGACCTCACGCTGCGCAGCCTGCGTTCGCATTTGTCCCTGGTCAGCCAGGACGTGGTGCTGTTCGACGACACCATCGCGGCCAACGTGGGCTACGGCGCGCTGGGCAAGTCCAGCGAACAAAAGGTGCGCGACGCCCTGGCGGCGGCTAACCTGCTGGAATTCGTGGAAGGCTTGCCGCAAGGCATCAATACCCCGGTGGGCGAGAATGCCGCCCGCCTGTCGGGGGGGCAACGCCAACGCCTGGCGATCGCGCGCGCGCTGATCAAGAACGCGCCCATCCTGATTCTGGACGAAGCCACCTCCGCGCTGGACAACGAGTCCGAGCGCCAGGTGCAGGCCTCGCTGGAACGCTTGATGAAAGGCCGCACCACGCTTGTCATCGCCCACCGTCTGTCCACGGTCCAGAACGCCGACCGCATCATCGTGCTGGATGCCGGCAAGATCGTCGAACAGGGCCCTCATTCCGAGCTGCTGGCCGCCAATGGCCTGTACGCCTCGTTGTACAAAATGCAGTTCCGCGACGACTGATCCAGGACGCCATCGGCTTTTGCCGCAGCCAGGGCGCCAGGCCCGCCGTGTAACCAGGAGCGCCCTATGGCTCTGCCTATGGAAGGCAATCAACTCGTCAACGTGGTGGTCTTGTTGGGTGCGGCGGTTATCGCCGTTCCCATCTTCAAGCGCTTGGGGCTGGGGTCGGTATTGGGCTACCTGGCGGCCGGCTTGGCGATCGGCCCATTCGGCATCGGCTTCTTTTCCGATCCCAAATCCATCTTGCACGTCGCCGAGCTGGGCGTCGTCATGTTTCTCTTCATCATCGGGCTTGAAATGCAGCCGTCGCGGCTGTGGAAGCTGCGGGGCGAAATCTTCGGGCTGGGCCTGGCGCAGGTGGCGGTCTGCGGCGGCTTGTTGACGGTAGTCGGCCTGTTGGCGGGCCTGTCGGGGCCGGCGGCCTTCATGGCGGCGATGGGGTTTGTGTTGTCGTCCACGGCCATCGTGATGCAAATCCTGGGCGAACGCGACGACAGCACCAGCGCGCAAGGCCAGCGGATTGTCTCCATCCTGCTGCTGGAAGACCTGGCCATCGTGCCCTTGCTGGCCCTGGTCGCCTTGCTGGCGCCCGCGGGCGGCGGCGCCGAACATGGCAACCCCTGGATGCAGTCGGCCATTGCCGTGGGATGCATCCTGGCCTTGCTGGCAGCCGGACGCTGGTTGCTGAACCCCTTGTTCCGCCTGCTGGCCGCCGCGCACGCCCGCGAGGTCATGACCGCCGCCGCGCTGTTGGTGGTGCTGGGGGCGGCCTTGCTGATGGAACTGGGCGGCCTGTCCATGGCCATGGGGGCATTCCTGGCCGGCGTGCTGTTGTCTGAATCCACCTTCCGCCATCAGTTGGAAGCCGAAGTCGAGCCGTTTCGCGGGATATTGCTGGGTCTGTTTTTCCTGGGCGTGGGCATGTCGCTGGACGTGTCGGCGGTGGTTCGCGAATGGCCCTTGATCCTGGCGGCCGTGGTCGCATTCATGCTCGTGAAGGCCGTGGGCGTGTATGCGGTGGCGCGCTTGCTGCGCGCCTCGCACGCTGAAGCCGTGACGCGGGCCGCGTTGCTGGTGCAGGGCGGCGAATTCGCTTTCGTGCTTTATGGCGCGGCGGCCACGGCGGGCATTTTCGACGCACACACGGGCGCCGTCCTGACGGCTGTCGTCATTATTTCGATGGCGCTGACTCCCTTGGGCGTGCTGTCGCTGCGGTGGCTCCTGCCCAAACCCGAGCAATCGATGGACGGCGTGGATGTCGCCCAGGATCTGGACGGATGCGCCCTGATCGTCGGATTCGGCCGTTTCGGCCAGATCGTCAGCCAGGCGATGCTGGCCCGGGGTTTGACGGTGTCCATCCTGGATACCGATACCGACGCCATTCGGGCCGCCGCCAAATGGGGCGTGAAGGTGTACTACGGCGACGGCACCCGCATCGACATGCTGCGCACGGCAGGCGCCGAACATGCCTGCGCCATCCTGATCTGTATCGACGACCCTCAGGCCGTGAACCACATGGTCAAGCTGATCAAGTCTGAATTCCCGCTGGTCCGGGTCGTTGTGCGGGCCTATGACCGGATCCATTCGCTGGCGCTCGCCAAGGAAGGGGTCGATTATCAAATCCGGGAAACGTTGGAGTCCGCCCTGCTGTTCGGCGGAGCCGCGTTGCGCGCCATCGGCGTGCCCGCGGACGAAGCGGAAGAGGTGGTAGAGGACGTGCGCCGGCGCGACGCCGAGCGTTTCGACCTGGAAGTCGCCGGCGGGCTGTTTGCCGGCCGGTCACTCATGTACGGCAATATGACCGGTCCGGCAGACGGTAAAAACGACAAACCCGACCGCGAAGCCGCCCCGGCTGATCTGACCCCGCTCGTGTAACGCTGTATATCTCTATATTTGCATTACTTTACGTATCATTTCACGCGCGGAATCAACGGACTGCGGTAGATTGGATCGCACTGACCCTTCGTCCATGAAGGGCTTTTGCCAGGGGGCTGCCATGCTGCATTCGGACCGGAGTTTCACGACACCGCACGCTGTAGGAGTTGAGCTTGCCCGACGCCAGGCTTTGGCGTTGCGGTGCGGTTTTTCAGCTGACGTCATGCGTCAGTTGCTGTCCCTGGCGGGCAGCGCGGCGCCTGCCTGGGCAATCAGCGCCCAGCGCGAAACGGACAAGGTTCGGGGCGTGCGCGCCTTTCCTTTCCGCATCGGCGCCACGGCAGCGCCTTAGCCGCCTCGCCGGGCCGGCGCGCCCGGCATGCCAACGGATCGTCCACGCTTTGCATTTCCGGTATCTTCCCGTGCGCGCGCGCAACCTTGCGCCGCGCGCCAGGCAGCGGCATTATCTCGCTGGATACCATCCGGATGTAAGCCCCGACACCCCGAACGGCATCGCCAAGGAGCGCCGGTTTGACGTCTCGCAGGTTTGTGCATCGCGCCCTGTACGCGCTGGCCGGACTCGTGGCCATTGGCATCTGTCTGGCGGCGGTCGCATTACTGTGGATCGATCGCCAGGCGACCTGGGTAGCGGCCCACAAGTCAGCACGTAATATCACCGGGGTGCTGGCAGCCGATATCGGCCGCACGCTGCATGTGTACGACTTATCCCTGCAAGGCGTGGTGGAGCGGCTGCGCGAGCCGGGCATCGACCATGTCAATCGCCCCACGCTGCAACGCTTTCTTTTCGACCGCTCGTCCACGGCGGGATACCTGGGTTCCATCCTGGTATTGGATGAGGCGGGAAACATTCGATATGACTCGACCTCGATCGATCCTCCGGCCGTAAATTTTTCCGACCGCGATTTTTTCCAGGTCCATCGCGACGCGCCTGATGTCGGCCTATACGTCAGCCGCCCCTATGTCAGCGTGCTGCGCCCGGGTGATGAAAGCATCGCGATCAGTCGCCGCATCTTTCATCCGGACGGCAGCTTTGCAGGCGTGGTCAATGGTTCATTGCGGCTGGCTTATTTCCGCGATCGCTTTGCCGAACTGTCTATCGGCAAGCACGACGCGATCACGATCTACCGCAATGATGGCGTGGTAATCGCGCGCATTCCGTATTCGGTGGACGACTTTCAGCGCAATGCCGAGGGCTCGCTGGCGTTCCAGCAATTCCTGATCCGCCGCGAGAGCACGTTCGTGGGCGCATGGTCGTCTGATGGCTTCAACCGCCTTCACACCTTTGACAGCATCGATAGGACGCCGCTGGTGATCGACGTGGCGCAGGACGTCGACGACGTGCTGGCGCCGTGGGTGCGGCGCGCGGTATTGGTTGTGCCGGTTACCTTGGCGCTGTTCTTGTCGGTGATGGCGCAGATCGTGCTTTTCCGACGCGAAATGCGCTTGCGCGAGGCCTTTGAACAGCAACTGGAAGCGCGCGCGCAAACGGATGGATTGACCGGTATTGCCAACCGGCGCACCTTCGACGAGGCGCTCGAACGCGAGTGGGCGGCGGCGGCACGGGAGGCCGCGCCGCTCTCGCTACTGTTCCTGGATGCGGACCACTTCAAACGCTACAACGACCGCTATGGCCATCAAGAAGGCGACGAACTGTTGAAGTTGCTGGCCCAGACGCAGATGCAAAAGGCCCGCCGCCCGCGCGACCTGGCAGCGCGCTATGGGGGCGAAGAGTTCGTCGTGTTGTTGCCCGGCACCGATAACCGGCAGGCAACGGCCATCGCGGAAGCCATACGCAGCACCATCGAGGCGTTGCGCGTCCCGCATGAGGGTAACGACGGTGGCGTTGTCACGGTCAGCATCGGGGTTGCCACCGCGATGCCCACCGCGGACCAGGCTTCTTCGCGCTTGGTCGAAGCCGCTGATGGCGCGGTCTATCGGGCCAAGAAAGCCGGGCGCAACCAAGTCGCCGCGGCGTGATGGCGCGCAGGCTTATCGGCCCAGCATCAAGGCCTGCATGCGCGTCTGCGCCTGCTGCATGTTTTTCGCCTGATCATTCAGGTCTTGCAGCAACTTGTTCAGCTCGGCCTGCACGGCGGGGTCCTTCACCTTGATGGTCGCGCCCGAGATTTCAATCTGCGCCTTGTGGGCTTCAACGTAGTCGGCAACCTTCAAGCCGCTGTCAAAGGTGGCGTTCAGTTCCGGCAGCACGTCGCGCAAGGTATCGGCGGGCAGGCTCACCGTCTTTTCGTAGGCCTTGTCGTACACGGCCTTCAGCTCCGCGGGCTGCTTGAGCTGCGCATGCGCGGCGTCGGCCTTGGCTTGCTGTTCTTTCAAGGCCGCGCCCATGTCAGTCAGCGACTGTTGAACGCTCTTCAGGTCGTCGCGGCGCGCCACGATGTCGTTCAAAGAACGCATCGAGCCTTTCTGCATGACGCTCGACAAAGGCTTGATCGATGCTTCCATGCCGGCGTTGAAGTCGGTGATCACGGCGTAGTGCGACGTGTAATCGCCAAACGACTTCGCTTCCTCATCCGTCAGCTTCGGCACGCGCACGCCGGGCTTGTCGACGATGCGGGTCTGCAAGTACTGCGTGAACGCGGCACGTTGCTCGGGCTCCTTGTCGCCGCAAGCGGCCAGCACCAGCGGCAACGCCGCAACCAGCAGCAGGAACGGACGGAATAGGGACTTCATTGCATGAACCTCCGAAAGCATGAAAAAGGGCGCTTCAGGGTAAACCCTGTTAAAGCGCCCGCGAGATTATCGGCTACTTTTCCCCACCGCCATTCGTTTCAAACTTGTTTTCAAACGAATCGTTAAGACACACAATCTGCGCACATTGAAGTGAATGCCCGCTGATTATCTGTTAAACGCGCGAGGCATCAGACCAAAATGATGTCGTATTTTTCCTGCGAATATGTGCTCTCGACTTCCAGCGACACGCGCTTGCCCACAAAATCACCCAGCATCGCCAGGTGCTGGCTCTCTTCTTCCAGGAACAAATCCACGACATCCTGCGAGGCCAGGATGCGAAATTCCTTCGGATTGAATTGCCGCGCCTCGCGCAGTATTTCGCGCAGGATCTCGTAGCACACGGTGCGCGGCGTGCGCACATTGCCCCGCGATTCACACATGGGGCAGGGTTCGCACAACTGATGCGCAAGCGAATCCCGCGTGCGCTTGCGCGTCATTTCCACCAAGCCCAGTTGTGTGAAGCCATTGACCGTCATGCGCGTGCGGTCACGCGACAGCGCCTTTTTCAGTTCAGCCAGCACGGTCTCGCGGTGTTCTTGTTCTTCCATGTCAATGAAGTCCAGGATGACGATGCCCCCCAGGTTGCGTAAACGCAGTTGCCGGGCAATGGCCTGGGCCGCTTCCAGATTCGTCTTGAATATGGTGTCGTCGAAATTGCGGCCGCCTACAAAGCCCCCGGTGTTCACGTCCACCGTGGTCAGCGCTTCGGTTTGGTCGATGATCAGGTAGCCGCCCGATTTCAAGTCCACCCGACGAGACAGCGCACGTGCGATCTCGTCGTCCACATTGGCGGTATCGAACAAAGGGCGCTCGCCGCTGTAATGTTGGATGCGGTCCACTACGGATGGTGTGTAGATGCGCGCCCATTCCAACATCGCCGAACTCGTCGTGCGCGAATCCACCAGAATCGTACCGGTGTGGGGCCCGACCATGTCGCGCAAGACACGTTGCGCCAGCGTCAAGTCCTGATGCAGAAGGGCGGGTGCGGGCTGGGTGCGCGCGGCTGCCTGCACACTCGTCCACAGCTTGCGCAAGTATTCCAGATCCGCGGTCAGCTCTTCATTGTTGGCGCCTTCCGCCTGGGTCCGCACAATGAAACCGCCTTTTTCTTCAGGCGGCATCAGCGCCTGAAGCCGTTCGCGCAGTTGGATGCGTTCAGACTCGGTGTCGATCTTCTGTGAAATACCAATATGCGGGTCGTGCGGCAGGTAAACCAGCATGCGCCCAGCCATGCTGATCTGCGTCGACAGGCGCGCGCCCTTGGTACCCAGCGGATCCTTGACCACCTGAACCATGAGGGTCTGTCCCTCGAACAGCAGCTTCTCGATAGGCGTGGGGGTCAATCCCTGACTACGCTCGCCCCGGTTTTCGCGCAGGTCCGCAATATGGATGAAGGCGGCGCGCTCAAGCCCAATATCAATGAACGCGCTTTGCATGCCCGGCAGCACGCGAACCACGCGGCCCAGGTAGATATTGCCAACATGGCCCCGCTGGATGCTGCGTTCCACATGCAGCTCCTGTACTGACCCCTGTTCCACCAGCGCAACGCGGGTTTCAAACGGGGTCACATTGATCAGGATATCTTCGCTCTGGGCGATGGCTGGTGGCATAGCGTGCTCGTCTCCAAGTAGGTGCGGCGTACAGGCGAATAGTAAACGTACCCCAACGCTAGGCAAGTCCGGCGGAAGACTATCTATATATAGAGAGCTGGCGTGATGCGCCTGCCGATATCGGGGCTTGTCTTCCCGCAGGGCGGGCCGTCTTTGAGGATTCACACAACTTTCTTGCAGAGCTGGCGGGACAGCCCGAAAACCTGTGCTATAGTCTCGCTCCTTCGCAGTTCAGGCAGTTTTTGAATCGCGAAGCCAAGCAAGCGCAACAGGTCAACCGGCAAGCGATCCGCAAGGAAACCTTCCCCGGCCTGCCGCAAAGCAGCCAGCAGATAGTTATGCCGGCAGCCAAGCGGTTATTGCAAGGATTGCAGCAAATCAGGCAAAAGCCAGTTGCGCAATCTGCAAAAATCGTGCTATAGTCTTGGGCTTGGCTGGTGATGTTGATTCAGGGTTTACCCGGATAAATATTGCGAGCCACCTGGTTCAGTAACCAACCTCTGGATTCCAGAGCCAACGCAAAGCGCAAGCGAGCGGCGGGGTTGCAAGATAGGATGCAAATTAGGCAAGAGCCGGTTGCATAATCTGCAAAAGTTGTGTTATAGTTTCAGGCTTGGCAGTTGCCGAAAACTTAGGGTTAACCCGAATGGGTGTTCTGATGTTTCGATAGCTGCTAAGGGAGGGTGACCTGAAGAGGTCGCAAGCAAGAAAGCGGTGGCGCGAAAGCGAACGAAGCTGACTTGACAAGCGATAAAAACTTCTTCATAATCTCGCCTCTCTGCTGCTGAAAACAGCAAGCGACGCAAGGCGAAAGCCGCAGCGAAGCTGGCGGGTTCAGTAGGTAGCAAGAAGTTGGTAGTACAGAATTTAGCAGTACCGCTCTTTAACAATTAAACAACCGATAAGTGTGGGCGCTTGATGCGATGCACTGTGATCAAGTTGGGAGTTAAATCCTGGCTTTATCACAAGCACAATGAAATCAAGTGCTCACTAGAAGTGAAGTACCTTAGACGTCAAGTTTAAGAACATACCTCACTTCCTTTGAGTAGCGACGTATGACCTGGTTCGGATTTATTCGGACCAAGAATACGAAACAAATACAGAGATTAAACTGAAGAGTTTGATCCTGGCTCAGATTGAACGCTAGCGGGATGCCTTACACATGCAAGTCGAACGGCAGCACGGACTTCGGTCTGGTGGCGAGTGGCGAACGGGTGAGTAATGTATCGGAACGTGCCTAGTAGCGGGGGATAACTACGCGAAAGCGTAGCTAATACCGCATACGCCCTACGGGGGAAAGCAGGGGATCGCAAGACCTTGCACTATTAGAGCGGCCGATATCGGATTAGCTAGTTGGTGGGGTAACGGCTCACCAAGGCGACGATCCGTAGCTGGTTTGAGAGGACGACCAGCCACACTGGGACTGAGACACGGCCCAGACTCCTACGGGAGGCAGCAGTGGGGAATTTTGGACAATGGGGGAAACCCTGATCCAGCCATCCCGCGTGTGCGATGAAGGCCTTCGGGTTGTAAAGCACTTTTGGCAGGAAAGAAACGTCATGGGCTAATACCCCGTGAAACTGACGGTACCTGCAGAATAAGCACCGGCTAACTACGTGCCAGCAGCCGCGGTAATACGTAGGGTGCAAGCGTTAATCGGAATTACTGGGCGTAAAGCGTGCGCAGGCGGTTCGGAAAGAAAGATGTGAAATCCCAGAGCTTAACTTTGGAACTGCATTTTTAACTACCGAGCTAGAGTGTGTCAGAGGGAGGTGGAATTCCGCGTGTAGCAGTGAAATGCGTAGATATGCGGAGGAACACCGATGGCGAAGGCAGCCTCCTGGGATAACACTGACGCTCATGCACGAAAGCGTGGGGAGCAAACAGGATTAGATACCCTGGTAGTCCACGCCCTAAACGATGTCAACTAGCTGTTGGGGCCTTCGGGCCTTGGTAGCGCAGCTAACGCGTGAAGTTGACCGCCTGGGGAGTACGGTCGCAAGATTAAAACTCAAAGGAATTGACGGGGACCCGCACAAGCGGTGGATGATGTGGATTAATTCGATGCAACGCGAAAAACCTTACCTACCCTTGACATGTCTGGAATTCCGAAGAGATTTGGAAGTGCTCGCAAGAGAACCGGAACACAGGTGCTGCATGGCTGTCGTCAGCTCGTGTCGTGAGATGTTGGGTTAAGTCCCGCAACGAGCGCAACCCTTGTCATTAGTTGCTACGAAAGGGCACTCTAATGAGACTGCCGGTGACAAACCGGAGGAAGGTGGGGATGACGTCAAGTCCTCATGGCCCTTATGGGTAGGGCTTCACACGTCATACAATGGTCGGGACAGAGGGTCGCCAACCCGCGAGGGGGAGCCAATCCCAGAAACCCGATCGTAGTCCGGATCGCAGTCTGCAACTCGACTGCGTGAAGTCGGAATCGCTAGTAATCGCGGATCAGCATGTCGCGGTGAATACGTTCCCGGGTCTTGTACACACCGCCCGTCACACCATGGGAGTGGGTTTTACCAGAAGTAGTTAGCCTAACCGTAAGGGGGGCGATTACCACGGTAGGATTCATGACTGGGGTGAAGTCGTAACAAGGTAGCCGTATCGGAAGGTGCGGCTGGATCACCTCCTTTCAGAGCTTAAGTGCTCGTGTTAAGCGTCCACTCTTATCGGTTGTTTGATATAGCTGGGATCAGTTGTAGGCTTGGGTCGAGGGAATCTTCCCTGGGGCTTCAGCTTCCTGACTACTGATCCGAGAAGGTTTTGGGTCTGTAGCTCAGTTGGTTAGAGCACCGTCTTGATAAGGCGGGGGTCGTTGGTTCGAATCCAACCAGACCCACCAAGTATTCTGCGATGCAGGATATGGGGGTGTAGCTCAGCTGGGAGAGCGCCTGCTTTGCAAGCAGGATGTCATCGGTTCGATCCCGTTCACCTCCACCATTGATTCTCATAATCGCCCTGGTGGTGATGTAGAGGCTAACTCATAGCGCTGTTGTCAGCGTTATGAGTTAGGTTTTACCTAACAGCTATATTCGTTCTTTAACAATCTGGAAGAAGCACAACGAAATGTACTTATTAAGTACTCGGCGCAAGCTGAAGAAAATAAGTACGGGTTGTGATTGCATTATTTTGTTCCAAGTTCTCAAGACTGAGGTGAATAACCTCAGACTGCTTTGAAACTTATGAACGGCACAAACGCTAATACTCAGGTCCTATAGCCTACAGCGTTATAGGATCAAGCGACTAAGTGCATATGGTGGATGCCTTGGCGATCACAGGCGATGAAGGACGTAGTAGCCTGCGAAAAGCTACGGGGAGCTGGCAAACAAGCTTTGATCCGTAGATGTCCGAATGGGGAAACCCACCGCAGCAATGCGGTATCCCTAGCTGAATACATAGGCTAGTGGAAGCGAACCGGGTGAACTGAAACATCTCAGTAGCTCGAGGAAAAGAAATCAACCGAGATTCCGAAAGTAGTGGCGAGCGAAATCGGAAGAGCCTTTACGTTTTAGCACGCAAGATAGTCGAACGGAATGGAAAGTCCGGCCGTAGCAGGTGATAGCCCTGTAGATGAAATCTTGTGTGTGGAACTAAGCGTAAGACAAGTAGGGCGGGACACGTGAAATCCTGTTTGAAGATGGGGGGACCATCCTCCAAGGCTAAATACTCGTGATCGACCGATAGTGAACCAGTACCGTGAGGGAAAGGCGAAAAGAACCCCGGAAGGGGAGTGAAATAGATCCTGAAACCGTATGCATACAAACAGTAGGAGCCTCCTTGTGGGGTGACTGCGTACCTTTTGTATAATGGGTCAGCGACTTACATTCAGTGGCAAGGTTAACCGAATAGGGAAGCCGTAGCGAAAGCGAGTCCGAATAGGGCGATTCAGTCGCTGGGTGTAGACCCGAAACCAGATGATCTATCCATGGCCAGGTTGAAGGCACGGTAACACGTGCTGGAGGACCGAACCCACTAATGTTGAAAAATTAGGGGATGAGCTGTGGATAGGGGTGAAAGGCTAAACAAATCTGGAAATAGCTGGTTCTCTCCGAAAACTATTTAGGTAGTGCCTCAAGTATTACTGCGGGGGGTAGAGCACTGTTATAGCTAGGGGGTCATGGCGACTTACCAAACTATGGCAAACTCCGAATACCCGCAAGTACAGCTTGGGAGACAGAGCACCGGGTGCTAACGTCCGGACTCAAGAGGGAAACAACCCAGACCGCCAGCTAAGGTCCCGAATTATCGCTAAGTGGGAAACGAAGTGGGAAGGCATAGACAGTCAGGAGGTTGGCTTAGAAGCAGCCATCCTTTAAAGAAAGCGTAATAGCTCACTGATCGAGTCGTCCTGCGCGGAAGATGTAACGGGGCTAAGCGATAAACCGAAGCTGCGGGTGTGCACTTTTAGTGCACGCGGTAGGAGAGCGTTCTGTAAGCCTGCGAAGGTGGCTTGTAAAGGCTGCTGGAGGTATCAGAAGTGCGAATGCTGACATGAGTAGCGATAAAGGGGGTGAAAAGCCCCCTCGCCGTAAGTCCAAGGTTTCCTGCGCAACGTTCATCGGCGCAGGGTGAGTCGGCCCCTAAGGCGAGGCAGAGATGCGTAGCTGATGGGAAACTGGTTAATATTCCAGTACCGTCGTACAGTGCGATGGGGGGACGGATCGCGGAAGATCATCAGGGTGTTGGATGTCCCTGTTGCTGTATCGAAGATGGCGCTTAGGCAAATCCGGGCGCGTAAATCAAGGGTATGGCACGAGCGAGCATTGCTTGCGAAGTGATTGGAAGTGGTTCCAAGAAAAGCCTCTAAGCTTCAGCTGTGCGAGACCGTACCGCAAACCGACACAGGTGGACGGGATGAATATTCCAAGGCGCTTGAGAGAACTCAGGAGAAGGAACTCGGCAAATTGATACCGTAACTTCGGGAGAAGGTATACCCCGGTAGTGTGAAGCGCCTGCGCGCTTAGCATGATGGGGTCGCAGAGAATCGGTGGCTGCGACTGTTTATTAAAAACACAGCACTCTGCAAAGACGAAAGTCGACGTATAGGGTGTGACGCCTGCCCGGTGCCGGAAGGTTAAGTGATGGGGTGCAAGCTCTTGATCGAAGCCCCGGTAAACGGCGGCCGTAACTATAACGGTCCTAAGGTAGCGAAATTCCTTGTCGGGTAAGTTCCGACCTGCACGAATGGCGTAACGATGGCCACACTGTCTCCTCCTGAGACTCAGCGAAGTTGAAGTGTTTGTGATGATGCAATCTACCCGCGGCTAGACGGAAAGACCCCATGAACCTTTACTGTAGCTTTGCATTGATCTGTGAACCGGCCTGTGTAGGATAGGTGGGAGGCTTTGAAGCGTGGTCGCTAGATCACGTGGAGCCATCCTTGAAATACCACCCTGGTTTGTTTGCGGTTCTAACCTTGGTCCGTTATCCGGATCGGGGACAGTGCATGGTGGGCAGTTTGACTGGGGCGGTCTCCTCCCAAAGTGTAACGGAGGAGTTCGAAGGTACGCTAGGTACGGTCGGAAATCGTGCTGATAGTGCAATGGCATAAGCGTGCTTGACTGTGAGACTGACAAGTCGAACAGGTGCGAAAGCAGGACATAGTGATCCGGTGGTTCTGAATGGAAGGGCCATCGCTCAACGGATAAAAGGTACTCTGGGGATAACAGGCTGATACCGCCCAAGAGTTCATATCGACGGCGGTGTTTGGCACCTCGATGTCGGCTCATCTCATCCTGGGGCTGTAGCCGGTCCCAAGGGTATGGCTGTTCGCCATTTAAAGAGGTACGTGAGCTGGGTTTAAAACGTCGTGAGACAGTTTGGTCCCTATCTGCCGTGGGCGTTGGATACTTGACGGAGCCTGCTCCTAGTACGAGAGGACCGGAGTGGACGTACCTCTGGTGTACCGGTTGTCATGCCAATGGCATTGCCGGGTAGCTAAGTACGGAAGAGATAACCGCTGAAGGCATCTAAGCGGGAAACTCGTCTGAAGATTAGGTATCCCGGGGACTTGATCCCCCTAAAGAGTCGTTCGAGACCAGGACGTTGATAGGTCGGGTGTGGAAGCGCAGTAATGCGTTAAGCTAACCGATACTAATTGCTCGTGAGGCTTGATCCTATAACACTGATGGTTATTGACCTGGTGATATAGCGTTCCAAGTGTCGTTCAATACAAAATCTGGCTGCACCGTCAGCAGCCAGCCAACACCAATTACATACCCCTTGTGCGTGATCATCGAGTTTGCCTCTGATCATCCACACGTTGTGTTTCTTCCAAGATTGGAGCCGTTGCGCTAACCCGCAGCCGCTCAACCCGTTACGCCTGACGACCATAGCAAGGTGGTACCACTCCTTCCCATCCCGAACAGGACAGTGAAACGCCTTCGCGCCGATGATAGTGGACGGACGTCTGTGAAAGTAGGTCATCGTCAGGCTTTTATTGCGCAAAACCCCACAGGTGATCCTGTGGGGTTTTGTTTTTGGGTTTTGTTTTTGGGTTTTATTTTTGGGTCTTGATATTAGGTTTGGAATTTTAGATTGAGACCCAAAATTTGATCTTTGCGATACTGATTAATTGAAAACGCCTCGCGGCTCATGCCGCGAGGCGTTTTTGTTTTAGCCACGGCCTGAGTATTTCCGTTAGGGTAATTGGCGGCGTAGCGCCTGGAAGAACAATTCGGATTGCAAGCGCTCGCTTTGAATCTGCGCTGCGACTTTGGCTGCCAGATCGGTATTTACGGGCTTGAGCGGGCACCCAGTCGATTGCGCCAGCACCTGTGCAGCACAGGCGCGTTCCAGGAAAAAGAGATCGTCGTAGGCGTAGTCCAGCCGTTCCCCGCACACTACGACGCCGTGATTGCCAAGAAAAACGATGTCGGCGCCTTGCATGGCATGCGCGATGCGTTCGCCTTCGCTAACGTCCAGCGCGAGGCCGTTGTAGTTTTCGTCGATGGCCAGGCGACCATGGAAGCGCATGGCGTTCTGCGACAGCGTGGTGTCCAGGCCGCGATCGCTAGTGAGTGTTAGCGCCGTGGCGTAAGGCATGTGCGTATGCAGGACACAGGCTTTTCCCGCAACACGGTGAATGGCGGCGTGGATGAACATGGCCGTGGGTTCGACTGCGTGCCGGCCGGCAAGCTTGTTGCCATGGGCGTCGATCAATACGATGTCATCAGCCTGGACCTCGTTCCACATCAGGCCACGCGGATTGAGCAGGAAATGGTCGGGGTCGCCTGGTAGCGCCACGCTGAAATGGTTGCAGACCCCTTCTCCCAAACCATGGGCAGCCGCAGCGCGCAGTGCTAGCGCCAAATCAGCGCGAAGCGCCGCCACCGGTTCCGCGTGAAAGAGTGCGTTGGCGAATTGGGGGTCTGGATTCATGTCTACCTTCGGGGTTTGTGGGTAAGAGGAAACGGCTATCTATGTTGACCGGCCCTTGCCATGAAGCACATTCATAGCCAGCCAGCGGCTCGGAAAAGATCGGGTACGCGGTCCAATGTCGGTACGGTAGCGTCAGGACGATAGTCCGGCAAGCATTGACGACCTGTACCGCGGTCGATCCAGATGCATCGAAATCCGATGTCGCGCGCGGCGGCATGATCCAGATGCGGACTGGCGCAAATATGCACGACTTCCTCAGGGGTTACGCCCAAGCTGTTGTAGGCGTGGGCGAAGATCCTGCGGGAGGGTTTATAGGCACCCGCTTGTTCGGCGGTGATGACGCGATCGACATGCCCGCCCAGTTGCGCGACGTTGCCCGCAATGATCTGGTCGTCGGTATTCGAGATGATGCACAGGCGAAAGCCTGCTTGTTTCAACACGGACAGCGTGTCCACGACTTCGGGGAAAGGGGGCATGGCCGAGATGCTGTTGATCAGCATCTCGGCGTCTTCAGGGCGATAGACCGGGCCCAGGTCCTGCATGGTCAAGCGCAGAGCCTCTCGAGAGATATCGGCAAAATTGCGATGCGGCGGCGTGCGTTCCAGGCGATGTTCATGCTCGTCGTAAACATGCAGGAACTCTGAAGGGGTGGGCAATGCCCGCTCCTGCGGATTGGCGGCCAGGATGCGGGCGACCGCTGCATGCAGTCCTTCGTCCCATTGGATGAGGGTGCCGTAGCAGTCAAAGGTAAGCCATTGCGGGCGAGGCAGCTGGTTCAGCGGCATTTCGATGTCCTTGTCGATAGTGAGCAGGGGCTTTGATTGGGTCAGCTTAGAACCGAGCACATAAAGTCGTAAAATTAATAATCGAACTCTTCTTAGTTGATAGTCAAATATCAAAACCCACCCCATGCTTGATCTGGAACTCCTGAAAACGCTGGTGTGCGTAGCCGACGAAGGCAGTTTTACGCGAGCCGCCAGCCGCGTGCATCGCACGCAGTCCACGGTGAGCCAGCAGGTACGCAAGCTTGAGCAGACCGTGGGCAAGACACTGTTGTTACGGGATCGGGCGGGCAGCAATGTGGTGGCGACGGAGGACGGCGAGCTGATGTTGGCGTACGCGCGCCGCTTGCTGGCGATGGCCGACGAGGCCGAATTGGCGTTGACGGCGCCGCGTGCGGCGCGTGTATTGCGCTTGGGCGTTCCGGAGGACTTCGATGTCGTCCGGCTGACGGTGCTGCTGGCGGGATTTGCCGCCAGCCACCCCGAGGTCCGCCTGGAAACGGCCAGTGGCATGAGCGCCGAATTGCGCGAGCGCCTGGCGTCAGGCGATCTGGATGTGGCGTTGATCAAGCGCGAGCCGGGGGATGGCCCTTGTCTGGCGGCGTGGCCGGAGCGCTTGGTCTGGGTGGGAAGTAAAGACCGTTTGAAGGATCTTGCAGCGGTGCCATTGGTGATGTTTCCGCATGGCTGCATCTATCGCAAGCGCATGATCTATGCGCTGGAAACGGCGGGCCGATCCTGGCACGCGGCGTATCACAGCCATAGTCTGGCCGGCGTGCAAGCGGCCGTGGCCGCCGGTCTGGGCGTTAGCCTGCTGCCAGCGTTTGCCAAGTTGGCGTCACACGATGTGCTGGGTGCCGAGGATGGTTACGCCTCGGTACCCCCGACCGAGCTGGCGATCGTCAGCAATCAGCGCGCGCCGGGTGATCTTGAACGGCAATTGGTGGCGGCGGTGACTCAGGCCGTGGAAGCCGATACCCAGAGTCCGATAGCCGCATGAACGGTGCCGGCCCTCAGCTCAGGTCGCCATCCACGTAATACCACTGTCCACCCTCGCGAACAAAGCGGCTGACTTCGTGCAGGCGATGCGCGCGCCCGGCTTGGCGGCTGCGCGCGACGAATTCGACGGTGGCGTGGTTGGCGTCCTGGTCGCGCGCCTGTTTGATGGAGAGCCCAAGCCATTTCAAATCTGGCGGATTGGGTTCCAGCGTTGCGGGGCGGGTCGTGGGATGCCAAGTGGCCAAAAGATAGGGCAGCTTGTCGAGCACGAAAGCGCTGTAGCGCGACCGCATGAGCGCTTCGGCGGTGGGTGCCTGCATTACGAGCGGGCCGTCATGCCAGCGGCCGCAGCAATTGGAATAGGCCGCGCCGCCGCAGGGGCAGGGCGCGATTGAGGGTGAGGATTTCTTGGTCACGGCGTGCGAGGTGGCGGGGATCAGGCCCGAAGGTCGTTGTATTCGGGATGGCGGCGCATGTAGACCTCGGCATACGAGCACACCGGGCGCACTTTCCAACCCTGGGCGCGAGCGGTATCAAGCGCGAATCTGGTCAATTCTGCGGCGATGCCGCGCCCGCCGACCGGGCTTGGGACGCCGGTATGAACGATGACCATGGTGCCGTCCTGCAACTGGTAGTCCAGTACGCACAGCACGCCATCGACTGTAGCGGTGAAGCGGGATTGTCCGGGGTCTTGGGTGACAACAGTCATTCGACGGGCTCCTTGGATGTGCCGGGACACGGCCCCGGCGTTCAAGTGGACAGATTAATCCCTGGGGATGTCTAACGGTCGGCGTCTGGTCGGCGTCTATCGGCGCAAGGCCTTGATCAGCGCGGTGAGCTGGGCGTCGCGCGTTTCCACCAGATCGGCAATGCTGCGTTGGCCGGCCTCGGCGTTGACGCCGTCGATCAGCTTGCGCTGCAGGGCCGGCGTGACCTCGGGCGCGCCCAGGTCATCCCACCAGGTTTGCACGGGGCCCAGAAGGTGGTCCATGAAGTTCGCCAGCCCGCCCGCGCCACCGCCCAGATTGAATGTCATATGCGGACCAAACAATGCCCATCGCAAGCCAGGGCCTTGTGAGACGGCCGCGTCGATATCCGCGACGCTGGCGACATTTTCCGCGGCAAGGTGGATGGCTTCACGCCAGATTGCCGCTTGCAGCCGGTTGGCGATATGCCCCGGCACTTCCTTGTTCAGCCGGATGGGATACTTGCCCATGGCTTTGTAGAACGCGATGCTCTGGTCGATGACCGCTGCCGAGGTCTTGTCGCCCCCCACCACTTCCACCAGTGGAATCAGATGCGGCGGGTTGAAAGGGTGGCCAATGACAAAGCGCTCGGGGTGCCGGCAACGGGATTGCAGGCGGCTCATGATGAGGCCCGACGAACTGGACGCGACGATGACATGGGCAGGCAGCATTGCATCCATGCGGGCAAAGAGGTCGATCTTGAAGTCTTCGCGTTCGGGCGCGTTTTCCTGCACGAAGTCCACGCCGGCCAGCGCCAGCGCCAAGTCCGGTTCAAATCGCAGGGATTGCGGCGAGGCGCCTTCAATGACGTGTCCCAATTCAGTCAGCACGGGCCACGCGGCTTGGACGCGGGCCCGTGTTTGCGCTTCGGCATCGCCAGCGGGGTCGCAGACCACCACGTCCATCCCGCGAGCCAAAAACAGCGCCGCCCAACTGGCTCCGATGGTGCCGGCGCCAACGACGGCGATACGGCGGATGGACGGCTGGGGCTCGGCGGTGCGGGACATGCGGCTCTCCTGGTTATCGGGTTTGGCCACATTGTGAAGCAAACGCCGGGCCGATGCCTACCGCGGATCACACATTGCGCGCGCTGCGCAGGTACCGCCACACCAACACCACCGCGCCCACGTAGCTTGCCGCGATCACGCCATAGGCCACGGGCAGGCTGGCGTTCCAGTCAGGCAAGGCGTGCAGGATGGTGCCCATCAAGGCCACGCCCACCAACGCGCCGGACTGACGGTTCGCGTTCAACGCCGCCGCCGCGCTATTGGCGTGGTGCTTGCCCGAGACCTGCATGACGACGCTGGTCATCGCGGGCACGGCGATGCCCACGCCCAGGTTGGCCAGCGCCACCATGATTGCAAAAGGCCAATAGGCCATGCCGGGCGAGAACGCAATGATGCCGGCGGCGCTCATGGTCGCAGCCAGAGACAACCCTCCCAACAGCGAGGCCGACACGTTCCAGCGGGCGGAAACACGCCCCGAAATCATATTGCCGATCGAGAACACCGCCAGCATCGGCACCAGTTGGATGCCGGTCTGAAGCGCGTCGGTTCCCCGGGCGTGCTGCAGGAACAGGCTAAGCAGAAACAGTTGGCCGTAGGAGGCCAGATTGATCAGGAACCCCACGCCATTGGCGGCGGCGAAATGGGCGGTGGTGAACAGCACGCGCGGCAGGATTGGTTCGGCATGGCGGCGTTCGCGGCGCACCAGCAGCACGGCAGCGGCAGCGCACAGCGCAGTGACGCCGGCAATGCGGCTGGACGTCCAGCCGTAGGCATTGCCTTGGATCAGTACGAAGCACAGCGACGACAGTGCAATCACGCCGAGCAGGTGGCTCAAGGGGTTAAGCGCGCGAGGCCGGCGCGGCGCGCTCTGGATACGCCGACGGGCAAGCCACAGGCCAGCCAGGCCAAGCGGGATGTTGATGAGGAAAATGCCGCGCCAGCCGAATTGATGGATGAGCACGCCGCCCATCAAGGGGCCGGCCGCGCCCGCCACGGCCACGATGGCAGACCAGGCGGCCAGCATCCGGGTACGCACCTGTTCGTCGTCATAGGCGTGCGTGAGCAAGCTTAACGAGCTGGGCATGAACAGGGCGGCGCCCAGACCCTGCAGCATGCGGGCGGCGATCAGCGTGGTAGCGTCTGGCGCCAGGCCGCATAGCAATGAGGCCAGGGTGAATACGGCCAGCCCCGCCAGATAGATGGTCTTGGCGCCGTACCGGTCAGCCAGCGCGCCGGCCACCAACAACAAGGCGGCGAAGGTCAGCGTATAGCCGTCCACAATCCAGACCAAATCCGTCAGCGGGACGACGAACTGCACGGCGATGCTGGGCAGCGCGACGTTGACGACCGTGACGTCCAGCATCGCCATGACAAAGCCGATCGCCAGGGTGACAAGCGGCAACCAGCCCGTAAGGGGCTTGTCGTCAGCGGCGGGAAGCTGGGCGGGTGGGGTGGGGGCTTGCGGGCAGGCGGTGGTCATGGAACGTCACGAATGCGGCTTTTCGAGGGATGAAGCTTAGGCCCTTTCCTTGCTGCAAAAAATACGAAGAATTGCTTTATCGTGATGCGAAAATGCATCACGATTCAAGGCTGGCGGTGAAAAGGAAGCGCGCTATGGATTGGGACAACGCCAGAATATTCCTGGCGATTTATCGAATTGGCACGCTGCGCGGCGCGGCGGCGTTGTTGCAGATCGACCAGGCAACGGCGGGCAGGCGCCTGGCCGCGCTGGAGACGTCGCTGGACGCCCGGTTGTTCCTGCGCACGCCGGGCGGATACGTCCCCACCGCGGCGGGGGAACTGGCTTTTGCGGCGGCGCAACGCATGGAGCAGGCGGCCGATCAACTGCAGCGGCAGATGCAGGGGATGGATCACCGTTTGTCCGGCGTGGTGCGCGTGGCGGCGTCTGAAACCGTGGCCAGTTATTTCATCATGGAGGCCGTGCGGCGGGTGCAGGCCCAGCATCCGGACATCCGTGTGGTGCTGTCGGCATCAATCCAGATCAGCAACCTGACGCGGCGCGAGGCGGACCTGGCGATCCGCAACATCAAACCCGACAACCCCGAACTGATCCAGCGCCACCTGGCCCGCAAGGAAGTCGGGCTGTATGCGTCGCGCGCTTACCTTGCCGCGCATGGCGAGCCGCGGCCGGGCACCGCGTTCGCTGGCCATACGCTGGTGACGTATCAGCAGGCGGTGCTGCCGGGATGGTCCGACACCTTCTGCGGCGAACCCACGGGCAACGGCCGTATCGCCATCGAGCTGAATTCCGGGCTGATGATTCTTGAAGCCGTGGTGGCTGGGCTGGGAATCGGCGAATTGCCCACGCACATGGCGCCGGATTATCCAGACCTGGTGCGCATCTGGCCCAGCCGTAGTGAGCCTTACGATTTGTGGCTGGTCATGCATGGCGACCTGAACCGCACCGCGCGCGTGCGTGCCGTGGCGGATGCGATCGTCGCGGTGTTCGAAGCGGACAAATAGCGCACACCTGCGGTGAACCGTGGCTTGTGGGCGGGCGCGACAGGCGCTAAGGTTTGCTTGGCCCGAAAAAACCACGACCTCAGGAGTGACGCGTGTCTGATCTTTGGCGTTTGTCCGCAGTTGAGCTTGCCTCCCGTATCCGTAACCGTGAAGTGTCCGCCGTCGAGGCCGCGCAAAGCGCGCTGGAACGGCTCAACGCCGTGAATCTCGCGCTGAATGCGGTCGTGGATCATCGTCCTGACGAGGTCATGGCGCGGGCTGCCGCCGTGGACGCGCAGCTTGCGCGCGGGGAAGATCCTGGAGTCTTGGCCGGCGTACCCGTCACGGTCAAGGTCAACGTCGATCAGGCGGGCTACGCCACCACCAACGGGGTCAAGCTGCAAAAAGACCTGATCGCCGCAACGAACAGCCCCGTCGTCGACAACCTCTTGCGGGCCGGTGCGGTCATTCTGGGCCGCACCAACACCCCGGCGTTCTCTTTGCGCTGGTTTACGGGCAATGCGCTGCATGGCGATACCCGCAATCCGCGAAATGCAGCACTGACCCCGGGCGGGTCGTCGGGCGGCGCGGCGTCAGCAGTGGCGGCAGGCATCGGCCATCTGGCTCACGGGACCGACATCGCCGGGTCCATCCGCTACCCCGCCTACGCCTGCGGCGTACACGGCTTGCGCCCATCGCTAGGCCGCGTGGCGGCTTACAACGCGGCCTTGCCCGAACGCTCTATTGGCGGACAACTCACGGCGGTGTCCGGGCCCTTGGGTCGCACCATTGCAGACGTGCGTCTGGGGCTTGCCGTCTTGGCCGCGCCAGACCCGCGCGACCCATGGTGGGTGCCCGCTCCGCTGGTAGGGCCGGATGTGCCGCGCCGTGCCGCGCTGTGCGTGAACCCCGATGGCATGGATACCGAACCCGCGGTCGTCAAGGCATTGCAGGAAGCCGCGCGACGCCTGACCGAAGCCGGATGGACGGTGGATACGCTGGATGCCGTGCCGCCCATGCAAGAGGCGGCCGATCTTCAGGTGCGGATGTGGATGGCCGACGGCTATGACGCCATGGTGGCGGCGGCGGAAAAAGAGGGCGACCAGGGCGCGCTGGTGGCATTGCGCGGCCAGCGTGACAAGGCGGCCGAAGCCAACCTGAACAATTTTTCCGCCGTGCTGACGCGTCGGGCAACGTTGACCCGCATGTGGGAAATGTTCTTGGCCGATTACCCCATCCTGTTGCTGCCGGTGTCGGCTGAGCTGCCGTTCCCCGACAAGCTGGATCTACAAGGCGATGCCGCTTATGCCCGTGTGTGGCGGGCGCAAATGACCCAGATCGGCGTGCCCTTCATGGGCTTGCCCGGCTTGTCGGTGGCGATGGGCCAGGCCATGAGCAGCGTGGGGCAAAGCCCGGTCGGCGTGCAGATCGTGGCGGGCCGTTATCGCGAGGATTTATGCCTGGCCGCTGGCGAAATCATTGAAGCGGGCGGCGACGCCGTCACCATCGCCGAACCCCAATCGCGTTGATTCCCCAAGCGCCTTGCCGCGCGCTCGTGGGCGCGGCAAGGCGCGGGTGGCAACGACGCGCTGCGGCGCCAGTCAGCTAGTTTCCAAAGCGCACGCGCAGCACGCCGAGATCGCCGTAGACCAGCTCGATGTCCTGATGCACAGGCACGTCCAGGAACCCGGCGTAAGAACCGGTGATGACGTGCTGGCCTGCATACAAGCCCAGCCCTTGTTCCCTCAGGAAGTTGGCCAACCAGTACAGACCGGCCTTGGGGTGTTCGTTGGGATGGAAGCCGGGATGTTGCTCCACTTCGTTTCCGTTCACCGACAAGGTCAGCGTCATGCTGGCCGGGGCGGCGTCGGGCGAAGCAATGCGGGGGCCCAGGACCAGGCCGTTGTTGAACATATGGTCGGCAAGCAGCTCGGGCAGGCTGGCGTGTTCCGGCGCCGCGTAGCGGCAGCCCAGCACTTCAAGCGCCAGGCGGGCGCTGCCCACGGCGGCGTCTATCTCGGCTTCGGTGTAAGGCGTGTCACGGGCGGGCAGGTCGTGGGCAAGCTCGAACGCAATTTCAGGTTCGACGCGCACGACGCCGGTGCGCGTCGCGACAGGCCCCGCGTCGGCGTAGGCGGTGCCTGATGCATAAATGGGCGCCACCACGGTCTTCTCGGGGGACGGCAACGCGCTCTTCCAGGCCGCGATGCGGTCCTGCCGCGTGTCTTGCAGTAATTGCGCAGTGCGCTGCTGAACGGCAAAGGCCTGTCCCAGCGATTGCGGACGGCAGTCAGCGGGCAAGCGTGGGCCCGCCACACCCGCATCGCGCGCGGCGATCAGGATGCGGGCGGCGTCTTCGCTACCGGGATAGTCTTCAATGCGGATCTGCATGGGATCAGCGCCCCAGGAACAGCATGACCCACAGGACGATCATCGCAATCAGCCCCAACCAGCACGAACCCCAGAAGCCCACAATGGGCCACTTCAGCGACAGCGGCGTTTTTTTCGGGTCGACGTGGCCCAGCAGGTCGTTGGCGTTGCCGATCAGCCAGAATCGTGTGCCGGGAAACATCAGGCGGAAAAAATAGTCCAGCATGATGGCGGCCTGGATCGACAGCGGGTACTGGGCCCAAGGGCGATGCTGCAAATACGGATGCTTCATTCGGGCGTTGATCTCCTTGCACTTGAAGAAGAACAACACGATGCCGCTGAGCGTACAAGTGATGAAGCAAAGCACGAATAGGCTGAAGGCCATGGCCATGACAGGTGAATGCATGGGGGATCTCAAGATTGCGCGGCGCGCCGCGTTGGATGAAAAGAAAGCAGAACGAGGAAAGCAGAATTAAGAAAGCTGGACTAAGAAAACAGACTCAGTGTGCTGACCTAGAATTTTCTGGCCGTATTGTAGAAGGCTTGGCGATGCCGCGTGTTCAGGGCTGCGTCAGCCGTGGCGAGCGGGGCTGGCCGAGCGCCACGCGGGTTCAGCCGCGTACCTGGCCTTCGCCGCTCAACACCCACTTCAGGGTGGTCAGGCCTTCCAGGCCGACGGGGCCGCGCGCGTGCAAGCGGTTCGTGGAGATACCGATTTCGGCGCCCAGCCCGTATTCGAAGCCGTCCGCGAAGCAGGTCGGCAGGTTGACATAGACCGAGCTGGAATCCACTTCGCGCTGGAAACGTTGCGCCGCCGACAGATCTTCGGTGACGATCGAATCCGTGTGGCCGGAGCCCCAGCGTGCAATGTGTTCGATGGCGTCATCCAGGGTGTCAACGATGCGCACCGCCAGGATGGGACCCAGGTATTCCGTGCCCCAGTCTGCTTCGGTAGCCGGCGTGATGTGGGGCAGCAACGCCAGCGTGCGCGGGCAGCCGCGCAGCTCGACGCCGTGTTCGACAAACGCCGCCGCCAGCGTGGGCAAAATGGACACGGCCGCGACCGCATCGACCAACAGCGTTTCCATGGCGCCGCAAATGCCATAGCGGTAGGTCTTGGCGTTGAACGCGATGCTGTGCGCTTTGTCCGGGTCGGCCGCTGCGTCGATGTAGACGTGACAATTGCCATCCAGATGCTTGATCAGGGGCACACGGGCTTCCTGCGACAGGCGCGCGATCAGGCCCTTGCCGCCCCGGGGCACGATGACGTCGATATGCTCGGTCATGGTGATGAGTTTGCCCACGGCGGCGCGGTCGGCGGTGGCCACGACCTGCACGGCTTCCGGCGGCAAGCCGGCAGCGGCCAGGCCGGTCTGGACCACGCGGCCCAAGGCGATGTTGGAGTGCAGCGCTTCGCTGCCGCCGCGCAAGATGGCGGCATTGCCCGACTTCAGGCACAGCGCGGCCGCGTCGATCGTGACGTTGGGGCGCGATTCGTAAATGATGCCGATGACGCCCAGCGGCACCCGCATCTGGGCCACGCGCATGCCGTTGGGGCGCACGGTGGTGGCGGTGATGCTGCCGATGGGGTCGGGTAGCGCCGCGATCTGGCGCAGGCCTTCGGCCATGTGGGCCAGCGTTTTGTCGGACAGCGTCAGGCGGTCAAGCAACGCGGGTTCCAGGCCGTTGGCACGGGCGGCTGAGACGTCTTGCTCGTTGGCGGCCTTGAGCTCGTCGTGGCTGGCGGCCAAGGCGTCGGCCATTGCCAGCAGCGCCTTGTTTTTCGCGGCGCTATTGGCGCGCATCATGGCGCGCGAGGCGTGCCGGGCGTTTTCGCCCAAGGTGAGCATGGCGTGTTCGATGGAGGACGAGGACATGGCGGCGTCAATCATGGAGGTTTTGGGGGCGGCTTGAGGCGGCGGTTTATCGGCCGCCTTAAGGTCTGGGGCCTGGGCGCTAGAGTCTAGCGTCTAGGGTCTAGGGTCTAGGTCTATTGCCTGGGGCCAGTGGATTCAGTGTATCTCCGGCGGCAAGGCCGGAGGCGTCGGGAAGACAAGGGGGCAGCAAGGTGAAGGCGGCGGCTGTGCCGCCTTCACGGTCGTCCGCCGGCGGCGGCAACACGCAGGGCCAGGCGGGTCATTTCTTCCCAGGGGTCGGACAGCCGGCCGGCGACGGACAAGCCCTTGATCAGGCGGTCGACGTCATGGGCGTGCTGCACCGCGGCGGGCCAGACGCCGGGCTGCACCCGGTTCAGCGCCTGTAGCGCCAGACGCTCGTGCGCGCCGAAGATACGCAGCCGGCGCATCAGGCCATTGACGTCCTGGCCCAGGGCGCGCGCCTCGGCCACGCGGGCAAGCAGGCGGATTTCTTCGCCGACGGCCCACAACACCAGGGGCAGGGCTTCGCCTTCGGCGCGCAGGCCATCGATCATGCGGATGGTGCGCGCGATGTCGCCGGCGAGCATGGCGTCACGCAGGCCGAAGACGTCGTAGCGCGCCACATTCAGCACCGCGCGTTCCACGTCTTCCGCCGCCAATTGGCCTTCCGGATACAGCAGGCCCAGCTTCTGGATTTCCTGGTGCGCGGCCAGCAGGTTGCCTTCGACCTTGTCGGCCATCCATTGCAGGGTGGCGCCGTCGGCACGCTGGTTCTGGCGCGCCAGCCGCATGCCGACCCAGGCGGGCAGCCGGCCACGTTCGATATTGGCGATGTCTACCATCATGCCGGCGCGGGCAAGCGCCTGGACCCAGCGGCTTTCGCGGGTGGCTTTGTCCAGCCGGGGCAGCGCGATCAGGATCAGCGTGTCGGCATCGGCCTGCTTTTCGGCTTGCTCGGCCAGCTTGGTCAGCGTGTCTGCGCCTGACTTGCCGGGCTTGCCGGTGGGGATCTTGATTTCAAGGATGCGGCGGTCGCCGAACAGCGACACGCTCTGGGTGGCGGCAAGGACGCTGCTCCAGTCGCTGCGGGCGTCCATCACCATGGAAAGCCGCTCGGAATAGCCAGCGTTGCGCGCCGAGGCGCGCAACGTGTCAACGGCTTCCGTCACCAGCAAAGGCTCGTCGCCCGACACCGTATACAGCGGGGCCAGCCGGTTGCCGGGCCGCTGCAGGTGCTCGGCAAGCCGGTCCGCGTCCAAAGACTGTGCCATGGCCTAGCGCAGGATCGCCGGGTCCGTGGTGGACGGCGTTTGCCAAGGCGTGGGCGTACTCTTTTGCTGCGGCGCGTTCGGGTCATACAGCGGGATCTCGCCGCTTTCACCGCGCTCAGCTGCCTCTTCGTAGGCGCGGTGCACTTCGGGCGCGGTCAAGCGGCGCAGCAGGCGCGACACCAGGTCGCGCTGCATGGCTTTGTACAAGGTGTCGATCTGGCCTTGCTTGGCCTGCACGACCTGATCGTCATACGGCATTTCGCGGTAGATGGACAAGGTGGTGTCCGGGATCAGCGCGCGGCCCTGGTTATCGATCAGGCGGAACGTGTAGTTGATGCCCAGTTCGTATTCCTCGACCCGGCCTTGCGCGTTCAAGGAGACTTCGCGCAGCGTGCGGGTATCGCTCACTTGCTGCAGGATGGCCTGCGCTTCCTTGGGCGTGTCCACCAGCTTGGTCTTGGGCGAGGCCGCCCGCAACGCGCGGCGCACGTCGGCGCCGAACTGCGTGTTGTCCGGCATGCCGATGTACATCGTGTCGAACGGCATCGGGGTGACGCCGCGCAGCGCGAAGCCGCAGGCGGAGAGCAGCATGAACAGCGCCAGGCAGGCGCCGCGCAGCAGCCAGGATTGGCGGGGGGAGTGCGAGAGTTGCCCGGCGATGTACATGCTTGACCTCATCAGCCTACGACGTTGACCAGTTTGCCCGGCACCACGATCACGCGCTTGGGCGGACGACCTTCCAGGAAGCGGGCGACCTCTTCCTGGCTGGCTGCGAGCTTTTCGATGTCTTCCTTGGCGGCGCCGGCGGCCACGCGGATTGAGCCGCGCAGCTTGCCGTTGACCTGGAGCATCAGCTCGATTTCGTCCGCGATCAGCGCGGCTTCGTCCACATGCGGCCATGGGGCATCCAGCAGGTCGCCCAGTTCTTTGGCGTAGCCCAGGTCTTGCCACAGGTGCCAGGTGATGTGCGGCACCACCGGGTACAGCACGCGCAGCAGCACGCCCAGAGTTTCGGCATAGGCAGCGTCGGCGGCGGCGTCTTCGGGCAGCTTGGCGTCGTCGATGGCGTTCAGCATCTTCATGCAGGCGGACACGACGGTGTTGTACTGGATGCGCTGGTAGTCGTAGTCGGCCTGCTTGAGCAGCGTATAGACCTCGCGGCGCAGGTCCTTGACGGGGGCAGTGGCTTGCGACCAGTCGGCGCCATTGGCCAGGCCACGCGCCACGGCGTCACGGCGCGCGTAGCTGATGGACCACAGCCTGCGCAGGAAGCGGTTGGAGCCTTCGACGCCGGAATCGGACCACTCAAGGGTCTGCTCGGGCGGGCTGGCGAACATGACGAACAGGCGTGCCGTGTCGGCGCCCAGCGTGTCGATCAGCGATTGCGGATCGACGCCGTTGTTCTTGGACTTGGACATCGTGCCCACGCCGCCATAGTTGATGGCCGAGCCGTCCGACTTCAGCTTGGCGCCGGTGATGGCGCCGCGGTCGTCGTAGACGTTTTCGACGTCTTCGGGCCAGAAGTATTCGATGCCGCCCTGGGGCGTCTTGCGCGAATAGATGTGGTTCAGCACCATGCCCTGGCACAGCAGCTTGGTGAAGGGCTCGTCGAAATTGAGCAGGCCCATGTCGCGCATGACCTTGGTCCAGAAGCGCGCGTAGAGCAAGTGCAACACGGCGTGTTCGATGCCGCCGATGTACTGGTCCATCGGCATCCAGTAGTCATTGCGCGAGTCGACCATGGCGTTGTCGTTGCCCGGCGAGGTGTAGCGCATGAAGTACCAGGACGAGTCCACGAACGTGTCCATCGTGTCCGTTTCGCGGCGCGCGGGCTTGCCGCAGCTGGGGCAGGCGCAGGACAGGAAGGCTTCGTTCTTGGCCAGCGGGTTGCCGCTGCCATCGGGGATCAGGTCGTCGGGCAGGACGACGGGCAAGTCTTTTTCGGGAACCGGCACCGGGCCGCAGTCGGCGCAGTGGATGATCGGGATCGGCGTGCCCCAGTAGCGCTGGCGCGAGATGCCCCAGTCGCGCAGGCGCCAGGTGGTCTGCTTTTCGCCCAGGCCTTGCGCGCCCAGGTCAACCGCGATGGCGTCCACGGCTTCCTTGTGCGACAGGCCGTCGTATTTGCCCGAATTGATGGTGCGGCCCGACTGCTTGTCGCCATACCATTCCTGCCAGGCGGCGGTGGAGTATTCCTTGCCGGCCACGTCCACGACCTGCACGATGGGAAGGTCATATTTCTTGGCGAAGGCGAAATCGCGTTCGTCGTGCGCGGGCACGCCCATGACGGCGCCGTCGCCGTAGGTCATCAGCACGTAGTTGCCGACCCAGACCTCGACGTCAGCGCCCGTGATCGGGTGCGTGACCGTAAGACCCGTGCGCATGCCTTCCTTTTCGCGCGTGGCCATTTCGGCCTCGGTCGTGCCGCCCAGCTTGCACTGTTCAATGAAGGCGGACAATTGCGGGTTGTTGCGCGCGGCGTGCGTGGCCAGCGGGTGTTCAGGCGCCACGGCGCAGAACGTCACGCCCATGATGGTGTCGGCGCGGGTGGTGAAGACGTACAGCTTGCCGTCCTGGATCAACTGGCCGTCCTGGCCGGCGATCTTGTGCGGGAAGGCGAAACGCAGGCCTTCGGACTTGCCGATCCAGTTTTCCTGCATCAGGCGCACGCGCTCGGGCCAGCCGGGCAGGTCGTTCTGGACGGCGCCCAGCAGTTCGTCGGCGTAGTCGGTGATACGCAGGTAGTAGCCGGGGATTTCGCGCTTTTCAACCAGCGCGCCCGACCGCCAGCCACGGCCGTCGATGACTTGTTCGTTGGCCAGCACGGTCTGGTCGACCGGATCCCAGTTGACGACCTGGGTCTTGCGATAGGCCACGCCCTTTTCCAACATCTTCAGGAACAGCCACTGGTTCCACTTGTAGTACTGGGGATCGCAGGCGCACATTTCGCGCGTCCAGTCGATTGCCAGACCCATCGCCTTCATCTGCTTCTTCATGTAGGCGATGTTGTCGTAGGTCCATTTGGCAGGCGGCACCTTGGACTTGATGGCGGCGTTTTCCGCCGGCATGCCGAAGGCGTCCCAGCCCATGGGCATCAGGACGTTATAGCCACGCATGCGCAACTGACGCGCCATCATGTCGTTGATGGTGTAGTTGCGCACGTGGCCCATGTGCAGCTTGCCGCTGGGGTAGGGCAGCATCGAGCAGGCGTAGAACTTCGGCTTTTCGGAGCCGTCGGCGTTCTTCGCGTGTTCGTGGACCAGATAGGCGTCGCGGGCCTGCCAGTCTTGGTGGGCGGCCGCTTCGACGGTAGTGGGGAGGTAACGTTCCTGCATGGGCTCGGGCACGGTGGCAAAAAAGGGTGAGCCGCCCCCCGCGTGGACGCGGGGGCGGCCTGACGCGGTGGCGGTCAAAACCCCTGATTATAGGAGGTGCTAGACGCGACGAGGGGGCGGGGCTGTTTCGGGGATGCGCGCACTTGGCGCCAATGTGCCATAGGCCAATGTAACCACGCCCAGAACAGCGCCCGCGATGACCACGCCGGGCCAGCCGAAATGGGCGTAAAGCCAGGACGATACCAGTGAACCGGAGGCGCCGCCGAGGAAGTAGCTGGTCATGTAGCCGGCGGTCAGGCGGCTGCGTGCTTCGGGGCGCAGCCGATAGAGCGAACTGGTATTGGTGACATGCACGCCCTGGATGGCCAGGTCCTGCACCAGAATGCCCGCCAGCAGGGCGATCACCGATGCCTGGCCGAAGGCCATCAGCCCCCACGACCCCAGCAACAGCAGCAGGCCCACGCGGGTCGCCAGGTTGCCCAGGCCCCGGTCGGCCAGGCGGCCGAAGCGGTTGGCGGCGTAGGCGCCCGCCGCCCCGGCCAGGCCGAACAGCCCGATGGTGGTGTTGCTGTATTCATAGGGCGGGCTGGCCAACAGGAAGGTCAGCGGCGTCCACAGCATGCTGAACGCGGCGAACAGCAAAAAGCCCAGCAGCGACCGCGCGCGGAACAGCGGCTCTTCAACAAACATGCGCAAGATGGAGCCCAGCAGGCGCGGGTAGCTCATCGTGGTGGGGCTTTGATAGCGGGGCAGCACGCGCCACAAGGCGGCGGACATGCCCAGCATCAGCAGGGCGGCCACCCAGTACACCGTGCGCCAACTGCCCACGTCCGCCAGCGCGCCGGCCACGGTGCGGGCCAGCAGGATGCCCAGCAACAGCCCGCTCATGACCGTGCCCACCGCCTTGCCGCGTTCGTGCGGCGCGGCAAGGGTGGCGGCGAACGGCACCAGGATCTGGGCCACCACCGACAGCATTCCCGTGAGCGCTGTGCCCAGCAGCAGCAAGACGATGTTGTGGGCGAACGAGGAGATCAACAGCCCGCCGGCCGACAGCAGCGTCATCAGCACGATCAGGCGGCGGCGTTCGAACAGGTCGCCCAGCGGAACCAGCAGCATCAGCCCCAGCGCGTAGCTCAGTTGCGCGGTGGTGACGATGGCGCCCGCCATGGCGTTGGACAGCGAAAACTGCTGGCCAATGGTGTGCAGCAGGGGCTGCGCGTAGTAATTGCTGGCAACGGCCAAGCCGGTGGCCACGGACATCAGCAAGACGATCGGCGCGGTCAGCGTGGGCGTTGGTGTTGGCGTGGAAGAGGGGGAGGTGGAAGAAGATGCATTCATCAGTCAGACCCCGATGCCGCCGGGGGTTTCCTGGTCGTGTTTGAGCAAGAGCTTTTTCAGCAGGCCGGCCAATTGTTTGCGCTCGGCCACCGATAGCGGGTCCAGCAGTTCGCCCAGGTCCTTCAAATAGTCCTTCAGCACCAGCTTGATCACGCGCAAGCCTTCGGCGGTGAGCGACACGATGATGCCGCGGCGGTCGTCCGGGTTGGGGTTGCGCACCAGCAGGCCGGCTTGCTCCAGGCGGTCCAGCCGGTTGGTCATGGCACCCGAGGTCAGCAGCAGGGCGTCGACCAGCTTTTGCGGATTCATGGCGTGCGGCGCGCCCGTGCGGTAGAGCGTGGCCAGCACATCGAATTCACCCTGGTGCAGGTTGTGGCGGCGAAAGCTGCGGTTCACGTTGCGGGTGGCGAAGGCGTTCAAGCGGAACACGCGGGTGATGACGGCCATGGCGGCAAAGTCCTGCGTGGGACATTCCGTGCTCCATTGCGAGATCACCAGATCGACCAGATCAGAGGTAGGCATGGCAGTAATATTTTGATATGAAGTTTCTTAACATTAAGATAAATTCTAACCGCCGATCGGGCGCCACGCAAAATGGCCGGCAAAAAAAGAAAGGCCCGCCTCTTTCGAGGCGGGCCTTTCCGGCTTGACCGGATGGTCGCGCGAATTACTGCGCGGCGTCCTTCAGCTTCTTGAGCGGGCGAACCTTCACCTTGACCGAAGCCGGCTTGGCGGGGAACCAACGCTCTTCACCCGTGAACGGGTCCTTGCCGAAGCGCTTGGCCTTGGCGGGAACCTTCTGCACGGCAACCTTGAACAGGCCGGGCAGCGTGAATTCGCCAGCGCCCTTCTTGTCCACGGAACCCAGCACCGAGGTTTCCAGGCTGGCCAGAACGGCCTTGACGGCCTTGGCTTCAACGCCCGATTGCTCAACGATGTAAGCGACCAGTTGGGTCTTGTTCAGGGCAGCCTTGATGGCCTTGGGTGCAGCAGCGACCTTCTTGGCGGCGACGACCTTCTTTGCTGCGGGCTTCACAGCGGCCTTGGTGGCGGTTGCCTTCTTTGCGGGCGCCTTGACGGCGGGCTTGGTGACTTTCTTGGCAGGAGCTTTTGCTTTCGTGGCCATGGTCAAAATCCGTAGTTGAGGACATGGGGCAGCGCGCGCCGGGTATCGGCAATTAACGCTACGCGCCCGATGATAGCGGAAGACTCGCGGTTCTAGCGGCTTTCCTCCGGCATTTAAGCCACTGTTTGTTGTTTTCGACGCAGAAAAGTGCTTGCTGCAAGGGTTCTGTCTGAAATGACGCCGCGCAAAGCCCTGTTTTTGCGGCGTGGCGCCGCACTGAACCAAGCAAGCCCGCCGTGTTCCAATTGCGTGCGAAAAACCAAAATGCATGGATTCAACGTACTTATATGCTGATGAAGAAACTGGCGGCGAGCTTGCTCGTCGCGACCGCATGCCTGTCCAGCGCAATGGCGCAGCCGATGCCCGAACCGGTGTTGTCGGCCAAGGCCTGGCTGTTGCTGGATGAGACCAGCGGCCAAGTGATCGCGTCGCACGCGGCCACTACCCGGATCGAACCGGCATCGCTCACGAAGATCATGACGGCCTACGTTGTGTTCGAGGCCTTGAACAATAAGGAAGTGACGCCGGGGCAAATGGTGGTCATATCGACGCGGGCCTGGAAAGTGCCCGCGGGCAGCTCGAAGATGTTCCTGGAGCCCGGCTCGAAAGTGACCGTGGATGACCTGCTGCGCGGCTTGATGATCCAGTCCGGCAACGATGCGGCCATTGCGCTGGCTGAAGCCGTGTCCGGCAGCGTGGAAGCCTTCGTGGCGCGCATGAACGACACGGCGGCAAGGCTGGGCCTGCATGCCACGCACTTTGCCAGCCCGCACGGTCTGCCTGATCCGGGGACGTATTCCACGGCCAGCGACCTGTCCATCCTGGCGACGCGTTTCATCCGCGATTTCCCGCAGTTGTACAAGACCTACGACTCGGCCAAGCAGTTCACGTTCAACAAGATCACACAACCCAACCGCAACCGCCTGCTGTGGCTGGACCCCAGCGTGGACGGGTTGAAGACGGGGCATACCGATTCCGCCGGCTATTGCATCATCGCCAGCGCGCGCCGGCCCAATGGCGCCGACCAGCGGCGCTTGATCACGGTGGTGGTGGGCACGGCGTCCGACAAACTGCGCACGCAGGAAAGCCGGCAGTTGCTGGAGTGGGGCTTCCAGGGTTTCAATACCATCAAGCTGTACGCGCGCGGCCAGGCGGTGGCATCGCCCGAAGTCTGGAAAGGCGCAAGCGACAGCCTGAAGGCCGGCTTCGCGCGGGATGCCTATGTGACCGTGCCGGCCGGCGCCAAGGTCGAACCGGTGTGGGCGCTGCAGCAGCCGCTGGTGGCGCCCATCGCGGCGCAGCAAACGGTGGGGGCCTTGCGCGTGATGGTGGACGGCAAGCCGGCGATGCAGTTTCCGGTGGTGGCGCTGGAGCCCGTGGCCGAAGCGGGATTCGCGGGACGCGCCTGGGACTCGGTCCGATTGTGGTGGCGTGGCCATTCTGGTTAAGGGAGCGCCGGCTAAGTGGGCGCTTGTTCAGGGGCGCGAGTACAGGCGCGCTTGTCACGACGGCGCGCTTGCCCGGAGGTGTGCGATGGCGGTGAGCTTTCCTGGAGGTCCGGCGCCTGCGCCGGGGGCGGATGACCCGTTGGCGCTGCTGTCGGCGTGCCACGGGCGCATCGCGCGCCAGTGCGCAACGCTGACGCGACTGGCCGCGCATCTTTCCCTGCACGGCAGCGACGATGCCGCGCAAACGGCCGCCGCCAGCGTGTCGCGTTATTTCGATACCGCGGCCACGCACCATCACGAGGACGAAGAACAAGATCTGTTTCCCGCCTTGATTGAATCCATGGCGGGCTCGGATGCGGGTTGCCTGCACGCGCTGGTGCAGGGGCTGATGGACGAACATCGCCGCTTGGAAAGCTTGTGGGCGCCGTTGCGCGCGGCGCTTGCCGAGGTGGCGGCGGGCAGGCCGGCGGTTTTGCCTGCCGAGCAAGTCCAGGAGTTCACGCAGGCCTATGCCGCCCACATCCAGCGCGAAGAAGACGAACTCTTGCCGATGGCGGCGCGGCTGGTGTCCGACGACGCGCTGACGGCCATGGGGCACGCCATGCGGGCGCGGCGCGGCGGCGGAGCGGCCTGAGCCGTCCTCAGCCCGCTTGCGTTGCGCGTGTCACCGCGAGGGATTACGCTAGACGGCTTTCCACACATCAAGCCGCCGCCGGCACGGCGCGGGCAACAAGATGGAGCAGGCGACAAGATGACGCAAGGGGCAAGCAAACTGGCGACCCGCCTATTCGGTTCATGGGTGGAAGACGTCAGCCGCGTGACCTTGCGTGCGGATTTGTCCGCGGGCCTGCTAGGGGCCTTGCTGGTGCTGCCGCAGGGCGTGGCCTTTGCCACGCTGGCCGGGCTGCCCGCGGAATACGGCCTGTATTCCGCGATCATTCCCTGTATTGTCGCGGCGCTGTTCGGGTCCAGCCGCCATGTCATGTCGGGCCCGACGAATGCCAATTCGCTGGCCTTGTTCGCGGTGCTGACACCGCTGGCCGTTGCCGGCAGCCCTGGCTACATCGAACTGGCGCTGGCGGTTACCGTGCTGGTCGGACTCATGCAGTGGCTCGTGGGCGCGCTGCGCCTGGGGTCGCTGGCGCACTTCATTTCACCGTCGGCCCTGTTCGGCTTTACCAGCGGCGCGGCCATCCTGATCGCGGTGCATGCCTTGAAGGACGGGCTGGGCGTGCCGTCGCCGGACTCTCATGGTGCGGGCGCGTTGCTGGTCAGCGTGGGCACGCATCTGGACCAGATACACCCGGGCGCGGTGATGGTGACGCTTGTGACCTTGGGCGTGGCCTTGCTGGCGCGCCGGTGGGATAAGCGCAAGCCCTACATGCTGTTTGGTCTGGTGGCCGGCGCGTTGGCGGCCGCGGCATTCAACGCCTGGGTCGCCACGCAGGGCGGGAGTCCTGTGTCGGTGGTGGGCGCCATCGCGCAACCTTGGCCGCCGTTTCATGTGCCGAGCGTGGATTGGCGCGCCTTGCCCGACCTGCTAAGCCTGGCGTTCGCGCTGACCATCGTGGCCTTGGCGCAATCCATTTCCATCGCCAAGGCGGTGTCCACCCGGTCTGGCCAGCGCATCGACGCCAATCGGGAATTCGTGGGGCAGGGGCTATCGAACATCGTGGGCGGCTTCTTTTCCTGCTATTTGTCTTGCGGGTCGTTGAACCGGTCTATTCCCAATTTTGAAGCGGGCGCCAGGACGCCGCTGGCGGCGGTTTTCTCCGCCGTGCTGCTGGTGGTGCTGGTGGCTTTGTCCGCCCCGTTGCTGGCCATGATTCCGAACGCCGCCATTTCCGGGTTGCTGTTGCTGGTGGCATGGACGCTGCTGGATATTCCGCGCTGGCGGCAATTGATCCGCATGCAGCCCGGCGAGTGCGCGATTGCTGCCGCCACGCTGGCCGCCACCGTCACCATCCGCATGGAAGTGGCAATTCTGCTGGGCACCGTGCTGTCGTTGATGGCGTATCTGCATCGCACTTCACGCCCGGCGATGCGCACGATGGGGTTTGATTCACGCGCACCGGATCGGCGTTTCGTGGTGCTTGAGCACCAGCCCGACGCCTTGCCCGAATGCCCGCAACTGAAGCTCTTGCGCATGGAAGGGTCTATCTACTTCGGCGCGGCGGCCCACGTGGCGCAACGCTTGCACGAGCTGCGCGCCGTGCCCAATGCGCCGCGCCACCTGCTGGTCATGGCCAAGAGCATGAACTTCATTGACCTGGCCGGGGCACAGGTCTGGGAAGACGAACTTGCCGCGCGCCGCGCGATGGGGGGCGACCTGTATTTCCATCGTCCCCGGCCTGAAGTGCTGGACATGTGGCGGCGCACGGGTTTTCTGGATCGGCTGGGCGCCGACCATATCTACCCCGATAAGGCAACGGCGCTGCGTTCGATCTACGCCCGGCTGGACCCCGATATCTGCGCCGGCTGCCAAGCCAGGATCTTCTGGGAATGCCCGCCGCCCAATCCCCAGAACATGGTTGATCCGCACGGGTCAGGCCGCACGGGTCAAAGCGCGGTTTGACGCCGCATTGCCGCACGGGTTTCAGGGCGCTTCGGTGCCCAGATAGGCGGCGCGCACCCGTTCGTCCGCCGCGATGACGGCGGGGGCGCCTTCGGCCAGCAGCGCGCCGCGCACCAGTACCGCGATGTGGTCGGCGTGCTTGAACACCACGTCCAGGCTGTGTTCCGTGAACAGCACGGCGATGCGCTGGGTGTCGGCCAACTGGCGCGTCAGCCGCATCAGTGCGTGCCGTTCGTTGGTGGCCATGCCGGCCGTGGGCTCGTCCATCAACAGCAGGCGCGGCTGGTGGGCCAGCGCCATGGCAAGCTCCACCCGCTTGACGTCGCCATAGGCCAGGGTGCCGCAGGGCGACTCGCCCTTGTCCGCCATTTGTACTTGCGACAACAAGGCCATGGCTTCGTCGGCGGCGTGCTGGTCGGCGCGGCGCCAGGGGCGAAACAGCAGGCGGTCGCGCGCCAGCAGTGCCGTCTGCACGTTTTCGCGCACCGTCATCGACCGGAACGTGGCGGCGGTCTGAAAGGTGCGGCCCACGCCTAGCCGGCAGATCTTGCCGGCCGACAGGCCCACCAGTTCTCGGCCATCCAGCCGCACGGATCCGGCGTCAGGCCGTAGCTGGCCGCCCAGCACGTTGAAGCAGGTGGACTTGCCCGCGCCGTTTGGGCCGATCAAGGCCAGCATCCGGCCCGCTTCAAGCGTGAAGGACACGCCCGCCAGTGCGTCGATTCCGCCGAAGGATTTGCGCAAGCCTTCCACTTGCAGCAGGGCGCCGGTAGTCGTCATGCGCGCCTCCCACGTAGCCGCGCGGCCGCGCCCGCCAAACCGTCCGGAAAGAGCATGACCAGCGCCAGGATGGCCAGGCCCAGCACGGCGTGCCAGTACTCGGTGCTGCGCGCGGCGGTGTCTTGCAGCCAGGTGTAGGCGGCCGCGCCCACCAGCGGCCCCGCCAGCGTCTGCAAACCACCCAGCAAGACCATCATCAGCCCGTCAACCGAGCGGCTTACCGCCATCACGTCGGGCGCGATGCTGCCTTTGGAAAATGCATAGAGCGACCCCGCCATGCCCGCGGCGAAGGACGCCGCGACAAACCCTGCCCACTGTACGCGCCGGGCCTCCATGCCCAGCGCCTCGGCGCGCAAGGGCGAATCGCGCACGCCGCGCAGCGTATAACCCAGCGGTGAAAAAGCCAGGCGGCGCAGCCAGAGGATGCCCGCCGCGCACACGGCCAGCGTCAGGTAATAGAACCAAGGTCCTTGCGTCAGCCACGGCGAGGGCCACAGCCCGATCAGGCCATTGCTGCCGCCCGTGACCTCATCCCATTGGTAAGCAAGCGCCCAGAGTATTTGCGCAACGGCCAGCGTCAGCATGGCCAGATACACGCCGGACAGGCGCACGCAGAACCAGCCGAACAGCAGCGCGCCGAACGCAGCGGCGAAGGGGCCTAGCAACAGGGCGGCTTCCATGGGCACGGCCGCCAGCTTGAGCAGCAGCGCCGCGCCGTATGCGCCCAGGCCAAACCAGGCGGCGTGGCCAAAAGAGGTCATGCCCGCCAAGCCGGTCAAAAAGTGCAGGCTGGCCGCGAACAGCGCGGCAATGAGGATCTCGGTCATCAAGATGCCCAGATACGGCCACTGCAACGTTGCGACGGGCACCAGCGCCAGCAGAAGCAGCAGCAGACCATAGGCCAGCCGCAGGCGGCGGCCGGCCGGGGCAATGGGGCGTTCGGGCGCGCTGGCGTGGGAGCTTGGGGCGGGCGCTTTGCCCAGCAAGCCCCAGGGGCGCACCACCAGCACCACCGCCATCACGGCAAACTCGGCCAACAGGGTCAGTTTCGACAGGTTGAACACCCAGGGGCCGATGTGCACTTGCCCCAGGAAGACGAACACGGCCTTGACGGAACAGATCAGCAGCGCCGCCAGGAAGGCGCCGGGTATCGACCCCAGGCCGCCCACCACCACCACCACGAACGCGCTGGCGATGATCTCCAGGTCCAGCCCCAAGGTGGCGGGGACACGGGGGGCGGCAAGCGCGCCGCCCAGCCCGGCCAGGAACGCGCCCAAGGTAAAGGCGGAGGTGAAAAGCCAGGCCTGGTTCACGCCGAGTGCGGCCAGCATGCTGCGGTTTTCCGCCGCGGCGCGCAGCAGGCGGCCCCAGCGCGTGCGCATCAAGAGCAGCCACAACAGGCCCAGTACGATGGGTCCGGCGGCGATCAACAGCAGGTCGTATTGCGGAAAGCGGCGGCCCAGGATCTGGACCGCGCCGGACAGGCCGGGGGCGCGCGCGGCGAATAAATCCTCGGGTCCCCAGATGGCCAACGCGGCGTCGCCGATGATAAGCACGAGCGCAAAGGTGGCCAGCAACTGGAACAGTTCGGGCGCCCGGTACAGGCGCTTGAGCACCAGCCATTCGGCCGCGGCGCCGATCAGGCCGGTGGCCAGCGCGGCCAGCAACAGGCCCGCCCAATACGCGGGGCCGTCGCCGAACCAGGTGGTGAAGGTCCAGGCCAGGTAGACGCCCAGCATGTAGAACGAGCCGTGGGCGAAATTCACCACGCGGGTCACGCCGAAAATCAGCGACAGACCCGCGGACACCAGGAACAAGGCGCTGGCGTCCGCCAGGCCGTTAAGCAGCTGCGAGAGCAGCCCCGACAGGCTCATCAGTGCGCGGGACGCATCTTGCGCACTTGCTCATCCGGCGGTTGCAGGCGGGCGCCGTCGATATAAGCGAAGTCTTTCATGATGCCCTTGCCGTCTTCCACGGCCGTCACCCCAACGTAGACGCCCATCGTCGATTGATGGTCGATCTTGCGGTATTGGATCTGGCCGTAGGGCGTGTCCACCTTCAGGCCGGCAAAGGCGTCCACCAGTTTCTCGGTGTCCACGGCGCCGGCGGCTTTCAAGCCCTGGGCGATGGACATCAGTGACGCATAGCCCACCACGGACCCCACTTTGGGCGTTTCGTTGTAGCGCTTCTTGTAGGCCTCGACGAAGGCGGTGTTGGCGGGCGTGTCGATGGCATACCAGGGGTAGCCGGTCACGATCCAGCCGGTGGGGGTGTCGGCGCCCAGCGGTTCCAGGTATTCCGGCTCGCCCGACAGCACGGACACGACGGGCATGTTTTCGAACAGGCCACGGGTATTGCCTTCACGGACAAATCGGGTCAGGTCGGCGGCGAACAGCACGTTGAAAATGGCGTCGGGCTTGGCGTCGGCCAAGGCCTGCACCACCGCGCCGGCGTCCACCTTGCCCAGCGGCACGGCCTGCTCGGCCACGAATTCCACATCGGACTGGAACGACTTCATCATGGCCTTGAAGGTGGCCACGGCGGATTGCCCGTATTCGTAATTGGGGTAGACGATGGCCCAACGCTTCTTGCGCAAGGCCAGCGCCTTGGGCGCAAGCGCCGCCACGTGCATCCAGGTGGAGGGGCGCAAGCGGTAGGTGTACCGGTTGCCCTCTTGCCAGGTGATCTTGTCGGTAAGCGGCTCGGCGGCCAGGAAGAACACCTTTTGCTGTTTGGCGAAGTCGGTCAGCGCCAGGCCGGTGTTGGAGAGGAAACCGCCGAACAGCAGTTCCACTTTCTCGCGGGCAATCAGCTCTTGCGCGGCGCGTACCGAATCGCCCGGGTTGCCGTTGTCGTCGCGCGAGATGACTTCCAGCTTCCTGCCCAGCACGCCGCCTTCGGCATTGACCTGTTCCACCGCCAACTGCCAACCCTTCTTGTAGGGGCCCAGGAAGGCGGGAATGGCCTTGTAGCTGTTGATTTCGCCGATGCGTATCGGCGGTTCCTTGTCCTTGGCGACGGCAACGCCGACAGGCGTCAGCGCCAGGGCCAGGAGTGCGGGCGCAAGCGCGCGGCGCAGCAAAGTAAGGCAGGAGGGGAGCATGGCGGTATCGCAGGCGTAGGGGTTTCAAGCGGGGCCAGGCGCGCGGCGCGCAGCCGGTAGCGGCCAATTGAAACATGCTCTTTTATGATCCTGCAATGAAAAAGGCCCTGCGTTGCGGCAGGGCCTTTTTCGACTCACCAGAAACCGGCTGAATTACTTCAGCTTGGTTTCCTTGTAGTCAACGTGCTTGCGAGCGACCGGATCAAATTTCTTGATCAGCATCTTCTCGGGCATGTTGCGCTTGTTCTTGGTGGTCGTGTAGAAATGACCCGTGCCGGCAGTCGACTCGAGCTTGATCTTTTCGCGGATACCTTTGGCCATGTCGTGCTCCTAGTATGTAGATTGGCGGGGAGGCCGATTAGGCCATTTCGCCGCGGGCACGCATTTCGGCCAGCACGGCTTCGATGCCGTTCTTGTCGATCGTGCGGATGGCCTTAGCCGAAACACGCAGGCGAACCCAGCGGTTTTCGCTTTCAACCCAGAACCGGCGCGATTGCAGGTTCGGCAGGAAGCGACGCTTGGTCTTGTTGTTCGCGTGCGAAACATTGTTGCCCACCATCGGGCCTTTGCCGGTCACTTGGCATACGCGTGCCATGGATGCACCTCTTTATGTCGTTCTTGTCGCGCATCGCTTGGGGGGAGGTAGACAGGGTTTTAGCCGCCGGCTTGTATTTCGCATTTGGTGCGCGTTGTGTTGCGCTGCGTTGCCGGCCACCCAGTCTTAGTGGATGAGGGGCAAGTGAAACCTGCCCCGTGCTTATACCCGCTGCCTGCCATCCGCCTTGTACTTGAGGTATCTACCAAAGTACCGAAATGCGCGGTTGGGGTCAGAGTGCTGAACTACAAAGCATAGTAGTCCCGCACGGGAAACTTCATGTGAAGACCAAGATTCTAATACGAATATTGCTTGCAGATCAAGCGGTCAAGCTTGCGCGGTGTGCGTTTGCGCGACACGCCCCGAAATCCACGACAGGCAGGCGCAGGTCGCCAGGGTGGTGGTCAGGGGCAGGGCGCTATCCGTTTGCCAGGCGCTGACGGCGAATCCGGCCAGTGCGCCGCAGGACAATTGCAGTGTCCCCAATAAGGCGGACGCCGCGCCCAGGCGCTTGCCTTGCTCCGACAGCGCCAGCGCCGCCGAGTTCGGGTTCACGAAGCCCTGGCTGCCCATGTAGCCGATCAGGCACACCATCAAGAGAGGCAGCGTCATCCAACCGGCCAATGTCAGGGCCACCGCCACCAGGCTGGCCGTGGCCAGCGAGATCAGCGCCTTGCGCTGCAACTGGCGAGGCGTGTAGGTGCGCAGCAGGCGGGCGCTGATTTGCGAGCAAATGATGAGCGACAGCGCGTTGGTGCCGAACAGCAGGCCGTAATACTGGGGCGCCACACCATACAGTTCGATAAACACGCGCGGCGAACCAATGATGTAGGCGAACATACCGGCCTGGCCGAATCCGCCTGCCAGGCTGTGCGCCATGAAGCCGCGATGCGCGAACAGATCACGGTAGTTGCGCAGGATGGTGCTCCAGCGCAGCGGCACGACGCGCTCGGGCACCAGGGATTCCTTCATGATCTTGGCCACGGCGAACATCAGCATCGCGCCGCCAGCCAGCATGATCCAGAACAGGCTGCGCCAGGACGTAATGGCCAGCAATTGCCCGCCCAGCAACGGCGCCAGGATGGGAGCCAGGCCCATGATCAGCATCAGCAGCGACATGGCGCGCGCCGCTTCATGGGTTTCATAGTGGTCGCGGATGACCGCCCGTGGGATCACGATGCCCGCCGCGCCGCCCATGGCTTGCACCACGCGCCAGCCGGTCAACGCTTCAACGGAGCTGGACAGCGCACACCCCAACGAGGCCACCATGAAAAGCGCCAGGCCGACCATCAGCGGCGGCTTGCGGCCAAAGCGGTCGGCCATCGGCCCATAGAACACCTGCGCCAGCGCCAGGCCGATCAGGTAGGCGGCCAGCGTGCGTTCGACATCGCCTCGGGACACGCCCAGATTCGCCGCAATGGTCGGGAATGCGGGCAGATACATGTCGATGGCGAACGGGCCGATCGCAGTCAGCGCGCCCATGAGGATGAGCCAGCCGGGCAGGCCGCTACGGGAAACAGATGATGGGGACATGGTGATCGCGGTAAAACGCAGGGGACAGGGCGCGCCGACAGTTACCCGCCAGCCGTGCGCCAAGCCAGCGACTGTATCACGGGCCGCCTTACAGCAAAATGTCGGGAACTATCCGATAAAGTCGCCGACGACCCGCTCATGTTCAGAGGAGAAACCGTGAATCCTTTGCTGTCTGTCGTGCAACGCAAACTTGAAGCCCTGCCTGTGCCCGTCCAACTGGTGCTGCCTGATGGCGCGGTGCTGGGGCCGCCTGACCCGCGCGTGCGCTTCGTAACGCATGACAAGGCGGCGCTTGTCCATCTGGCCGAAGGCGGCGTGGGCGTGCTGGGGCAGGACTACGTGGAAGGGCGCATCGATATCGAAGGCAATATGCGCGACGTGATGGCGGCGGCATCGGCGTTGTTGCCGGGCTCGCCGGTGGAGGCGGCGCGCAGCGGGTGGCTGACCGAATTGGTGCGCCGCGTGATGTCGGTGTGGCGTCACTCCATAGAGCGCGATGCCAAGCAGATCGAGTTCCATTACGACCTGTCCGACGATTTCTACGCGCTGTGGCTGGACCCGCGCCGGGTCTATTCCTGCGCGTACTTCCGCACGCCGGACATGACGCTGGCACAAGCCCAGGAAGCCAAGCTTGATCTCATTTGCCGCAAGCTGCGCCTGCGCGCAGGCGAGCGCTTTCTGGATGTGGGCGCGGGTTGGGGCGGCCTGCTGCTGTGGGCCGCCGAGCACTATGGCGTGGATGCCACCGGCATCACGCTGTCGCGCAACCAGCACGCGCACGTGACGAAGCTGATCCAGGAAAAGGGCCTGGCCGGGCGGGTTCGCATGGAACTGCTGGATTACCGCAAGCTCGATGAGTCCATGCCCTACGACAAGATTGCCTCGGTGGGCATGTTCGAGCATGTGGGCCGGGCACAGTTGGAAGGCTACTTCGCCAAGCTGCGCCGCCTGCTTAAACCGGGCGGGCTGATCATGAACCATGGCATTACGGCGGCGGGCGTCTACAACCCCGAGCTGGGCAACGGCATGGGCGAATTCATTGAAAAATACATCTTCCCCGGCGGCGAATTGACGCATATCAGCGTGGTCATGCAGGCCATGACCAACGGCGGGCTGGAAGAGGTGGACGTTGAAAACCTGCGGCCGCATTACGCGCGCACGCTGTGGGCCTGGAGTGACGCATTGGAAGCCCGCCTGCCCGAAGCGGCGCAAATACTGAGCGGCGACCAGGGCGCGCGGTCCTTGCGCGCGTATCGCTTGTACCTGGCGGGCTGCGCCATGGCGTTCGAGCACGGCTGGATTGCCCTGCACCAGATCCTGGGCCAGACGCCTGCCGTGGGAAGGCCGGACGAACTGGATAACGCGTCGGATTTGTCTTACCCGTGGCGGCGCGACTACATGTACGCGGACGGCGGGGCGCCCGGGGCCCCAAAAACTGAATAACTCCTGAATATAAACTGAATATTCGCTGAATATTTGATGAAATTTGACGGGCGGCATGTATTCAAGGTGGCCCGATTTCGATTTTTGGCCGGTCTGAAACCCCTGGAATGTACTAATACGAGAAAAATATTTACTGAATGCATCTGGCATTTGAAACCAATATTCCCCAGGGGAATTCACGGTTTCATCTCGGAAGTTTCAGGGTAATCCCGGATATTTCTCGACCGAAATGTATCGGTTCACTTCAGCCCTGGGGTTGGGGTGCGCAGCAATTTCGTTTAAGATGCTGCCTTCTTCGTTCAGTTTTGTTCAATTTCTGTGGGTTTTCAAAAATCGTGTTTTTGAAACTCCTGTCTTGCAAGAATCCGCGCCTTTGCGGTTCCTCTTGTCGCTAGTGTCGGTTTGTATTGGCGGTTCTGCCCGTCTTCCGCACAACCCCCTTAGCTCCACGGCACTTCCAGGCCAGGCCTGGCGTGTGTCCTTGAACCTATGGAGGCAAAAAGCCAATGCGTTTTACCCCTGTCAAGACCCTGGCCGCCGCGGCCGTCATGTTTGCCTTTGCTGGCGTGGCCCAAGCCGCTGACGCCCCCGAATGCGAGATCAAGCGCCCGGTCAATTTCGGCGCCATGAACTGGGAATCCAACCTGGTTCTGGTTGATGTCGAACGTTTCATCATGGAAAAGGGCTACGGTTGCAAAACCGAAACCCTGCCGACGGAAACCCTGCCCGCCTTGGCCGCGCTTGAGCGCGGCGACCTGGATATCAATACCGAGATCTGGCTGAACAGCGTCGCCGACCCCTGGGATCGCGCGCAAAAGACCGGCAAGGTCAAGCGCATTGGCGACCTCTACATGGGCGCCGAAGGCTGGTACATCCCGCGCTACACGGCGGAACGCCTGCCCGAACTGAAGTCCGCCGCCGACTTGCCGAAGTTCAAGGACGAATTCAAGGACCCGGAAGAGCCCGGCAAGGGCCGTTTCTATGGCTGCCCGGCGGGCTGGGGTTGCGAAGTCACCAGCAACAACCTGTTCCACGCCTTGAAGCTGGACGACACCTACACGCTGTACTCGCCCGGCACGGGCGCCGCGCAGAAAGCCGCGCTGATGTCGGCCTACAAGCGCAAGCAGAACGTGGTTTTCTACTACTGGTCGCCCACGCCGCTGGTTGGCGCGATGGACCTGGTCAAGTTGGATATGCCGCCCTATGACGCCGAAAAGCACAAGTGCCTGACGTCGACCAAGTGCGCCAATCCCGAACCCAGCGCCTACCCCGACAACCCCGTCTTCACCGCCGTGAACACCAAGTTCTCGGAAGAAGCGCCGACGCTGACCGCGTTCCTGTCCAAGGTATCGGTGCCGCTGCCGGTCATCAACGAGACCCTGGCCCACATGGAAGAGTCCGGCGATGACTCCAACGCCGTGGCCAAGTGGTTCCTGAAGAACAAGCCCGACGTCTGGACCAAGTGGGTTCCCGCCGAGGTCGCCACTCGCGTCCAGAGCGCGCTGTAACGTATCCGGTATCGGCCGCGCGCCGTCATGGCGCGGGCCGGCCCGGTTTGCCGACAGCGTCGGCAGGCCGGGACACCGCCAGGTAAATAGTCTTTAAGGAAAAGCCCTTAAGGGAAAACACCCCACGGCGACTGAGCCCAGGGTCTTTTCCCCTGAGATGGCCGCTGGCAGGGCGCTTGCGCCCGGCCGCCAGCAATAGGCGTTGCACCGCATGCAGCCTGCTTTCGTCAAGAAAGCCCTCTGGCCGCGTGCCCATCCGGAATCCGGAATGCGTGGCGGCCCCTGCCGCCGGAAAGCGCCCAAGAATGGAGTCGAAACTATGTTTCCTGAAATTATTCCCGCCCGCCAGGTCAGGGCGGCGATCGACGGGTTCGTCGATCACCTGGTCACCAACTACGCCGACACGCTAGAGACTCTGTCTCAGCCGGTGCTGCACGCTCTGGTGTGGTTGGAGCAATTGCTGCGCAGTTCGCCCTGGTGGGCCGTGGTTGGCGTTACCGTGGCGATCGCCTGGGGCGTCAGCCGCCGCATCGGCCTGAGCCTGGCCATGGGCGCGCTGCTGTGCATGATCGGCGTGCTGGGCCTGTGGGACGCCGGCATGCAGACCTTGGCGCTGATGATCATGGCCGCTGGCCTGTCGGTGCTGATCGGCATTCCGCTGGGCGTGCTGATGGCCCGCGTAAACTGGCTGCGTTCCATCATGCTGCCGGTGCTGGACGTGATGCAGACCATGCCCAGCTTCGTGTACCTGATTCCGGTCGTGATGCTGTTTGGCCTGGGCAAGATTCCCGCCATCATCGCCACCGTGATCTACGCCGTGCCGCCGCTGATCCGCCTGACCGACCTGGGCATCCGCCTGGTTGACCGCGAAGTGCTGGAAGCGTCGCGCGCCTTTGGCGCCAACCCGCGCCAGCAGCTCTTTGGCGTGCAGTTGCCGCTGGCGCTGCCCAACATCATGGCGGGCATCAACCAGACGACGATGATGGCGCTGTCCATGGTGGTGATCGCCTCGATGATCGGCGCGCGCGGCCTGGGCTATGAAGTGTTGCTGGGCATCAACCGCCTGGAAGTGGGGCGTGGCCTGTTGGCGGGCCTGGGTATCGTGGTGCTGGCCGTGCTGTTCGACCGGATCACGCAATCGTATGGACAGCGCATGCGCATGGGAGGCCAGCGATGAGCAAGATCGAAGTCAAGAACATCTACAAGGTCTTTGGATCGCATCCGAAGAAGTGGCTGGAAGCCGCCCAGGGCGGCATGAGCAAGGAACAACTGCTGGCCGAAAGCGGCCACACGCTGGGCCTGCGCGACATCAGCCTGTCGATTGAAGAAGGCAGCATCTACGTCATCATGGGGCTGTCGGGCTCCGGCAAGTCGACCTTGATCCGCCACTTCAACCGCCTGATCGAGCCCAGCGCCGGCCATATTCTGGTCGATGGCGTGGATGTCGTCAGCCTGAACAAGCGCGACCTTGAAGTCTTCCGTCAAAAGAAGATGAGCATGGTGTTCCAGCGCTTTGGCCTGTTTCCGCACCGCACCGTGCTGGACAACGCCGCCTACGGCCTGACCGTGCAGGGCGTGGGCCGCGCCGAACGCGAAAAGCGGGCGCGCGACTGGCTGGAACAAGTGGGCCTGGCCGGTTTCGAAAACCAGTATCCGCACCAACTGTCCGGCGGCATGCAGCAGCGCGTGGGCCTGGCGCGCGCGCTGGCCACCGATGCCGAAATCCTGCTGATGGACGAAGCGTTCTCGGCGCTGGACCCGCTTATCCGCCGCGAAATGCAAGACCAGTTGCTGCAATTGCAGGCCAAGCTGAACAAGACCATCGTGTTCATCACGCACGATCTGGACGAAGCGCTGCGCCTGGGCAACCGGATCGCCATCCTGAAGGACGGCGAACTGGTGCAGGAAGGCACGCCGGAAGACATTCTGTTGAACCCGGCCAACGATTACGTGCAGTCGTTCCTGCAAGACGTGAACCGCACCAAGGTGCTCAACGCCACGCACGCCGTGAACCCGGCGCGCCTGACCCTCACGATGCGTTCGCGTCCGGCGCACGCGCTGGACCGCATGCGCGCCATGGACTACGAATACGCGCCGGTGCTGGACGGCAAGCGCCTGGCCGGTGTGTTGACCGCGAAGGCGGCCGAGCAAGCCATCCAGGAAGGCGCGCGCGACGTGTCGCGCTTTGTTGAAGACCTGGCCTCGGTGCCCGCCACGGCGGGCCTGGGCGAAGTGCTGGCGCAGTTGGTGCATAGCGACCAGCCGGTGGCCGTCACAGGCGAGGACGACGAATTCCTGGGCATGCTGTCGCGCAAGAAGGTCGTGGAGCTGGTGACCCCGGCGCTTGCGGAAACCACGCCGGAACCGGCCACCGCCGAACTTGAAGGCCAACCCGCTCCCGAGCATCGGGGCGAAGCGGCCTGATCAACGGGGCGCGCCGCTCATGGCGTGCTACCCGTGGCGCTGCCTGTTTCCGGCAGCGTCCGACGCTTGAACTTTGCCCGCGTGCAATCGCTTGCACGCGGGCAAAGTCGTTTTATGATGGCTGGCCGGTCACAAGCCCGGCGATCCCCATTCGCATAATCGGAAAGCGCCATGCCCATTTTGAATGTCCAGATCCTGCAAGGCCATTCGGCCGCCCAGAAGGCCGCCTTGCTCACGGCCGCGTCCAACGCGGTGGTTGAAAGCATTGCCGCGCCGCTGCCCAGCGTGCGTATCGTGTTGCAGGAAGTGCCCGCCGAAAATGTGATCGTGGCGGGTGAGATCGGCAAGCGCATGGTGCGGGTGGACGTGGCGCTGATTGAAGGGCGCGACGAAGCCAAGAAGGCCGCGCTCATCGCCGCGCTGAACCAGGCCGTGTGCACCAGTATCGACATCTCGGGCGACGACGTGCGGGTGCTGATCCGCGACGTGCCCAAGGTGGACATGGGCGTGGCCAACGGCATCAGCGCCAAGGCAGCCGGCCGCTAAGGTAGCCACCCAGCCACCCGCCAAGCAGCCACGCAGCACGCTCGCGCGCAACAGCGCAACAGCGCGGCAGCGCAGTAGCGCTGTCGCGCGGCAACATCCCCCGCGCGCTACTGCGTCTTCAGCCCCAGTTCCGCCACGAAGCGCTTTTCCTCCGCCACTTGCCTGACGGCGAATTCCGTATAGGCCGCGCTGTCCATCAGCATGTGCGGCTGGTCCGCCGTTTCCAGGGCGCGGTTGTACTCGGGGTCGCGTGCCGCGCGGTGGAAGGCCTTTTGCAGCACGGCCACCGTCTTCGGGTCCATGCCCTTGGGGCCGGCGATGCCCACGGGGTTGGTCGCCACGATGGGGTAACCCAGTTCGGTCATGGTGGGCACCTCGGGCACGCGCTTGGCGCGCGCATCGCCGATGATGGCCAACAGGCGCGCGCGTCCCGTGTCGATCATCGGGCCCCAGCCCGCGTCCGCCACCATCTGGATGTGGCCGCCCAATAGCGCCGTGGTTTCTTCCGCCGCGCCCTTGTACGGAATGAAATTGAACGTCGTGCCGGTCAGCCTGGACAGGCGTTCGATGGCAATGCGGCCCGACCCGCCCGCGCCCGTGGCGCCGTAGCTGATCTTCTCCGGATGGGCACGCGCATGGGCGATCAGTTCGTCCAGCGTCTTCCAGGGCGCATCCTGGCGCACCACGATGCCGTAGGAATACGCCGTCATGCAGGCGATGTAAGTGAAGTCCTGCACGGGGTCGTAGTTCACCTGTTGCAGGAACGGGTAGCGAAACAGCGTGCCCACCACCACCGACACCGTGTAGCCGTCCGGCGCGGCGCTGTGCGCCATGGCGGCCGGCCCCAGCGTGCCGCCCGCGCCTGGCCGGTTGGCAATGACCACGCTCTGGCCCAGTTCGCGCGAGGCCGCCACCGCCAGCGCGCGCATTTGCGTATCGGTGGCGCCGCCGGCGGGAAAGGGCACGATCAAGGTAATGGGCCGCGTCGGAAAGGTGGCCGCGCGCGCGGCCGGGCTGAGCGCCAGCGCGGTGGGCAGGGCAAGCCCCAACCCAAGCCCCAACTTGAGCAGGCTGCGGCGTCTGGGCAAGGCGATGCTGCAAGGATGATCCGTCATGGTTGTCTCCGTCCTGATTGTTATGGGCACAGCAAGTGGGGCGGGCCTAGGCCTTACAGCGCGATGCCACGCTCGGCCAGGCTGGCGATGGCGGCGTCGTCATAGCCGGCTTCACGCAGGACCTGGGCGGTGTGTTCGCCCGGCAATGGCGCCTGGCGGTGGATGGCGAACTGAAAGCCGGACATCTTCACGGGGCTGGCGATCTGCGCGGCCGACCCGTAGGCCGGGTGCCGGGACGCCTGTACCATGCCGCGCGCGGTGAACTGCGGATGCGCCAGGCTTTCAGATAGTTTCAGCACGGGCGACACGCAGCAGTCCGCGCCCTCCAGCAGATCCAGCCAATGCGCCAGCGGCCGCGAGGCAAACAGTGCTTGCAGTTCAGACCGCAGCCATGCCTGTCGCGCGGGGTCGCCATCACGGTGCAGCGGCAGCAGGTCGGGCCGTTCAATCCGCTTGCACAGCGTGTCCCAGAATTTTGGTTCCAGCACCGCCACGGCCAGGTAGCGCCCGTCTTGCGCGCGGTACTGCCCGTAGCAGGCCAGCGCGCCCGACAGCGTGTCGCCGCCCGCCGGGCGGGTGTCGCCATGCGCGTTCAGCGTGGCCAGGGGCACCACCGCGCCCGCCAGCAGGCCGTCGGCGATGGCGATGTCCACATAGCGCCCTTGCCCCGTGCGTTGCGCGTCCACCAACGCCGCCAGAATACCCATCACCGCCGTCAGCGAGCCGCCCAGAATGTCCGCCATCGGCAGGTTGGACAGCGCGGGTTGATGCGGCCCGCATCCCATCTGATCTGCCACGCCCGCGTAGGCCGAATAATTCAGGTCGTGGCCCGCCGCATCGCTCAGCGGGCCGTTCTGGCCGTAGCCGGTGATGCTGCAAACCACCAAGCGCGGGTTGTGCCGCGACAAGGTCGGGTAGTCGGCCTTCAGGCGCGCGGCCACGCCGGGGCGAAAGCTCTCGATCAGCACGTCGGCCTCGCGCGCCAGCGCCGCCAGCACGGCCTGCCCGTCGGGGTGTTTCAGGTCCAGCCGCAAGCCCCGCTTGTTGCGGTTGCACACGGCGCGCAGCGCGGGGGGCGCGTAGTCCCCCGCCTGCGTGTCTTCGATCTTGATGACGTCGGCGCCCAGGTCGGCCAGGTACTGCGCCCCCAGCGGGCCGGGCAGCAAGCGCGACAGATCCAGGACTTTGATACCCGCAAGCGGAGCGGTGTTCGGCATATCCAAAGAGGGACTCCGGTAAATACGAAGAGGCGGCCGGACTAAGGCAAAAGCCAGTCTAGGCGGGGCTTTGCGGCGAACCAATGGCGAAATCGCTGATTCGGCTTGGCGGGAATGCTCACGCCGGGCGTTCCGTGCCCGCATGCCTTTCGCTACCATCGACGCAGACGGTTCACGCCCCAGCCGTAGGAATCCGCCATGACGCATCACACCATTGCCGTGGGGCACATCGCCCAGATCCTGCAAGGCGCCCGCACGCGCGGCGTGGACGTTGATCGCGTGTTGCGGCGCGCGGACGTGCCGCCTGCCTTGTTGCAGGCGCCGATGGCGCGCGTGTCGCAGGCGCAGTTCGCACAAATTTTGCGGATGCTGCGGCGCGCCACGCGCGACGATTTCCTGGGCATGGGACAGCGCCCGGTGCCGTTGGGCGCCTTCGCCCAGGCCTGCCGTTTGGCGGTGCAGGAAAGCACGGTGGGCCACGCGCTGCGCGTGGCGTTTCGCTACTACCACGGCGTGCTGCGCGACTTCACCGCGCGGCTTTGCGTCGCGGGCGACAGCGCGCGCATCGTGCTGGACGCGCGAGGCGAACCCGGCTGCACGCAGTGGTATGGAGAACGCACCTTCCTGTTCTTCACCTTGGGTGTGGCCAACTGGTTGGCGGGCCGCCGCATCCCCATCCTGGGCGTGGACTACCACGCGGGCGCGCGCAGCGCGGATGCGCAACGGGTCTTTCACGCACCGGTGCGTTACGGGCAGCCGGTCACGGGCCTGTGGCTCGAATCGCGTTGGCTGGCCTTGCCCGTGGTGCAGGACGCCCAGGCGCTGCACGCTTTCCTGGCCAACGCCCCGTTTGACCTGCTGGTGAAGTATCAAGACCGCGCCACGCTGACCGACCGCATTCGCCGCCTGCTGCGCAACGACCTGTCTGCCGAATTGCCGTCCTTGGCACAGGTCAGCGCGCAGTTGTCGATGACGCCGCAAACACTCAGACGCCATCTGCGCGAAGAAGGGCAGGGCTTCCAGGTGCTGAAGGATGACTTGCGGCGCGACGCCGCCGTTGAATACCTGGGCCGGCATGATTTGTCCCTGATGGAGATTGCCGAGCGTCTGGGCTTTTCCGAACCCAGCACGTTTCATCGCGCCTTCAAGAAATGGACCGGTGTGTCGCCGGGCGAGTATCGCCGTAATCAACTGGCGTGCGGCCCCACCCCGACCCCGGCCCCGCCCGCGTGATGCCGGGCGCTGACACTTTCCGCCAATCCATTTGATGCCTGCGGCCATTGCCGCGTTGCGCGCCCGGCGGGAAGCTATGGGCCAGGCAACGGGGGTGCGCAAAGCACTCCAGGAGAAACAGGCATGAACAGAAAAGTTTGGGTGGCCGGCGTGGGCATGATCCCCTTCAGCAAACCCGGTGCAAGCGAGCCTTATTCCGTGATGGGCATGCGCGCCGCGCGGGAAGCCCTGCAAGACGCGGGCGTGCCGTACGACGCCGTGCAGCAAGCCTACGCGGGCTACGTCTACGGCGATTCCACGTCGGGCCAGGCGGTGGTGTATGGCGTGGGCCTGACCGGCATTCCCGTCTTCAACGTCAACAACAACTGCGCCAGCGGCTCGTCCGCCTTGTTCCTGGCCCGTCAGGCCGTGGAAAGCGGCGCGGTGGAATGTGCACTGGCCGTGGGCTTTGAACAGATGGTGCCGGGCGCGTTGAAAAGCGTTTATGAAGACCGGCCGTCGCCATTGACCGGATTCATCGAGGCGATGACCGACGCGCAAGGCTATGACACCGGCAAGCCACGCGCCGCGCAGTTCTTCGGTGGCGCCGCGCGCCGCTACATGCAGCAGCACGATATTCGCGCCGACACCTTCGCGCGCATCTCCGTCAAGGCGCGCCAGCATGCGGCGCGCAATCCCTACGCCGTCTTTCGCCAGACCGTTACCTTGGCCGACGTGATGGATGCACCGATGATCTCCGAGCCCTTGACGCGCTTGCAATGCTGCCCGCCCACCTGCGGCGCGGCGGCCGCCATCCTGTGCTCGGACGACTTCGCGCGTCGGCATGGCTTGACGCCCGCCGTCAGCATCGCGGCGCAGGCCATGACCACCGACACGCCCTCCACCTTCGACTCCGGCGACATGCGCTGCCTGGTCGGCTATGACATGACCCGGGCCGCCGCCGACCAGGTCTACGAGGCCGCGGGCGTGGATCCCGCCGATCTCGACGTGGTGGAACTGCACGACTGCTTCACGGCCAATGAACTGATCACCTACGAAGGGCTGCGCCTGACGCCCGAGGGCAGCGCCGAAAAATTCATCCTGGATGGCGACAACACCTACGGCGGGCGCGTCGTGACGAATCCGTCGGGGGGCCTGTTGTCCAAGGGCCATCCGCTGGGTGCAACCGGCTTGGCGCAATGCGCTGAACTGGTCTGGCAACTGCGCGGCCAAGCGGACTTGCGGCAAGTGGAAGGCGCGCGGCTGGCCTTGCAGCACAACCTGGGGCTGGGCGGCGCTTGCGTTGTCACGCTGTACCAGGCGGCATGAAACAGGAGACAAAGACGATGGGTACGCTAGACGGCAAGGTGGCGCTGGTGTCCGGATCCGGACGCGGCATTGGACAGGAAATTGCGCTGAAGCTGGCGCGTGAAGGCGCGAAAGTCGTGGTCAACGACCTGGACCCGGCGCCCGCCAACGATACGGTCGCCATGATCCGCCAGGCGGGCGGGCAGGCGCAGGCGTGCCCCGGCAGCGTTACCGCGCCCGGCTTTGCCGAGCGCTTCGTGGGCGCGGCCGTCGACACCTACGGCGGGCTGGACATCATTGTGAACAACGCCGGCTACACCTGGGACAACGTCATCCAGAAAATGACCGACGAGCAATGGGACGAGATCCTGGCCGTCCATCTGTCGGCCCCGTTCCGCATCCTGCGCGCCGCGTCCGGCTTCATCCGCGAAGCGGCCAAGGCCGAGGCCGCCGACGGACGCGAAGTGTTCCGCAAGGTGGTGAACATATCGTCCACCTCGGGCGTGATGGGCAACGCGGGGCAGGCCAACTACGCGGCGGCCAAGGCCGGCATCAATGGCCTGACGCGCGCCATGGCCAAAGAGTGGGGCCGCTACAAAGTGAATGTGAACAGCGTGGCGTTCGGCCTGATCAAGACGCGCCTGACTGAAGCCGCCGCCGATGGCGACGCCACGTTGGACATCGAGGGGCGGCAGATCAAGGTGGGCGTGAACCCGCAGGTGCTGAAAAATGCCGAAAGCCTGATCCCGCTTGGCCGCGCGGGCACGCCTGCCGAAGCGGCGGGCGCCGTGTATCTGTTCTGCCTGCCCGAATCCAACTACGTCAGCGGACAGGTGCTGGTCGTGGGCGGTGGCCGTCCTTGATCGGGGATATGTCGATGGATACCCCCATGGAACCTCGCCCCGGCTGGATGGACGCCGACCTGACGCTGTTCCAGGATTCCACGCGCCGTCTGTTCGAAAAAGAATTCGCGCCCGATGAGGAAAAGTGGCGCAAGCAGCAGCACGCCGATCGCGACATCTGGCACAAGGCCGGCCGCATGGGGCTGCTTTGCGTCAGCATGCCCGAGACCTATGGCGGCGCGGGCGGCAGCTTCGCGCACGAGGCCATCGTGGCGGCCGAACAGGCGCGCGCCATGGTCTACGGCTTCAGCAACAACGTGCACAGCGCCATCCTGGCGCACTACATCCTGAACTACGGCACCGAGCCGCAAAAGCAGCGCTGGCTTCCCCGCATGGCCACGGGTGAACTTGTCGGCGCCATCGCCATGAGCGAGCCCGGCGCGGGGTCCGACCTGAAAAGCGTGCGCACCACCGCCAGGCGCGACGGCGACGCCTATGTCATCAACGGGTCCAAGACCTTCATCACCAATGGCTTGCATGCGGACCTGATCTGCGTGGTGGCCAAGACGGACCCTGCAGCCGGATCGCGCGGGGTCTCGTTGATCATGGTGGAGACACAGGACCTGCCAGGGTTTCGGCGTGGCAAGCTGCTTGAAAAACTGGGCCAGAAAAGCCTGGACACCACCGAACTGTTTTTCGACGACGTGCGCGTGCCGGCCGGCAACCTGCTGGGCGACGTGGAAGGGCGCGGCTTTGTGCAACTGATGCAGCAACTGCCGCGCGAACGCCTGCTGATCGCGGTGGGGGCGGTGGCCACGATGCGGCGCGCCATCGACGACACGCTGGCCTACACCCGCACGCGCCAGGTGTTCGGGCAAGCGCTCATCGACATGCAGAACACGCGCTTCAAGTTGGCCGAATGCGAAACGGTAGCCACCATCGCCGCGCGTTTTGTCGACGACTGCATTACGCGGCAACTGCAGGGCACGCTGGACCTGTCCACCGCCGCCATGGCCAAGTGGTGGACCACGCAAATGAACTGCCAAGTCATCGATGAATGCCTGCAATTGCACGGTGGCTACGGCTACATGTTGGAAACGCCCATCGCACGCATGTATGCGGATGCGCGCGTGGGAAAGATCTACGGCGGTTCAAACGAAATCATGAAAGAAATCATCGCGCGGGGCATGACCGCCTAGCGCGGACAGCACCTTGCGCGGGAACCCGGAGACACGGATGCAGCAAGCGCATTTGCGGTATTGGCCCAAGGGGCTGCCGACGCACATCAGCCAGCCTCGGTCCAGCCTGTATTTCAACCTGGAGGCCGCGGCCACGCGCTATCCCGACAAGCCCGCCATTGTGTTCTACGACATGGTGCTGGACTACGCGCGCCTGAAGCGCGAGGTCGACGCCATGGCCGGCTATTTGCAGCACGGCGCGGGCGTCAAGGCGGGCGACCGGGTGTTGTTGCTGAGCCAGAACTGTCCGCAATTCATCATTGCCTACTACGCGGTGCTGCGCGCCGATGCGGTGGTGGTGCCGGTGAACGCGATGAGCACCGAAGACGAGCTGGCGCATTACCTGCAAGACAGTGGCGCTCAGGTGGCGTTTGCCGCGCAGGAACTGGCGCCACGGCTGGCACGCTTTGTCGAGGATGGGCGCCTGGACCGCATCATCGTTCACACCTATTCCGACTACCTGGGCGCGGGGGATGGCGATGACCGGGTGACGCCGCCCGACTGGGTCGCCGCACCGCGCCACAACGCCGCTGCGTCGGGTGGCGTGCGTGGTGCCGTGCCAGGGGCGGTGTCTGTTCCCGGGGCTGTGCCCGGGTCTGTGCCCTGGTATGGCGCGCTGGCCGTCAACGCCCCGCCCGCGCCGCACAAAAGCCGTGCCCAGGACCTGTGCCTCTTGCCCTACACGTCCGGCACCACCGGCCGCCCCAAGGGCTGCCGTCACACGCACGGCACCTTGGGCGCGGCGGTAACGGGGTCGCAGCTGTGGCGCGGCCTGACCTCGGAAGCCGTCATCATGGGCGTGGCGCCGCTGTTCCATCTGCTGGGCATGCAGAACTGCATGAACCTGCCGATTCTGTTGGGCGCCACCGTCGTGCTGTTGCCGCGCTGGGACCGTCAGGTGGCCGCGCAATTGATGGCGCGGCACCGCGTCAGCGTCTGGGCCGCGCCGCCCGCGATGGTTGTCGACTTCTTCGCGCAGCCGGAGATTGAATCATTCGACCTGTCGCGCCTTGCCTTGTTGTGCGGCGGCGGCGCGCCCATGCCCGAGGCGGTGGCGGCGATGCTGGCCGACCGCTACGGCATCATCTTCAACGAAGCCTACGGCCTGACCGAGACCGCTTCGTTCCTGCACTGCAACCCCATGCACCGCAACAAGCGCCAGTGCATCGGCGTGCCGACCTTTGGCGTCGATACGCGGGTGGTCGACCCCGCCACCTTGCAAGCCTTGCCGCCCGGCGAAGTGGGAGAACTGGTGACGCGCGGCGCGCAAGTCATGCAGGGCTATTGGAATAACCCGGCCGCCGATGACGAGGCTTTCTTCATGCTGGACGGCGAGCGCTACTTTCGCACCGGCGACCTGGGACGCATGGATGAAGACGGCTATTTCTTCATCACCGATCGGCTCAAGCGCATGATCAATGCCTCGGGCTACAAGGTCTGGCCGGCGGAAGTCGAGAACGCCTTGTACGAACATCCCGCCGTGCACGAGGCGTGCGTGGTGGGCGTGCCCGACGCCTGCCGTGGCGAAACGGTGAAGGCCTTGCTGGTGCTGCGGCCCGAAGCGCGCGAGAGCGCCCGCGAAGACGAGGTGATTGCCTGGGCCCGCGCGCGCATGGCGGCCTACAAGGCGCCGCGCATCGTGGAGTTTGTGGATGCGCTGCCCAAGTCGAGCACCGGGAAAATCCTGTGGCGCCAGTTGCAGGAGATGCAACGCGCGACGGTCTAAGGCGGCGGGTTGGTGGCCAGCCGCCGCAATTCGTTCAGCAGTTTCGCGGCCGGCAGGGGCAGCAAGCCATGGCTGCGCCGGAACGCCGTCAGCGTGCGGGTATCGCACGCACCGGGGATGGGAAGGCGGTCGAGCAGGCCCGCGCGCTGCTCGGCGTAATACATGGGTTCGGGCATCCATCCCAAAAATTCCGAGTGCGCGATCAGACTCTTCAACACGGTGATGGACCGCGTTTCAACCGTGACTTCGGGCGTGGGCAGCCGATGCCGCGTGAACAGCGCTTTCATGTGTTCGTACGGGCCGGTGCCGCGCGGCATGATGGCCCACTTTTGCGTCAGCGTGTCGGCCAGGCTGAGCGCCCGGCGCGCGCGCAGCGGGTGGGCGGTGCCCGCCACCACGTAGCTGGTGTCTTCCCAACAGCAGTCCGGCACGGAGATGATCTCGTCGGTGTCGTGGGTGTGGGCGCCCAGCGCCAAGTCGATCTCGCGCGACAGCAAGGCGCCGGCCAGTCGGTCCCAAACCCCTTCCACCACTTCCACCTGCAGCATCGGCCACCGCTGGCAGGTGCGGGTCAGGGCGGTGGGCAGGATCTGACAGGCGATGCTGCCCACGGCACCCACGCGGATCGTGCCTTTGGCCAGCCCCAGCAGCGCGCGGATTTCCTCTTTGGCGCCTTCGGCATCGCGCAGCAACGCGGTGGCATGCGGCAGCAGGGCCAGGCCAACGTCGGTCAGTTGCATGCCTTTGGAATGCCGTTCGAACAAGGGCGCGCCAACGTGAACTTCAAGCCGGCGGACGATGCGGCTTAGCGCGGACTGCGTGACGTGCATGGCGTCGGCCGCGCGGCCAAGGCTGCCAGCCGCAACGACCGCGTTGAATGCCGCCAATTGATGAAGATCGAATGGCATGCCAAAGCGTAATGACTTTGTCTCGATATTTCAATTCTCAAGTCTGCTAGGGGGGGCGACACTCTGCCGTCCTCGTTGACCGCGCGGCAGGCTCGCCATAGCGCGTGCCGGCAGCTCGCAACGTCACCGAAATTTCACGGCAATTCCCCTGCAGTTTCAATGCGCTTCACCGCAAGGACCTTAGCAATGACCGGATCCGCCTTTGGTTTACTGGACCCGCTGGACGCAGCCGACGGCCTGGCCGCCGCGTCGCTGCCGGCACCGGCGCTGACCGTCCGCGACGCCGTCTACGACCTGATGCGCCGCGTCGGCATGACGTCGGTTTTCGCCAACCCCGGATCCACCGAACTGCCCATGTTTCGCGGTTTTCCGGACGATTTCCGCTATGTGCTCGGCTTGCAGGAAGCCAGCGTGGTGGGCATGGCGGACGGCTATGCGCAAGCCACGCGCAACGCCTCGTTGGTCAACCTGCATTCCGCGGCGGGCGTCGGCAACGCCATGGGCAACCTCTTCACCGCCTTCAAGAACCGCACGCCCCTGGTGGTGGTGGCCGGCCAGCAGGCGCGTGGCATTCTGCCGTTCGATCCCTTTTTGTCATCAAGCCACGCGGCCGATATGCCCAGGCCTTACGTCAAATGGAGCACCGAACCCGCGCGTGCCCAAGACGTGCCCTTGGCCATCGCGCGCGCTTATTACGTCGCGATGATGCCGCCGCGCGGTCCGGTGCTGGTCTCGGTGCCGGTTGATGATTGGGACGCGCCTTCGCCACCGCTTGCACGGCGCTGTGTCAGCACCGCGCTACGCCCGCAACCCGAAGCCATCGGGCGCATCGGCGCCTTGCTGGACGCCAGCCGGCGGCCGGTGTTGGTGGTGGGCGCCGCGGTGGACCGCGATGGCGCCTGGAACGAAATCGTTGCGCTTGCGGAATCGCATAGCGCGCGTGTCTGGGCCGCCCCCATGTCGGGACGCTGCAGCTTTCCGGAACGCCATCGCCTGTTCGCCGGCTTCCTGCCCGCCGCGCGCGAAGGTATCGTCAGCCGGCTGGCCGGGCATGATCTGATCCTGGTCGTGGGAGCCCCGGCGTTCACCTATCACGTTGACGGGGCCGGGCCGCACGTGCCGGACGGCGCCGAGCTTTGTCTGTTGACGGATGATCCGGATACCGCCGCCTGGGCGCCCGCGGGCTTGGCGGCGGTAGGCAGCATCAAGCTTTGCCTGCAAGACTTGCTGACGCGGCCGGCGCCCTGCATGCGCCCCTTGCCGGCGCGGCGCGAACCCTGCGCCCCGGTCGAGGCATCGTCGCCGATGTCCGTCGCGTTCGTGCTGCAAACCCTGGCCAGCCTGCGCGACCCCGCCGACATCGTGGTGGAAGAAGCCCCCAGCGCGCGCCCGGTCATGCAGGACTATCTGCCCCACGTGCGCAGCGAAACCTTCTACACCATGGACAGCGGCGGGCTGGGCTATGGCATGCCGGCGGCCGTGGGTGTGGCGCTGGGCAAGCCCGGCCGGCGTGTCATCGGGTTGATCGGCGACGGTTCCAGCCTGTATTCGATCCAGGCGCTATGGAGCGCCAGCCAGCACAAGCTGCCTATCACCTTCGTCATCTTGAATAACCGCCGCTACGCCGCCCTGCAAGACTTCGCGCCAGCGTTCGGCTTTGGTCCGCACGACAAGGTCATGGGTACCGATCTGCCCGGCATCGATTTCGTGGCGCTTGCCACGGGGCTGGGTTGCCCCGGCGTGCGCGTATCCGACCCCACCCGCCTGGACGCGGTGCTGACCGAGGCCTTGACCAGCGGCGGCCCCAACCTGGTTGAAGTGCGGGTGGCCTGACGCACGGGGCGACGCATTCCAAAGGAGACAACATCATGCACGTATCTCCCATGCAGGTATCGCTGCTGATCAACGGAGAACCGCTGGGCGCGCGGGACGGCGCCACGTTCGAACGACGCAATCCGCTGGATGGAAGCGTTGCGTCGGTGGCTCCCGCCGCCAGCGTGCAGGATGCCTTGGCCGCGGTGGATGCGGCAGCGGCGGCCTTCACCGCGTGGTCGGCGACCGACCCCGAAGCACGCCGCGCGCTGCTGATACAGGCATCGCGGGCGTTGCAGGACAAGGCCCCGGTGTTTGCTGAGGCCATGACGGCCGAGACCGGTGCGTCGGCCGGCTGGGCGGAATTCAATGTGCGGCTCGCCTCGGACATGCTGCTTGAGGCCGCCGCCATGACCACGCAGATCAATGGCGAGGTCATTGCTTCCGACGTGCCGGGCAATACGGCGAAGGCCCTGCGGCGGCCCGCCGGCGTGGTGCTGGGTATTGCACCCTGGAACGCCGCGGTGGTGTTGGCCGTGCGCGCCATCGCCACGCCGCTGGCTTGCGGCAATACCGTGGTGTTCAAGGGCAGCGGCATGTGCCCGGCCACGCATGGACTCATCATTCGCACCCTGCAAGAGGTCGGCTTCCCCCCGGGCGTTGTCAACTTCATTACGAATGCACCCGCCGACGCGGCCACCGTCGTCGAAGCCATGGTGGCGCATCGGGCCGTGCGCCGGGTCAGCTTCACCGGGTCCACGCAAGTTGGCAGGCGTATTGCCGCCGCCTGCGCCCACCACTTGAAGCCGGTCGTGCTTGGGCTAAGCGGCAAGACGCCGTTCGTCGTGCTGGACGACGCCGACCTGGACGCCGCCACGCGCGCGGCGGTGTTTGGCGCCTACACGAATGCCGGGCAAAGCTGCACGGCCACCGAACGCATCATCGTGGACCAGGCCGTGGCGGACGACTTCGTAGCCCTGCTGGCCGAGCGCACGGCGGCGCTGTCGGTGAACGATTTCCACCAGGAGCCGGCCGTGTTGCGGGCGGTTGCCGACATGAGCATCGTTGAACGCTGCAACGCCCTGATTGACGACGCGCTTGCGCAAGGCGGTCGTCTGGTCACGGGCGGCAAGGCCGACGGCGTGCTGATGCCCGCCACCTTGATCGACCACGTCACGCCCAGCATGCGGCTTTATCGCGAAGAGGCCTTCGGGCCGGTCAAGGGCATTGTGCGCGTAAGCGGGGTGGACGAAGCCGTGGCCTGCGCCAACGACAACGAATACGGCTTGTCCGCGGCGGTGTTCGGCCGCGACGTCGGGCGGGCTATCGCGGTGGCGGGCCGCATCGAAGCTGGCATCTGTCATGTCAATGGCCCCACCGTACACCACGAGGCGCGGATGCCGTTTGGCGGTGTCAAGGACAGCGGCATTGGCCGCTTCGATGGCAAGGCCGGTATCGACGCCTTTACCGACCTGCGCTGGATCACGGTGCAGACCACCGCGCGCGACTTCCCGTTTTGACGTTATGGCGCTGGGTATCTTTCAAGAGTAGAGGCGGACCATGCGCACTCAGGTAGCGATCATAGGGGCCGGCCCGGCAGGGCTGATGTTGTCGCACTTGCTGTACTTGCAGGGCATTGAATCCGTGGTGCTGGAACGCCGCAGCCGCGATGCCATCTGCGCCACCATCCGCGCGGGGGTGCTGGAGCAGGGCACGGTGGACCTGATGTCCGAAGCAGGCTTGGGCGACCGGATGCGTCGCGAAGGCTTCCGGCACGAAGGGACCGTGTTGCGCGTGGGCGGCGTGGACCGGCGCATTGATTTTGTTGAACTGACGGGCGGCCGCGCGGTGATGGTCTATGCGCAGCACGAAGTCATCAAGGACCTGGTGGACGCGCGGCTGGCCACGGGCGGGGACCTGCGCTTTGAGGTGGCCAACGTGACCCTGCATGACCTGGCGTCGTCGCGGCCCACCGTGCGCTATGGCGGAAGCGGCGATGAAAGCGGCGAGCGTCAAACCGTGCAGGCGGATTTCGTCGTTGGCTGCGACGGCACGCATGGCGTCAGCCGCGCCGCCATCGCCCCGCAGTCGCTGCAAACGGTTGAACACCGCTATCCCTACGGGTGGCTGGGCATGTTGTGCAAGGCCCCGCCGTCATCCGACGAACTGATCTACGCCTTGGGCGACGATGGCTTCGCGCTGGTCAGCACACGATCGCTTCAGGTACAGCGCATGTATCTGCAATGCGACCCCCGCGATCAACCCGAAGACTGGTCCGATGACCGCATCTGGTCCACGCTGCGCGCCCGGCTGGCAACCCGCGATGGATGGCAGCCAAAAGAGGGCGTCATCTTTGACAAGACCGTCGTCGGCATGCGCAGCAGCGTTACCGAACCGATGCGGCACGGCCGGCTGTTCCTGGCAGGCGACGCGGCGCACGTGGTGCCGCCCACGGGGGCCAAGGGCCTGAACCTGGCGATGTCCGATGTGCGCTTGCTGTCGCGCGCCTTGGCCCGGTTCTACCGACAAGACCGCGAAGACCTGCTTGACGCCTATAGCGACACAGCCCTGCGCCGCGTCTGGCGTGCGCAGCGGTTTTCCTGGTGGATGACGTCATTGCTGCACCGCGCGCCGGGCGCTGATGCCTTTGAACGCAAGCTGCAAGACGCCGAACTTGATTACCTGACCCGTTCGCGCGCGGCTTGCACCGCGCTGGCGGAGAACTATGTGGGGCTGCCCGTCGGGCCGCTCTGGGATTGAAGCGTGAAAGATAACGGAGATGAATGACATGACCTGGATTTCCCCGAATGAGGCGGCACCGACAGCGGCACATGCATCGGCACCCGCGGCGGCGCCCTTGCGTGGCAGTGCCGACGTGGGCGCCTTGCTGGACGATGGCCCTTTCACCAGCATGCAGAAATGGGTGGTGATGCTGGCTGCCCTGTCGATCGTCATGGACGGCTTTGACGGTCAACTGATTGGCTTTGCCATTCCGATGATGATCCAGGAATGGGGCATCACGCGCGAAGCCTTCGCGCCGGCGGTGGCGTCCGGCCTGATCGGAATGGGTATCGGCAGCGCGTCTGCCGGCCTCTTCGCCGACCGCTACGGACGCCGCATGGCGGTGATTGTCAGCGTATTCGTATTCGGCACCGCCACTTGCGCGATCGGGCTGGCGCCGGACGCGCTGACTGTGGCCGTGCTGCGCTTCGTCGCCGGGCTGGGCATCGGCGGCGCGCTACCCAGTTCCACCACCATGACCGCTGAATTCACCCCGGCGCGCCGACGTACGCTGGCGGTAACCGCCACCATCGTGTGCGTGCCGCTGGGCGGCATGTTGGCGGGGTTTTTCTCGGGCCATGTATTGCCACTGTACGGCTGGCGCGCGTCGTTCTTCATCGGCGGCGCCTTGGCCATCGTGCTGGGGTTTGCGTTGATGGCCGCACTGCCGGAATCACCGCGCTTCCTGGCGCGCCGACCCGAGCGCTGGAACGAACTGAGCAAGCTGCTGGGCCGCATGGGGCGTCCCATGCCGAAAGGCGTGCGCTACACGGACGCGGTCGAGCAGGCCATTGAAAAGCAGACGTCAAAGCAGCAGGGCGGTGTGCGGGCCTTGTTCACGAGCACCTATCGCTTCGACACCATTGCCATCTGGGTGGCGTTCTTCATGTGCCTGACGGCGGTGTACAGCGCATTCAGTTGGCTGCCTACGATGCTCAGCTCGGAAGGCTTGCCGCTGTCGGTGGCGGGGTCGGGGCTGACCGCCTACAACCTGGGTGGCGTGATCGGCGCCTTGGTGTGCGCGGTGGCCATGACGCGCTGGGGCTCGCGCGTGCCGCTTGCCATCTGCTGCGTGGGTGCGCTGGGCAGCGCCTTCCTGATGTTGTTGGTGGATGTGCGGCAGAGTTCATCGCTGCTGGTGTTCGGGTTTGGCGTGCATGGGCTGTTCGTCAACGCCGTGCAGTCCACCATGTATGCGCTCTGCGCCTATGTGTATTCCACGGGCGTGCGCGCCACCGGCACCGCGGGGGCGCTGGCCTTCGGCCGCCTGGGCGCCATTCTCAGCGCGTTCGTGGGCGCCACGGTCATCACGCTGTGGGGCGCGCAGGGCTACCTGACGATGTTGGGCACGGTCATGGTGTTTGCCTTGATTGCCTTGCTGTCGGTGCGCCGCCATTTCCCCGGCCAGCGCATGGCCGCACCGGTGGGCGGCGTTGCCGCGGCGGGAGTCTCACGATGAAGATCGCCATGCTGGGCGCGGGCGCCATGGGGTGCCTGTTTGGGGGCTTGCTGAGTGAAAGCGGCCAGGACGTCACCTTGCTGGACGTGAATGACGCGCACCTGGACGCCATACGCGCCCAGGGCCTGCGGCTGGAAACCGATGGCGGCGATCGGCGCGTTCATGGCCTGACGGTGCTGCGGCCCGAGCACTACCGCGACGTGCCCGACCTGCTCATCCTGTTCACCAAAAGCCTGCATACCGACGCCGCTCTGCGTAGCGTGGCGGCGCTGCTGAACGCGGCGTCCGCTGACGCACCGTTGCGGGTGCTGACCTTGCAGAATGGACTGGGCAACCTGGAGGCCGCGTCGCGCCACGTGGACCCGGCACGTTTGCTGGTCGGCATGACGACGTGGCCGGCCGACCTGGCTGGCCTCGCGCATGTCAGATCGCACGGCGCGGGCAAGATCCGCCTGTTGCCGGCAAGCGGTGAAGCGGATGCCCAGGCGCGGCGCATTGCCGGCGCGCTGGACGCCGCTGGCTTGCACTGCGAAGTCGACGCCAATGTTTGGGCGGCAATCTGGGAAAAGGTGGCGTTCAACGCGGCGTTGAACGGCTTGTGCGCCGTGACCGGTTGCGCGGTGGGGCAGTTGGCCCACGCCAGCGATGGCCCGGCGCTGGCGCGGGCGGTGGTGGCGGAAGTTATCGCCGTGGCACGCGCGGCAGGCATCGACGCCGACGAAGCCGCCTGCCAGGCCAGCGTCGCGTACGCCATCGCGCATCATCGCGCGCATCAGCCGTCGATGTTGCAAGACGTCTTGGCGAAACGTCCCACCGAGATCGAAGCGATCAATGGCGAAGTCGTGTCGCGTGCGCGGCAGGCCGGTGTGGCCGTGCCGAACACCACCATGTTGCTGGGCCTGGTTCGCTTGATTCAGGCGCGTCAATTGGATTCCCGCTGAAAAGGTCACAACCATGGAAAGTTCTCCGGACACCGTCACGGCTTTGTCCCCGCGTGATTGGAAAAGCCACCCGCCGTACCGCTGCGACGGCTATCAATCGACTGCCTGGCGCAGCCCGGTGCTGCCCTTGGTGCCGCTGGCGGCGGCGCTTGGCGAAATGCGCCAGCCTGTGTATGGCCACGATTGCGTCGGCAAGCGCGACCACGACCTCACGCGCAACGCGCGCCGCAACGGGGAACCCATCGGCGAACGCATGGTGCTGGCCGGGCGCGTGCTGGATGACCACGGCCGGCCCGTGCCGCACACGCTGATTGAAATCTGGCAGGCCAACGCGGCGGGACGCTATGTACACAAGGCCGATCGGCACAATGCGCCGCTGGATCCCAACTTTCTGGGCGCGGGCCGCTGCCTGACGGACGCCGAGGGGCGCTACCGATTCGTGACCATCAAGCCGGGCGCCTATCCCTGGGGTAACCACCCCAACGCATGGCGGCCCCAGCACATTCATCTGTCGCTGTTCGGCCATCACTTCGCCAGCCGGCTTGTCACCCAGATGTACTTTCCGGGCGACCCGCTGCTTGCCTATGACCCCATCTACCTGGGCACCCCCGCAGAGGCGCGTAGCAGGCTGGTTGCGGATTTCAGCCTGGACCTGACGCAAGCAGGCATTGCGCTGGGATACCAGTTCGACATCGTGCTGCGCGGGGCGGCCCAGACGCCGCTTGAACATCGCTAAAAGGAAAGGCGACATGATGCAGGGACAGCAAGACAACTTTGGGCAGACGCCGTCGCAAACGGTGGGGCCGTATTTCGCCTATGGCCTGACGGCCGTGCAATATGGCTACGATTTCGACCAACCGTTTGACAGCGTGCTGGCCGGCGACGACGCGCGCGGCGCCCGCATCCGCTTGCAAGGCCGCGTGCTGGACGGCGAGGGCGTACCGATCCCGGACGCGCTGGTCGAGATCTCGCAGGCAGATGGGCAGGGCCGCTGTCCGCGCAACATATACGAGGCATCGGCAATGGGCTTTCTAGGATTTGGACGCTGCGGCACCGGTACGGACCCCGGCAGCCGCTATACGTTCGATACGGTCAAGCCCGGGCCGCAAGCCGAAGGCGAAGCGCCGCACATCGATATGATTCTCAGCATGCGCGGGCTGTTGCTGCACGTGTTCACGCGCGTGTACTTCGACGATGAGAGCGACGCGAATGCGCGCGATGCGGTGTTGAATTCGGTGCCCGCGGCAAGGCGCCACTCGCTGGTGGCTCGCCGGGACGTGCGCGGCGGCAACGTGATTTACCGCTTTGACGTACACATGCAGGGGCCGTACGAAACCGTGTTTTTTGATTTGTAGTGGCCGTATACGTGCGCCGGGCGCCGCGTGCTGGCACGGGGCGCCCGGAATTTCTGGCTGGGTTTTAGACCGATGCTTCAGGCCTGCATTTCAGGCCAATACTTTAGCCCGATGCTTCAGGCCGTGGTATCGCCCGCCGCTTCGGGCTGGTACAGAATTTCTTCAATGGTGGCGGAGTGTTCGGTCTGGTTGGGCGCGGTCCAGGTGACGCGCTGGCCCGTGCGGGAACCAATCAGGCTCAAGCCCAGCGGCGACATGACCGATACCTGGCCCTGGGCCAGGTTGGCGTCCGCCGGATAGCACAGCGTGACCACCATTTCATCGCCCTTGTCGTTCAGCAAGCGCACGCGTGAACGCATCGTAATGATGTCAGGCGTGACTTCCTCGATGGCGATGATGGGCGCCGAATCCAGCAGTTCTTGCGCCGCGTCGACCGCATCGCGCGGCAAGGTGGCGGCGGTGGCGGGGCGCGTGATCATGCCCAGCAGGCGGGCGTGGTCCAGGGCGGTAATCAGTTTGTCTTGCGGCACGGCGTTCATGTCGGTTCTTCTTGGACGAAAGGCCTCGCTAGGCGTAGGCCTTGCGGGCTGCGCGGGACGAGGCAATGGAGGAGATGACAGCGCTTTGGGAAGAGAATATTCAAGCGGTGCCGCGACGAAGCGTACGGTGCGAATCGTGTCGGGGTGCGCCACCTTGGTGGCTGATGACCGGCTGTGAAGCCGGTTATGGACCCGAAGCGTGCCCTATGGGGCTGATTCAAGCGTCGAAGCGAGCAGGTTTTGCGCGTTTGGCGCCCAATCTGCTGTCGGCAATAGGCGAGTATATAGAACAAAGCCGGGTCGTAGTGTCGGAATATTCCGAAAAAGGGGCGAAATTGCTTCGCCCCTTGCTTTTCGCCGCTTGGTTTCGCCGCTTAGTTGTAGCAGCTAGGCAGTCAGCCTTTGATGAACGCCAGCAGGTCCGGATTGATGATGTCGCCGTGCGTCGTCAGCATGCCGTGCGGAAAGCCCTCATATACCTTCAAGGTGCCGTTCTTCAGCAGTTTGATTGCCAGGCGCGAGGCATCGTCAATCGGCACGATCTGGTCGTCGTCACCGTGCATGAGCAGTGTGGGCACGGTGATGGCCTTCAGGTCTTCGGTCTGGTCGGTTTCCGAAAAGGCCTTGATGCCCTGGTAATGCGCCAGGGCGCCGCCCGCCATGCCTTGGCGCCACCAGTTGTCGATCACACCTTGCGACACCTTCGCGCCCGAGCGGTTGAAGCCGTAGAAGGGGCCGGCGGCCACGTCCACGTAGAACTGCGCGCGGTTGGCGGCCAGCGTCTCGCGGAAACCGTCGAACACTTCGATGGGCAGGCCGCCCGGGTTGGCCTCGGTCTTGACCATCAGCGGCGGCACGGCGCTGACCAGCACGGCCTTGGCGACGCGGCCCTGCGGTTGGCCGAACTTGGCCACGTAGCGGGCCACTTCGCCGCCACCGGTGGAATGGCCGATGTGGACGGCATTACGCAGGTCCAGGTGTTCGGCCACGGCCGATGCGTCGGCGGCGTAATGGTCCATGTCGTGGCCTTCGCTGACCTGGCTGGAGCGGCCATGGCCACGGCGGTCGTGCGCGATGACGCGAAAGCCCTTGTTGACGAAGTACAGCATCTGGGCGTCCCAGTCGTCGCTGGACAGGGGCCAGCCGTGGTGGAACATCAGGGGCTGGGCCGATTTAGGACCCCAGTCCTTGAAGAAAATCTGCACGCCGTCAGAGGTGGTGATGGTGCTCATGAGTGTCGACTCCGGGTAGGTGCCACAGGTGGGGCGGGCGCCGGAACGGGCACGGACTCGGGCAAGTCCCGGTGCCGCCAAACCCTGAGCGTAGCGCTGTCGAGGCACCCGCGCTTGTACGTTATCAAGCAGCTTTGAACAAAATCATCTTGGGGCCGGATGAGGCCGAGGGGGCAGGATCAGGCCGGATGGGGACGGTGTCATCGAGACCGATCCGTCCCTTGGCGCATCGCCAGAAAGTGCTCCATCACGCCCACCAGCGCAAATTCGGCACTTGCTTGGCGGATGCGGTTGCGGTCTCCGGAGAATCGCCGGGTGGCGGTGTAGACCACGGGCCTGGCGTCCGCCTTGCCGGTCTTGAATACCCAGGCGTAGCACTGCGTGCCGCTGGGAATGCGGTCGTCCGTGGCGTCCGTGACCCCGGTGTTCGCCACAGCCACATTGGCCGGGCTTTTGCGCGCCGCCCCCAATGCCATGTCGCGCGCGACCGCCTCACTGGTGAGATTGTGCGAGGCCAGGGTCGATTGGGGCACGCCCAGGCAGCGCTGCTTGGCTTCTACCGAATACACCACGAAGGCGCAATCCAGCAGTTGGCCCGCGCCCGGGATATCGGCCAGGGTGGCCGCGATGAGGCCCGCCGTGCATGACTCGGCGGTCACCAGCGTCAGACCGTTTTCCTGCATGAAGGCGGCAACTCGTTCGATATCGTTCATGACTGGGCTCCTGCGGGGAAGGTCAGGAAAGGAGCAACTGGCGTGCCTGCCGGCCGCGCGGGCACGCCAGTTGCTCCGCATGCCATATCCGCGATGTCCCTTCACAAACCAGGAGCTTGCGATGAGCACCCCTTCCAAAAAGCAGCAAGATCATTCTTCCCCGGAGCGTGGCCGGGGGCAGCCCGAGCAATCGCCCGCCGAAAATCCCGACCGCCGCGCGCCAGGGCAGGAACGTGACCAGAACGGGCGCTGGCCGCCGGATGCGCTGCCCAACCCGATGCCCGGGGTGGATCCCCAGCAAACCCCGGGCATCGACCGCTTGGGCGATGCCAACGCGGCCGACCAGGAATGGCTGCGCAGCACGCGCGGCCTGTAAGCCAAGGCCAAAGGCGGAACGCAAGGGACAAACGCCAGCTCTGTATGACGGCGTTCGTCCGGCGCTTTCCGGCGCGCCACTCAAGCCCCGGCGGGCGCGGCGGCGTCCCCGGTTTGCTCCTTGTCGGCCGCGGCGTCCCGCCGAAAATGCAGGATCTGCTCGGGCAGCGCCAGCGAAATTCCCGCCGCCTGCAAGGCGCGCATGATGCCCAGGTTGATGGCCTGCTGGATATCCATGTAGTGGTTGTAGTCGGCCGTCAGCACGTAATACACCGCTTCGAACTCCAGCGCGCCTTCGCCGAACCGGGCCAGATGCGCCCGGTCGAAGCGCGTGTCGGCCTGGCTTTCGATCTGAGCGCGGATAATTCCCGGCACCGCCGCCACCTGCTCGACATCAGTGTGGTACGTCACCCGCACTGAAAAAACGATGCGCCGTTGTTGCATGCGTTTGTAGTTTTGGATGGTCTGCTTGAGGAGCTCGGTGTTCGAGCAGACAATCTGCTCGCCGCCCAGGCTGCGGATGCGCGTGGTCTTCAAGCCCACGTGCTCAATGCTGCCGGCGACCTGCCCGAACACAATGAAGTCCCCCGCCTCGAAGGGCTTGTCCAGCCCGATGGATATCGAGGCGAATAGATCGCTAAGAATGGTCTGCACGGCCAGCGCGACCGCCACGCCGCCGATCCCCAGGCTGGCGACCAGCGCGGTGATGTTCACGCCCAGGTTGTCCAGCATGGCCAAAAGGGCTATGACCCACACCAGGGCGCGCAGCAGGAAGCTGAGCAAGGTGGCCGTCACCGTGCCCCGCGCCGGCATCGCGCGGCTTAAACCCACGTCCACGGCGCGGTCCAGCCACAGCGCCAGTTGCAGGGCGATCAGCACGAACCAGAGATGCTGCGCGCCGCCTTCGCTCCAGGGGAAGGGCGCGCCCGCCACATCGATGCCGATCAGCAAAGAGAATATGGCCAGCAGGATCCAGCTGGTGCGCTGCATGACCCGGAGCGTGGACGCCGCCCAGGTCTGGCCGGGCATGTCGGCCCGCCGTTCCAGGCGCGTGCGCACCAAGCGGAAGGCCACCATCAGCAAGAGAAAAACAGCCGCAGCCACCGCTGCGGCAATCAGCCATAGCGCAATGGGGTGGTCCGACAGCGCGCGCATCTGCGCAATCCAGTAACTCAACATACCGCCTCCGCAGGGTTGGACTGGGGACGGGCAGCAAATGTTGTGCCGAGTGGGCTATACCGGATTGGGTATACCGGATTGAATGCTGCTATGCGCCGAATTTGGAGCAGAGCATGCCGATAAGCCTGTCCTGATTGAATGGCTTTTCACAACGCGGAAGTTCGCGGTAAGCCGCTTCCAGCGCCTCCACGCCAAAGCCCGTCAACAGTACGACGTGTACTCCTTGCGAGGACAGCATGTCGATCAGCGGGTACGACAGCGCGCCGTGCAGGTTGATGTCCACCACCGCGCAGTTGAACTCGTCGGCATGGCTGCTGGCAAAGCGCGTTGCTTCATCCAGCCATCCGATCACGCCGACGATGTTGGCGCCTGCTTCACGCAGCGCCTCGGCCAGTGTTTCGGCAATGACGTATTCGTCTTCGATGATCAATAATCGACACGAAGACAGAGGCAGAGATTCAGCCATCTTGGTCCCTCGTATTCAGTGCCGCGTTGGTTTTGAATGATCCGCGTAGCGGCACTTCGATGCGGCAACGAAGGCCGTCCGGCTGGAAGTCCATGGTGGTGCGTGCTTGCAGGGTGAAACCCAGGGCCTGTTCGATCAGTTCGCGTCCATAGCCCCTGCGGTCTGCGTCCGGGGGCGTGGGCAGGCCGGATTCCCGCCAGTCGATGACCAGCGTTTTCTCGTCGTCCTGCGTTTGCGTGTGCCAGTGCACGGCAAGTTCGCCACCCGCGTGTTTCAAGGCGCCATGCTTGACGGCGTTGGTGCCTAGTTCATGCAACGCCAAGGCAAGCGACTGGCTGCATTCCGCGCTGATGAAGGTGGTTTCGCCTTGCACCGAGACATGCTGCCCGTGTCCCACCGCGTCAAGTTCGCGGCGTACGATTTCCGCGAAATCGATGGCCTCGGGCGAAACGTCGCTTAACAAACCCTGCACGCGGCTCAGTGCCGACAGCCGGCTGTTCAGACGATCAAACGGTTCGCCACGGCCCAGCGTGCGAAACGCAATGCTCTGCACCAGCGCCAGCAAATTGCGGGTGCGATGCTGAAGTTCGGCGATCAGGATGCGGTGCCGTTTTTCAGCCTGCGTGATCTGCGTGATGTCGATGAAGGTGACCACGACGCCATCCACGCGGTTGTTGGAATCGCGGTAGGGCGCCAGGCGCAGCAGATACTGCTTGGCATCGCCACTGGCGTCGATGCGGCGTTCAATGATGGTCTGCGCGCGGAACACCTCTTGGATGTCTTGCGCGAACGAGGGTAGTGGCACCCGGCTGGCCAGGTCAGTGATGGGGCGGCCGCGGTCGCTGGGCAAGATCCGGAAGACTTCACAGACCGGTGGCGTGAAGCTGCGGATGACCAGGTTGCCGTCCAGGAACAGCGTCGCGAAGGCGGTGCTATCAAACAGGTTGTGCAGGTCGCTGTTGCTGCGATCAAGCTCATCCACCTTGCCTTGCAGTTCTGCATTCACGGTGTGCAGCTCTTCATTGAGCGACACCAGTTCTTCCTTGGATGCTTCCAATTCTTCGTTGGACGACTGCAACTCTTCGTTCACCGACACCAGTTCTTCATTCGACGACTTCAATTCCTCGAGCGCGGTTTCGTATTCTTCGATGGTCGATTGCAGGCGGTCGCGAGTTTCGCGCAGTTCGCTTTCGATCTGCTCGGTCATGCCCGACTGTTTGGCATGCAGATAGGTGTTTGCTTCTTCACGGCTGACCGGCGGGCCGTCATCTGCGAACAGCACCAGGTACAGGGGTTCGCCTTCGCGGTTGTCGAGCAGCGGGTCGACCGTCAGGCGCAGCAGCTGGACGCGCCCGTCGTCGCCCTCTATTGCCACGTTGCGGCGCGTGGCGGCCGCTCCGCTGGCCATGGCGTCGCTGAGCAAGGCACGCAGGTCCAGGCGCAGGTCTTTGCGGGCCAGCGCCAGGATCTGCCGCGTGGGCACGCCCGCGGCCGCTTCCAGGTACTTGCCGGTGCGGCCGGAGTAATACACCACGTCGCCGTCCTTGTTGACGAGCACGTGCGGCGGCGCATGCTGTCCCAGCACTTGCGAGTCGATGGATTGGCGCAGCCCTGCTGAGCTTGGCGGCACACGGCGTTGCAGCAAGTCCTGGGCGTTCGGGATGCCGGTGGAGGGCAAACTGAAATGGGGGCGAGGCCGAACGCCGATGTCGCTGCGGCGCTGGAAGATGCGATGCTTTTTATCGACGGAGCCGAACATGTCGGAAAACTGCGTGGTGTTTTCCGACATGCCCAGGAACAGATAGCCGCCGCTGCGCAGCGCATAGTGGAACGTCGGGATCACCTGCTTTTGGATGTTGCCGCCGAAATAGATCAGCAGGTTGCGGCAGGACACCAGGTCAATACGGGAAAAGGGCGGATCGCGCAGCACGTTGTGCGGCGAAAAAATGCAGAGTTCCCGCACCTGTTTGCTGACGATATAGCTTTCGCCGTCGGCGATGAAGAAGCGCTCGCGTCGTTCGGGTGTCACGCTATCGAGCAATGCGGCGGGATAGCGCGCGGCCCGCGCGACGCTGAGCGCGCGTTCGTCGATATCGGTGGCGAACAACTGCACGCGCGGCGGCAGGTCCATCTTGTCCATCTGCTCGCGCAGCAGGATAGCCAGCGAATAGACCTCTTCGCCGGTGGCGCAACCGGGCACCCACACCCTGACCGTATCCGCCACGCCACGGCCTTCAAGCAACTGCGGGATGACTTGCTGCGAAAGGGCCTCGAAGGCATCGGGATCGCGAAAGAAATCCGTCACGCTGATCAGCAGATCGCGGAACAGGGCGCCCGCTTCCTGCGGCGTCTGGCGCAGGAATTCAAGATAGCCCTCCAGCGTTTCGGACTGGTTGACCTTCATGCGGCGATGCACGCGGCGCATGAAGGTCTTGCTTTTATAGCCGCTGAAATCGTGGCCGGTCCGGGTCGAGGCTGTGTGGAAACTCATCTCGCCCTAACGACCACAGCGAATTCACCTGGACCGCATCAACTTGAGCGGTCTTCACTTCGATTTTTCGACGCGAGACTCCCTGAAGGCCGTTTGAGCGGCGCGGATACGATATGAAGTGCGTCATTGGTCACATGAAGGGCTCAGCCCCCCATCGACAGTATCGCTTTCATCGTTTGCTGGAAGCCTAGGATGCGCATCACCCGCTTGAGGTTATAGGCCAGTACATTCAAGCTCATTTCCGTGCCCACATTGCCCAAGCGACGAGTTAGGAAGTGTGTATAGCCCATCCAATGCTTGAACGTGCCGAACACATGTTCCACTGTGCGCCGCCGCACCTTCATCGCTTCTGGCATTCGGTCGAGACGGCGCTGCGCCGCCTCAAGCACGGCCTCATGTTCCCATCGACTGATGCGCCGATACGCGCTAGGAGTGCATCGCTCCTTCATAGCGCATTGTGGGCAGGCACTACTCCAGTAGCGCCGCAATTGAAGACCATTCTCCTCTCGCGTAAACCGGTGGATGGCGCGCTGGCCCGCAGGGCACTGATACTCGTCGTCCTTCGCGATGTACATGAAGTCCGAACGGTCGAAGCGGCCTTCTGCCTTGGCATTGGAAGTGGTCGGCTTGGGCAAGATCGCATCAATACCTGTCTCTGCACATGCCTTGATCTGAGGCGCGCTGTAGTAGCCGCGATCGGCAATCGCGCGCAGTCGCTTCTTGCCCATCGCCTCCCGCGCGGCTTGTGTCATCGATGCCAATGAGTCCCTGTCGTGTCCTCGGTTCGTCACTTCGTGCGCGACGATCAGATGGTGCTTGGCTTCGACAACCATCTGCACGTTGTAGCCGACCATCCCCGAGCCCCGGCCACTGGTAGCCATCGAGCGGGCATCCGGGTCAGTCACCGACAACTGACCGTCTGGACTATCTTTGAGCCTTTCCTTGACGCCATCCAGCGCGCGCATTTGCTTGCGCAGACGTTCGATCTTGTCGTTGAGCCGATCGGTGCGGGCCTCGATCTCGACAGGTTGCGTTCGGTCCGCAGTGTCGAGCGCCGCCAGATAGCGATGGATGCTCTCCTCAATCTGGTGCTGACGTTTATCAATCTTGGCAGCCGTGAAGTTCTTGTCGCGCGTGTTGACTGCCTTGAACTTGCTTCCATCAACGGCAACCAGGGCTTGGCTGAATAGCTTGAGATCTCGGCATACGGCAAGAAACCGCCGGCAAACGTTGCGAATGCCCGAGCCATTGTCACGGCGAAAATCCGCGATGGTCTTGAAGTCTGGCGCCAGACGGCCGACCAACCACATCAGTTCGACATTGCGTTGGCACTCTCGCTCGAGTCGACGACTGGACTGGACCCGATTTAAGTAGCCGTAGATGTAGATCTTCAGCAGCACGGCCGGGTGGTACGACGGGCGGCCGGTAGCTGCTGGCGCCGACTTCTCAAATCCGAGCACTGCCAGGTTGAGCTCTTCGACGAATGCGTCGATTATGCGCACCGGGTTGTCGTCGGCGATGAAGTCATCCAGGCATTCCGGGATCAACGCTACCTGATGCCGGTCCTGACCTTCGATGAAGCGGGGCATGTCGACTCCCGGGATCGAGATACCAAACTCTATCTACATCACCGTAGCGGCGTCAAAGAGTTTTCACACAGCCTCGGTCAGCAGCAGTTCGTAGATTTCCGACTTGATGTTTTCCATTTCGGGCGCTACGGCGCCGCTGTCTTCATCCTCGGCCATGGGGCCGAAGGGCAGGTCGAAGTCGGCATCAAGCTGGTGCAGGCGCGCGCCCATCTCTTCGGCGGGCAGGGCAAAGTCGATGATGCCCGCACTGATGGCGCTGCCCGACATCTCTTCATAGGCGGGCCCGTTTCCATTGGACGTCTGCGCCATGGTGATACCACCGTACTCCTTGATGGCTTTCAGCCCCAGGGTGCCATCGGAGTCGCTGCCGGACAGCACAACGCCCACGGCGCGTGCGCCGTAATCCTTGGCAAGCGAGGTAAAGAACTGATCGATAGGCCGCCGTCCCTTGCGGGCGCCTGCCGTGGCTGCAACCTTGATCCGGCCCTGGCTGAGCGAAATATCGGCATCCGCGGCCAGCACGTAGATCTGGTTGTTCTCGACCAGCATGTCGTCTTGCGCGCTGTGTACCGGCAGGGCCGTATGGCGCCCGATGATGTCCGGCATATGGCTGGTACGCCCGCTTCCCAAATGAGTCACGACGATGAAGCTCATGTTTGGAGAAGGCGGAATGCCGGCAAAAAAATGCTCCAGCGCTTCAACGCCTCCGGCGGAGGCGCCGATTCCTACGACAAACGCGGTGCTGGCTGGGGACATGTTTATCCGAATTGGTGGAAAGCCGTGATGATATTCGACGACCTTAGCATGCTGAAACGCGCTGTGTCCCTGACGGAAAAATCTACATACTTGTGTGGCGCTGTAGCCATGAATGGTGCTGTCCGCGCTCGCTATACCGGACTATTTCCAGGAATGCCGCTTGCTGCTTGCCAAGGTCCAAACCGTTAAAGGGAGCATTGCGATGAAACCCAAAGACACCAAACCCAACCCTTCGTCCGGCGACACGCCCCGCGAGGCGCAAGCCAGCCACGGCGACACGCAGAACCGGACCAAGAAAGAAGGGCACGTCACGCAGATCGGCACGGGCCAAGACCAGCAGAGCCAGCGCAATCGGGGTGCGGGTTCGCGCAGCAAACCATGACAGCGGGCGAGGGCCGTCGGCCCTCGCGCGGAACACAACCTTTTGGTCAGGAGATAAACATGAGACATCCTCGGCATGGTTTGTCTTGCGCGGCGCCGCTGTTGGCCGTGACCTTGGCTGCTGGCCTGGCGTGGAGCAGCGTCGGCTTCGCGCAATCGGCCGGTGGCCCCGCCGGGCCGGCCGGGCAGGGCGGTCCCCCGCCTTCCGGCACACCCGCACCCAAGGGACCGGCGCCGGACAGCGGGGCGCCCGCGCCCTCCCGAGGCGATCCCTCCGGTCCGCCGCCCACCGTTCCGCAAGCGCCGCAAGGAGAAAAGCCGTCTCAGCCGGTGCAAGGCCAGGGCACCGTCAAAGGATCGTCCGCCAACCCCGCGCCGGACGGCCAGATTCCGGGCGGCAAGGCGGGCTCTGGTGGACACAAGACCAATGAGTTCGGACGCTAGCGCGCGCATGTCGCGCACATCCGTCAGGCACATTCGTCAGGCACATTCGTCAGGCACATTCCGGGTCACATTCAGGGGCACATGATGCAGAACCGAGACGTGGTGGTCGTGGCGGTATCCACGGGCGGCCTGGCCGCGCTGGAGGTGATGCTGGGCGATCTGGATCCTTCCTTGCCGGCGTCCATATTCGTGGCCATGCATGTGGACGGCTACCGCAGCGTGTTGCCGACCCTGTTGCAACGCCGTACCCGTTGGCGGGTGCAGCATGCGAATGACGGTGAACCCTTTGCTCAGGGTGTCGTCTACGTGGCGCCGCCCGACAGGCACCTGATCCTGCAGCATGACAGCACGGTGTTGACGCGCGGGCCGAAGGAGAACTTTACACGGCCGGCGGCGGATCCGCTGTTTCGATCCGCGGCCGTGCACTACGGGCCGCGCGTGGTGGGTATTGTGCTGACCGGCCGACTGGATGACGGCGCGGCCGGACTGAAATCCGTGAAGGCGTGCGGCGGGGTCGCCATCGTGCAAGACCCGGCTGACAGCGTCGCCGAGGACATGCCCGCCAACGCGATCGCGGCGGTACCGTCGGCGCAGGTGTTGCCCTTGCAGCAGATTGGCGAAGCGATGGCGGCGGCGGTGAAGACCACGGTCGGCCCGCGTTCCGCCACGCAGTCCGGTCCGCCGGAGGTCTTGCGCGCCGAATCCCGCATGACGGAAACCGGGCAGTCGTCCGCCTCCGTGCTGGAACGCATCGGGCGCCAGGCAGGGCTGACCTGCCCCGAATGCGGAGGCGCAGTGTGGCGGGTGGATTCGGGCTTGCCGGTGCGCTACCGCTGCCATACCGGACACGCGTTTTCGTCCCAATCCTTGCACGCCGCGCACGCGGAAGCCGTCGACGACGCCTTGTGGTCCGCCGCGCGCCTGCTGCGCGAGCGCATCATCCTGGCGGGCGACGAAATCGCGACCGGTGGCGCGTCACCAGAGGAAACCGGGCGGCTGCGCGCGGCCGTGGGCCAGTGGGAGGCGGCCTATCAGCAACTGCGCGGCCTGGCCGTCTTGACGGACAGCCCCTTGGCGGACACCGATACGGTGTAGCCGGCTGCGGCGGCGGGCATGCGGATTGCGGGCCTTGCCGGCCCATTCCGGGACACGCTTACAAGGAGATCGACCATGACCGCCGTCAACCAAGACATGGAAACCTGCATTGATAGCTGCCTGGCCTGCTATCGCCGTTGCCTGCAGACGGCAGCGAACCACTGCCTGGAGGCGGGGGGTGAGCACGTTGCCCCAGCGCATTTCAAACTGATGATGGCCTGCGCCGAAATTTGCCGAACGGCGGCGCACACGATGATGATCGGCGTACCGCAGCACACCCGCGTCTGCGGCGCGTGCGCGGACCTATGCGCGGCCTGCGCGGACAGTTGCGAAGGCATGGACGGCATGGAAGATTGCGCCGCGACATGCCGGCGCTGCGCGGAGAGCTGCCGCAAGATGGCTGCGTAGGTGAATTGCAGCCCCGTTGCAGCCCCGTTGCAGCCCCGTTGCAGCCCTTTTCGCCGTCTGCGTGTATGGGCCCGGGGCTCCCCGGGCGCCTCTGTTCGCTGCTTGCCGCGTGCGGGCTATGCCAGCAACTGCGACGCTAACCACAGGGTGAGCAGCAGGCCGCCGGCCACCGCCCAGAAGAGGGCAGCCAACAGCAGGCCCAGCGATAGCCGGGATGAGATTGTCGCGCCGGGCGTCAACGGCAGCCGCGCAGCTTGGGAAGCGGGAGGGGTGGTAAGGGAGGCCATGGCTGATCCTGTATCCGAAGACGTGTGTTGACGGAGCCCGCCCACGCCGTGCGGGTGATGCCTGTGGCGGCGCAAGCCGCGGCTTCTTACAGCAAACGCCGTTCCTGAGCGCGCGGAGAGCTTGGTGCGGCCACCCATGCCGAGCATCCGGCGGGTGCGCTGGCGCCGCTGACATACAGCGCCCCCGCGTTGAACAGCGACAACAGCGTGGCGCCTGGCGCGTCCGCCAGCACCCAGACGCCGCCTGATGCGTCGCTCCACATGATCCGGGCTGGCGTTCCGTCCAACGCCGCCAGCAGATGGGAGGCGCTGGCGCCGGGGCGCAGTACCACCACCGACGTGTCCTGCGCCGGCGCCGACAGCGGGTAGATGTTCAGCGCCGCCGCTGTCGTGATGGTCACGGCCAGCACGGCGGCAAGCCGGCCGGCGGGCTTCTGCGCACCGAGGCCGGAAGCGCTGCCCGATCCTCCACCCGGGCCGCTACCCGAGCCACCGCCCGAGCCACCGCCCGGGCCATGCCCCGCGCCACCCGCGCCCGGCGGATCTCGCCGACCCAGCAACAGGCCGGCCGCCAGCGGCAGCACGCCGAACACACCCAGCCAGCCCAGCTCCCACGGCAAGGGGTCCGGCACGTCCATGCGCAGCCGGTGCAGGCCGATCAGCCAGTGCGAAAGCACGGCGTCAATGACATGCCACGCGCCGAATCCCACCAGAAAACTGGCCAGCAGCGCCCTGCGCGGCGGCGCCGACGCGCCGCGCGACCGGTACAGGCTCCACAGGCCTGCTGCCGCCACCGCGTACATCAGCGCATGAAACACGCCGTCGGCCACAACCTGTACGCGCAGGTCGGCAAGCGCGGACGACCCTCCGCCCGCACCGAAACCGGAAAGCAGGTGATGCCATTGCAAAATCTGATGCAGCAAAATGCCGTCAAAGAAGCCGCCCATGCCAAAACCCAGCAGCAAGCCCGCCCACGGCCGGCGGCGGGGCAAGACGGCGGTCGCGCTCGCGGACGCGGCGGTCATTACGATCTCGGGCCGGCGCGTTTGCGCAACACCGCCGGGGTGTCGTCGGCGGGTGTGAAGACGCCGCCTTCGGTGTCGCGTTCCGGGTTGGGGTTGCCGTCCAACGGCTTAGCCCCGCCCACGCGCGTGGGCGGTGAAGAACTCTTGTCCTCACGCGCGTCGGCCTGCTTGATGCCGTCCTGTACCTGGTTGGCGATATCCACCTGGTCTTCGGTGGAAGGCTCCACCGCGCCGCTTCCCGCCGTCGCGGGATTGGTGGCGGTGGGGTCCTTGCCCTCGGGCTTCGCTGTTTGATCTGGCTTCATGTCCTGCTCCTGAGATTGAAACGCAATGATCGAGACCGCCTCGTTCGGATATTCCGCGTTGGCCGCCTTGACCGCCGCCTCGCATGAGGGATACGCGCGGTCATCCTGCTGCACGCCCAGCATCGCAATCCGGCGAAAGCTCCACATGCCGTCTGGGCGCTCAAATGCTTCGATGATCATGGTTTGGATTCCTTGGTCGAGGGCGCCGGCCGCGTGTCGTTGGAACCGGGCAGCGTGCCGTCGCGGGCCTCGGCCTCTTCTTGCGCCACGGCGCGATCAAAGCCCGTGCCGTGGCTGTGCGCCGAAGGCGGGTGGTCAACATCAGGCAGCGCGCGGCCGTCTTGGGCCTTGGATGACGGCTGGGGCTTGGAAGCCGGCCGGAGTGCGCCCGCGTTGACATCGGGCTGGCCGGGGATGGATTTGCGCGAACCATGGGTGGGGGATTGCGGCATGAGGAGACTCCTGGCGTGGTGGGCGGCACAGATGCGCCGGGCTTCCAAACCGAGCAACTCACGTTCCCGCGCGGCGGCCGCATGGTTCACGCATCTGCGCCGTGGCATGGCGGTTGCGTAGGCCGTGCCAGCCGGGCCACTACAGGGCCGGCATTACCGGAGATGACCATGTTTGCTCACAACAAACGACTGCAATACACCGTTCGCGTCGCCCAGACCAACCCTGGCCTGGCCAACCTTCTGCTGGAGCAGTTTGGCGGTCCACAAGGAGAATTGGCCGCCGCATGTAGATACTTCACTCAGGCCGTGGCCGAAGACGACCCCGGCCGCAAAGACATGCTGCTGGATATCGCAACCGAAGAGCTGAGCCATCTGGAAGTGATCGGCACGCTGGTCGCCATGCTGAACAAGGGGGCCAAGGGTGCGCTGGCCGAGGCCACGGAGTCCGAAGCCGAGATCTACCGCCGGCTGAACGGGCCGGGCAACGATTCGCACGTGACGCAGGTGCTGTATGGCGGTGGACCCGCGCTGACCAATTCGGGAGGGCAGCTTTGGAACGCGGGCTACATCGACACCATTGGCGACCCTTCCGCCGACCTGCGCTCGAATATCGCCGCCGAGGCACGTGCCAAGATCATCTATGAACGCTTGATCAACGCCACTGACGACCCGGGGGTCAAAGAAGCACTGGGTTTCTTGATGACGCGCGAAGTGGCCCATCAGCGGTCCTTTGAGAAAGCGCTGTATTCCATGGAGCCTAACTTCCCGCCTGGAAAGCTGCCGGGCGATCCGCGATTTGCCAACGTCTACTTCAATATGTCTCAAGGCGAGGGCGACATGCGCGGATCGTGGAACAGCGACGAAAACTTCACCTACGTAACCGCCCGCGAAGATCAGTGCGCCATCGACGGCGACGGCATGGCAAGCGTGGGCCTGACCGAGCAGGAGACCCTGGCGCTGCAGGCCATGGCGTCGCGTACCGCCTCGGACCCGTCCGTCGACCCGGCCACGGGTGCGGAATTGGGACAAGGGCGGTCCGCGACCGACGGTCCCGCCTAGGTGCTCGGCGGCGGCACGGCAGCCCGGGGCCGGGCACGGGGCTTGCTCCTGTGCAAGCACGACATCCGTCCCGGGTTGTCTTCATCCATAAGAGCCAAACCATGCTTCCCATACGCAAAGCGGTATTTCCCGTTGCCGGCCTGGGCACCCGTTTCCTCCCGGCCACGAAGGCCATGCCGAAAGAGATGCTCCCGATCGTGGACCGGCCCTTGATTCAATATGCCGTTGAGGAAGCCGTGGCGGCCGGCATTACGGAACTGATCTTCGTCACCGGGCGCAACAAGCGCGCCATTGAAGACCATTTCGACCGCGTTCCGGAGCTGGAGCGCGACCTGGAATTGAAGAACAAGGGGGCGCTGCTGGACAGCGTGCGCAACGTCATCCCCGACTCGGTGCAATGCGTGTACACCCGCCAGCCTGCCGCGCTGGGCTTGGGACATGCGGTGCTGTGCGCCGCGGCACTCGTTGGCGATGAGCCGTTTGCCGTGCTGTTGGCCGACGACATGATCGACGCGGACACGCCCGTGATCGGCGAAATGATGAAGGTGGCGCGTGAGTTCGAAGGCAGCGTGCTGGCCGTGCAGCAAGTGCCGCGCAGCCAGACCAATCAGTACGGCATTGTGTCGGGCAAGCACGTTTCGCAAGGGGTGCTGCGGGTGTCCGGCATGGTTGAAAAGCCGGATCCGGCCGACGCGCCTAGCGACCTGGCCGTCGTCGGGCGCTACATTCTTGAGCCCGAGATTTTCAACGCGCTACAGGCCACGCAGCCTGGCGTCGGGGGCGAAATCCAATTGACCGACGCAATCGCCGCGCTGTTGGACGGCAGGAAGGTATTCGGCTACGAGTACGACGGCGTGCGCTATGACTGCGGCAGCAAGGAAGGCTTTTACCGCGCCACGATGGAGATCGGGCGCAAGTATCACGGGATGAAGTAGTCCTGGGTCCGACGGCGCGCATTCGCCGGGATCCGACGGGACCCGTCCGACGGCGGGTCCGATTGCTTCAGGCGCTAGTCGCCGCCGCAGCCATTCGAGCCGTTCGGGGCCGCGGGCGGCTCGCGTTTGTGCGCGGTGGTGTGATATTGGTCCAGCACGGTTTGCATCGCGTCTTCGCGCACCGGACGGCCTTCCAGGAAGTCGTCAATCTCGTCATAGCTGACTCCCAACGCCACCTCGTCAGGCAGGCCGGGGCGTAGCGATTCCAGGTCGGCGGTGGGCGCCTTGGTGATCAGCTTGGCCGGTACGCCCAGCACGACGCCAAGGGCGCGCACCCGACGCTTGGTCAAGCCGCGTAGCGGCAGCAGGTCGGCCGCGCCGTCACCATGCTTGGTAAAAAATCCCATCAAGGCTTCCGCCGCCTGATCCGTGCCGATGACCAGGCAGTCCATCGCACCCGCGATCGCGTATTGCGACACCATGCGCTGGCGTGCCTTGATGTTGCCGGCCACGAAGTCTTCCGCTGCCTTGTCGCTGAAGACCAGGCCCGCCGCCGCCAGCGCGTCGCGCTGGGCGTCCACCGCCGGCTTGATATCCACTTCCATCACGTGGTCGGCGCGGATGAATTCCAGCGCGCGGGCGGCGTCTTCTTCGTCATGCTGCTGCCCGTAGGGCAGGCGCACCGCCACGAAAAAAGCGCGGTGCCCTTTCAGGCGCAGCCGCTCAGTGGCAAGCTGCGCCATTCTTCCCGCCACCGTGGAATCCACACCGCCGCTGATGCCCAGCACGTATCCGGACTTTCCCGTCCCCGATAAATAGTCTTCCAGAAATTTCACCCGGCATTCAACTTCAAGCGCCGAGTCAAAATCTTGTTGAACGCCTAGATCACACGCAATGGCAGCTTGCCGATCTTGTGTGTTGGTATTCCGAGCCATGATCAGATCTCCCTCCACTGTTCCGAATGCAGCGAAAACAGTCGCCACGCACTTAGAGGCGTGCGTAGCAATTTCCGGGCCTGATCACTGGCGACCTGCGATTGACGCCGCGAAAGTCGCGGCGTTTGATGCGGAAGCGTCAGTGGACGACCTGGCTGTCGTCACGCTGCATGGAGGGAGGGTTCGAGCGACCCAGCCAACTTTCCACTTCGGCTTTCCATCCGGCTTCCCAAGCCGCCACCTTGGCGCGCCATTGCGCGATGGGTTCGCCGGTATGGCCTGGCATCTGATGGGCCCGCAGGTAGGGGCAATCGAACAGGCTCCATCCGTTCCGGGCGGCCTGTGCACCCTGATCCTGGATGTCATTATTCATCTCGGACTCCCCCGATTGGTATGAGCAAAAAGTATGAACTCGGTGCCAGCTGCGTGCAATAGTGTGTCAATACTACGGGAGCTAGCGTGGCGGAACCCCCTGGGGCAGAGTCTGGGCACGGCACGTGCTGAACACCCTGCGCCAGGCATCCCCGCCATCGGGCGGATCGGAGCTGATATGAAATCGTCTACCCCCTCGCGGCCATCCTCGGACGACGCACAGGCCCAGGCCCACGCCGCGCGCAAGTCCACCACCGGGCGCGGCCCGTGGCGCCAGTTCGCCACGTTTATCGCGGTGCTGGTGGCCATTTTGTTCGTCGTGTGGGTGGTAGCCATCTGGCTGCGATAGCGGCCCATTCTTTCTGAGGGTGAGCCGTATGCGAGTCACCAACGAATGGTTGCAGCGATGGCAGACCGCGGGCGGCGGCTATAACCAGAAGCAGTTGGCGTTGCTGGGCGTGGCTTGGCCACCCAAGGCCGACTGGCAACAAGAGCTTTTGTCACGCGAAATACCGGACGATGTGGCGCGGGCCTTCCAGGTGCTGGCCGGCCACCGTCAGGCGGGTTGAGGGCAGTGGGCCGGCCTTTTTTTGACCCTCAAGCCTGTTCGCGCAGCCGCCGCACGATGTCCAGCAGGTTGTCCAGCGACACCGGCTTGCTGATGTGCGCCGTGTAGCCGGCCTGTAGCGCCTGGTTCATGTCGTCCTTCGACCCGAAGCCGGTCAGCGCGATGGCGGGCATGGCCAGGTCGGGATACTTTTCGCGCACGGCGCGAATCAGCGCATAGCCATCCATGCCGGGCATGCCGATATCGGACAGCAGCAGATCGAACGCGGAAGCCTCAAGCGCATCCAGCGCTTCCCGACCGCTGCCCACCGCGGTGACGCAGGCCTCTTCCATGTCGAGCAGCTCGCGCATGATGTGAAGAATGTCTTCCGAGTCGTCGACGATCAGCACTTTCATGCCCTTCAACGGGCTTTCGCCCGGCAGCGGCAACTGCTGTTCCTCCTGCTGCGCGTGCGCCAAGGCCATGCGCACGGTGAAGCGCGCGCCGTGGCCCTGGCCATCGGAATGGGCTTGGATGGTGCCGCCGTGGGCCTTGACCAGTTCGCTTGCAACCGCCAGGCCGATGCCCAGGCCGGGGCTGGCCAGGTTGCGCTGGCGCACGTCCGCCTGGCTGAACATGTCGAACACCTTGCCCAGGAACGAGGGGTCGATGCCATGGCCGGTGTCGATCACATCCAGCCGCATGCGCGAGTCTTCCACCGCCAGCTTCAGCGTGACCGAGCCGCCGGGCGGCGTGAACTTGATGCCGTTGTTCAGCAGGTTCCAGATGATCTGTTCAACCCGCAGCGGGTCGGCGTTCAGGTGGATGGCCTGGTTGGCGTCAAACTCGCTGTGCAGCGTCAGGCCGGCCGCGCTGGCCACGGGGCGCAGCACGTCAAGAATATTGGTGGTGATGGCGGTGACGTCAAAAATAGACTGGCTCAGCGCCAGCTTGCCGGTACGCACGCGCGACAGATCCAACAGGTCGTCGATGATGCGCGCCTGGCCTTTGACGGATCGTTGGATCAGGTCAGCCGAGCGCGCGGCGGCCGGCGAATTGCGCACGGCCGGGGTGCGCGCCAGCAGTTCGGCATTCAGTTGGATCAGGTTGAGCGGGTGCTTCAGTTCGTGCGAGACCATGGCGAAGAACTCGTCTTTCAGCACGTTGTCTGCGCGGGCGCGGTCCAGGCGTGACTCTTGTTCCGCGTCGCGCAGCTTCAGGTCGGTGACGTCGCGCACGATCTTCGCGAACCCGCGTATGGTCGGGTCGTCCATGCGGTTGACGCCGCCCGTGCAGAAGATCAGGCCGCCGTCCTTGCGCCGATGCCAGCGCTCGTCGGGGGCATAGCCGATCTGCCTGGCGCGTTCCAGTTCCAGCTGCGGCCGGCCCGCCTGGATGTCGGCGTCGGTGAAGATGATGGAGAACGACTTGCCGACCGCTTCGGCGCGGGAATAGCCAAACATGGTCTCGGCGCCGATGTTCCAGTTGGTGATCACGCCATCGGGGTCCAGCGTCAGGATGCCGAAGTCGCGCGCGCTTTCGGTCATCAGCTTCAGGTGCGCTTCGCCCAGGCGGACGCGGTCTTCCGCCTTGCGCCGGTCGGTGATGTCGATGAAGGTCAGCACCGCGCCTTCGATGCGGTGCTCGGCGCTACGGTAGGGCAGAAGCCGCGCCAGGTACCAGCGGTCGGCATCGCTGCGTACCTCGCGCTCCACGGCGCGCAGCGATTCAAACACGCCGGCCGCGTCGCGCGCCATGTCGGGGTAGTCAAGCCGGTGCGTGATGTCCAGCAAGGACCGGCCCGCGTCGCTGGTAATGACGTTGAACACGTCGGCCGCGCGCGGCGTGAACCATTGGATGTGCATCTTGCGGTCGACAAACAGCGTGGCGATGTCGGTGGACGCAATCAGGTTTTGCAGGTCGTCATTGATCTTGGCCGTTTCGTCCACCTTGGCCTTGAGCTCGGCATTCACGGTGATCAGTTCTTCATTCACCGACTGCAATTCTTCCTTGCCCGTTTCCAGCTCTTCCGTGGCCGAGCGCAGCTCTTCATTGATGGCCTGCAACTCTTCGTTGGACGCCTTCAGTTCTTCGGTGGACGTTTGCGACTGCTCGATGGTCGTTTGCAACTGGTCCTTCGTGCCTTGCAGCTCGGCTTCCAATTGCGTCATTACAGCCGAGGCGCCCACGGTGGGCGCCACGCCTTCGGGGCTCATCACGTCTTCCACTTCGTCGAACAGCACCAGCATGTAGTCGTTGGACGTTTCCTCGTGGCGGAACGGCCGCACCACCATGTTGACGTAGGTCTGGCGCTCGCCGATCTTCATCTTCACGCGGCGCGCCTCGACGCTCTTGCGGGTATGCAGCGCCTGGAACATCGCGGTGCGCAATTCCATGCGCAGCTCGGGGTGGACCAGCGACGGCAGGTTGCGCGAGGGTTCGCCGCCCGCGTGGCGCAGGAACCGGCCCGCGCGTTCGGACATGTGCACGATGTCGCTTTCCGCGTCCACGATGACGCTGGGCGGCGCGTACATTTCCAGCGCGCGCTGATGGACCTCGGCGTATGAAATCTTGTTGTGGCGGTTGCGCGCCATATTGGCCGGGGCGGCGCTGGGGCGTTCAAAGGCATGGGCGGCCGGCAACGCGGGCACATTGCGAAGCTGGGTGGGCGTTTCCTTGGCCACATAGATGCGATTGCGCTTGTCCACCACCTGGAACAGGCGCGGGCAGGCGTCGGCCGATTCCGAACTGCCCAGGAACAGGTAGCCGCCCGGCTTGAGGGCAAAGTGGAACATCTTCAGCACGTCTTGCTGGACGTCACGATCCAGGTAGATCAACAGGTTGCGGCAACTGACCAGGTCCAGCTTCGAAAAGGGCGGGTCGCGCAAGATGTTGTGGACGGCGAACAGCACGCGCTCGCGCACTTCCTTCTTGATGCGGTATTCGTTGTCTTGCCGCGAGAAATAACCTTCCAGCAGGGGCTTCGGAACATCGGTTTCGATCGCCGTGGGGTAGCTGCCGGCGCGGCCCACGGCCAGCGCCGCTTCGTCGATATCCGTGGCGAACACCTGTATTTTCTGGTTCACCTTCAGCGCGTCGGCGCGAGCGCTCAGCAGCACGGCCAGCGAATAAGCCTCTTCGCCCGTGGAGCAGCCCGCCACCCAGGCACGCAGGGGGCTGCCGGGGTTCTTCTGATGCCGCTCGAACAGCTTGCCCAGGGCAAAATTCTCCAGCGACGAGAAGGCGTCCTTGTCGCGAAAGAACTGCGTCACGCCGATCAGCATGTCGGACAGCAGCAGGGGCGTTTCCTCTGCCCGGTCTTGCAGCAGTTGCCAATACGCCCTCAGGGTAGACACGCCCGTCACCTGCATGCGGCGTTCGATGCGCCGCAAGACCGTCGCGGTCTTGTAGTGGCGAAAGTCATGCGCCGTGCGGGCGCGCAGCACGGTGAGGATGTCGCGTAGCGCGATGCGGTCTTCTTTGTCGGGGTCCGCGCCCGGGGTGGATGCACCCGCCGCTTCCGCGTTGTCCTTCGCCAGGCGCGGCACGTGCATCGCCGACATATTGTCGGCAATCTGCTTGAGCCGCTCGGGCATGGCCGCTATCGGCAGGATGATGTCGACCATGCCCGTGGCGATGGCGCTGCGCGGCATGGCGTCGTGCTCGGCGTCGTCGGGCTGCTGGGCGAACGTGACGCCGCCTTGCTCCTTGATGCGCGCCAGCCCCAGCGACCCGTCCGACCCGCCACCCGTCAGCACGATGCCGACCGCCCGCGTGGTGTGTACATCGGCCAGCGTGCGGAAGAACTCGTCGATGGCAACACGACTGCCCTGCGAGGGTTGCGTCGGCTTGACGCTTAAATAGCCGTCATTCATGGCCAGCACCGAGGCGGGCGGAATGACATAAACGTGGTTGCACTGGATGCGCTGCGGGTGCGTCACCTGCACCACCGGCATGCCGGTCGCGGCTTGCAGGATCCTGTCCAGCACGCTTTCGTGGTCGGGCGATAAATGCACGATGACCACGAACGCCATCATCGGGTTGCTGGAGGTATGGGAAAAGAAATCCCGCAACGCTTCGATGCCTCCCGCCGAGGCGCCCAGCCCCACAACGGGAAAGTGCAAATCACTGATGGCGACGCCCGGTTTGTTGTCGGGCACGAAGGGAGTGTTGGACATGGGATTCTGAATGCGCGATAGGCTGTTGCCTAGGATGATACAACCGGAAAAAGCGTGCCGGGAGGGGGCCGCGTCGCGGGTATGTGACTTGCTGCATCGCGTGCCTGTCCCGCTTGAATTCCACGATCCCATGCCAGACGCTCTTGACTCCGCAAGCGCTGCATCCTTTGCCACGTCTTGTTCCGCATCCTGTCCCTTAGGTCCGAATCTGCCACTGATTGTCATATCGCCGCACCTGGACGATGCGGTGTTCAGTTGCGGCAGCCTGCTGTCGCGCTGCGCCGGAAGCACCGTCGTGACCGTCTACACGGGCGTGCCCGACGACCCCGACACGTTGACGGAGTGGGACCGCGCCTGCGGCTTTGCAGATGCCGCCGCCGCCCTGCGCGAGCGCACCCACGAAAATCGCCGCGCGCTTGCCGCCATAGGCTGCGAAGGGCGGTCGTTGGACCTGGTGGACTGCCAGTACCTGGCGTGTCCCGAGGCCGCCATGCCCCGGCTGACCGAAACCCTGCTGGCCACCTTGCACGATCTGGCCCCCGGCGCGGTCGCGATTCCCCTGGGGCTATTTCATGGCGACCACATTCGCGTCAGTGATGCGGCCCTGCTGATATGGGAGACCTGGCCGGGCGTGCGCTGGTTCCTGTACGAGGACGCGCCGTATCGCGCGCAGCCCGGCGCGGTGCAACAACGCCTGGTGCAACTGCATGCGCGCGGGCTGGTGCTGACGCCCGCGGGCTTATCCAGCGACCCGGCCGACAAGGCGGATGCCATCGTCGCCTATGCCTCGCAGCTCAAGGGCTTCAACGGCTTGCCCGAAGACCTGTCCCGACCCGAACGCTACTGGCGGCTGTCCAGCAAAGGAGATTGCCCATGAGCGGCAAGCGCGTATCCATCGTGGTGTTGACCTACAACCGCTGGCCCGAACTACGCGGCACGCTGGAAAGGCTGCACACGCAGTGTCACGGGTATCCCGTCATCGTGGTGGACAACGGCAGCACGGACGGCACGGCGGAGCACTTGCGGCAAGCGTTTCCCGACGTCATCGCGGTGCGCGCCAGCAAGAACCTGGGCGCGGCTGGGCGCAACCTGGGCGTGGCGCAGGTGATGACGCCCTACGTTGCCTTCTGCGACGACGATACCTGCTGGGCGCCCGGCGCCTTGGACCGCGCCGCCGACCTCTTGGATGCCAATGCAGACATCGCGGTGCTGAACGCCCGCATCGTGGTGGGCCCTGATGCGCGCCCGGACCCCGCGTGCGCGCGGATGGCGCACAGCCCCTTGCCGTCCGTGGGTGGCGTGGGGCGGGAATTGATCGGATTCATGGCGGGCGCGAACGTCATGCGCACACGGGCTTTCATGGACGCGGGCGGCTATTGGGAGCCATTTTTCATTGGTGGCGAAGAGACCTTGCTAGGGCTGGACATCATGGCCGATGGCGGGCGGATCGTTTACGCCCCGGAGCTCAAGACCCGTCACTGGCCATCCCAAGCGCGCGATGCGCCGTTGCGCCGACGCATGCTGGCGCGCAACGCCCTATGGACCGCCTGGCTGCGCCTGCCGCTCGGCATGGCCGCGCGTCGCAGCATCGCGGTGTTGCGTGACCTGTCGGGATGGGGCGCGCGCCTTCGCGCCTGCCGGGATGCAATGGGCGGATGGGACTTGATCCGCCAGCATCGTCGCAAGCTGGATCCGGCCACTTGCGCGAAGCTCAACACCGTCTGGCAGGCCGAGGCTGCCGGCAGGCAAACAACCCAGCGCGTCCAAGGCAGACGCCCAACAGGAGGACAAGCATGACATCCATTCCCCCCACTCCCTATCACGCGCGCGAGGCGGCGGCGCAGGCCGTGCTCCTGGCGGCGCCGATGCTGGAGGCCGCGCGCACGAATCAACACGTAGGCGAAAGCGGTTTTCTGCACGTCGTGGTCATGCACCCTTTGGCGCGGCCCACCGAGTGCGACTTCGACGCCGCGGTCCTGTACGAGGAGAGCTTCGGCGACACGGCCAAGTGGGATGCCGACTATGGCGCCTACGCGCGTGCCAAGGCGCAACTAAGCTGGCGCACCGGGCGGGCCAGCCACTCGGTGCTGGCCTTGTCCCCGCATCTGCTGCGGGCCGACGACGTGACGGTGTGGGGCAGTGCGGTGGTGGACGGCATCGTGGTCGCCGTCAGCGGCGCCAACCCCTGGTTTGACGAAGCGTTCGCGGGCGCCATCGCGCACTTGTTCAAGGCTTGCGTGCAGGCACAATCCGCGCCGGCCTAGGCAGGCAGAGCGCGCAAATGTCGTTCTGTGGCGGAACGGCATTTGCTGGCCGGACCCTCATCGTCTTGAGGGCCTTCCCATGAAAGAACCGGACGCCACCGCCAACGACTTCGCCCGCAAGGAAGTCAACCGGACCATTTTGCGCGCGCTGTGGAAATATCGGCGACGCACAGCGGCCGCCGTGGCGCTGCTGATAGTGGCCAAGCTGTTGATGGTGCTGGTGCCCGTCATTCTGAAGACCATCGTCGATACGCTGAGCGCGCCCGGCACGCTGCTGCTGCCCGTTTTCCTGCTGCTGGGCTATGCGTTGATCCGGTTTGGCGGCAGCGTCTTTACCGAGTTGCGCGACGTGGTCTTCGTCAAGGTGGCGCAACGCACGGTGGCGGAGTTCACCGTCAGGGTGTTTGCGCAACTACAGCAGTTGGGCGCGCGCTTTCATGGCGCCCGCAACACCGGCGGCCTGGCGCGCGACGTGGAGCGCGGCACGGCCGGCTTGGGCTTCTTGCTGGGAACGGGCTTGTTCACGCTGCTGCCCACCCTGGTGGAGATCGTGTCCGTGGTGCTGATCCTGGTGATGGGTTACAGCGCGTGGTTCGCGCTGATCGTCACGCTGACCTTTGTTGCGTATTTCTCGTACACCACGGTGCTGGTGCGTAAGCGCATGAAGTACCAACGGCGCTTGAACGAGCTGGACTCGCGCGCCAGCGGCCAGATGGTCGACAGCCTCTTGAACTACGAAGCGGTGAAGCTGAACGCGAACGAGGCCATGGAGTCGTCGCGGCTGGGCCGCGTCCTGGGCGATTGGACCGAGGTCGGCATCCGCAACCAACGCTCGTTGTCGCGGCTGCACGTGGGGCAAAGCGGCATCATTGCGTGTGGCGTGGCGGCGGTGATGCTGCTGGCGGGGCAACAGGTGGTCAGCGCGCAGATGACGGTTGGCGACCTGGTGCTGGTCAATGCCTACATCATCCAGATATGCCTGCCGCTGAACACGCTGGGGCTGATATTCAGGCAGGCAAAGGAAGCCTTCGTCAACGCCGAGCGCGTGTGCGACCTGCTGCGGCATCCGCCGGAAACCGGCGACGATCCCGACTTGCCCGCCCTGGATGCCGGGGCGGGGGAAATCCGTTTCGAAGGCGTCAGCTTCGGCTACGACGCCGGCCGGCAGATCTTGTGGGATATCGATTTCACGGTGCCCGCGGGCACCACGCTGGCCGTGGTGGGCGGCAGCGGCTCGGGCAAGTCGACGCTGGCGCGGCTGCTGTTCCGCTTCTATGACCCCGACGCCGGCCGCATCCTGATCAACGGACAGGACCTGCGCACGGTCAATGTGCGCAGCGTGCGCAAGGCGCTGGGCATCGTCCCGCAAGACACCATGCTGTTCAACGAAACCATTGCCTACAACATTGCCTACAGCCGGCCGGATGCCACGCGCGAGCAGGTGGTGCAGGCTGCGCGCGGGGCGCGGGTCCATGAATTCATCGAAAGCTTGCCCGACGGCTATGAGACGGCAGTGGGCGAGCGCGGGGTGATGCTGTCGGGGGGCGAGCGCCAGCGTATCGCCATCGCGCGGACCATCTTGAAGAACCCGTCGATTGTGGTGTTCGACGAAGCCACCTCGGCGCTGGACACGCGCACCGAGCGCGCCATCCAGGCCGAGCTTGAGCGCATTTCACGCGGGCGCAGCACCTTGATCATTGCGCATCGGCTGTCCACCATCGTGCACGCCCACAACATCCTGGTGCTGGACCGCGGGCGCGTCATCGAACAGGGCCGCCATGATGACCTGCTCAAACGCCAGGGCATGTACGCGCAGATGTGGGCATTGCAGCGCCAGCAGTCCGCGCTGGAAGAGGCGATGGGGCGCGAAACGCGGCAACCGGTCAACCTGGTGGCGGTGGTGGCCGGCGTGCTGGACGCGGCGCGCGAGCTGGCGCAAGACAAGGGCGTGAACCTGTACACCACCATCGGCAATGAGGCCGCGCGCATTACCGGCGACCCTAGCTCGTTGCAGCAGTTGGTGTGGGACCTGTGTCTGCACGCCATCGCGGTCACGCCGCACGGCGGACGCATCGAGATCCGCTTGCAGCGTGAAGGTCCCATGACGCGCCTGGCGGTGACCGACGGCAGGACATCCGTCGCCACGAGTGCGGATGCGGATGACGCGCCGGCTGCTGACAGTTTGCTGAACATACCTGAGCCACTGCGTGCCGCCGCCGCGCTGGACCCCGCGCAGTTCGCGGCGCAGGTGCAGCGCCAGGGCGGCCAGTTCCACAGCGCCACGGCCGAGTCAGGGGGCCTGACCTATTGCGCCGACTTCCCCGTGCGCGCGGTGGAAGCCACGCCGCTGCGCGCCGACGTGGGGCTGCCCGATCTGCGTGGCGCGTCCGTGATGGTGGTGGACGACCAGCCCGAAGCCGGAGATATGGTGGCGGAGATCCTGAAGGACAACGGCGCCACCGTCTCGCAATGCGCCACGGGGCAAGAGGCCTTGAAGGCCTTTGCGGAGCTGCCCCCCGAACGCTGGCCGCGCGTGCTGATCTGCGACCTGGCGCTGGGTGACATGGACGGCTATGAAGTCGTGGGACGCATCCGCGCCATGGAAGCGCAGCGCGGCGCGTCGCTGGCGCATCGCCTGCCGGCCATTGCGCTGTCCGGCCACGTCAGCCCCGAATACCGCTTGCGCAGCTTGCTGGCAGGCTTCCAGGTGCATCTTGCCAAGCCCGTTGACCCGAACGAACTGCTGGCCACGGTAGGCGCGATGCTGCCGCCGCCACCCGCGAAAAACGTCGACGCATAAGCGGGCATATGGCACTTCTTACCGCAGATGTAAGAAGTGCCATGTCACCTCCCCCGGGCGAAAAAATTCCGTACGACATGTTCACCTCGTTGCTCGTCCTTTGGCACATCACTTGCTCAATGCTGGTCTGCAAACAGGCACGAACAACGGAGTTGCACCATGAAAAGAATCGCCATCATCAGTGAGCATGCCTCGCCACTGGCGCTTGCCGGCAGCGTGGACAGCGGCGGCCAGAATGTTTATGTCGCGCATGTGGCGCGCGAGCTGGCACGCGCCGGCATGCAGGTCGACGTGTTTACCCGCAAGGACAACGCCGCGCTGGCACCCGAGCAGGCCATGATGCGCGGGGTGCGCGTCGTGCATGTGCCGGCGGGTCCTAGCAGCTACCTGCCCAAAGAAAAAATGCTGCCCTACATGGACGAGTTCTCGGCCTACCTGCTGCGCTACTTTGGGCGGCAAGGCCCGGGCTACGACGTCATCCACGCCAACTTTTTCATGTCGGCGATGGCGGCGCTGCCGGTTGCGCAGCACTTCGGCATTCCGCTCGCGGTGACGTTCCACGCCTTGGGCAAGGTACGTCGCCAACACCAGCAAGAGGCGGATCTGTTTCCGGATATCCGTTTCGATATCGAAGACGAGATCACGCGGCGCGCCGACCGCATCGTGGCGGAATGCCCGCAAGACCGGCACGACCTGATTGAGCTCTATGGCGCCGACCCGCGCCGCATCGAGATCGTGCCTTGCGGTTATGACGGCGCCGAAATGTCGCCGCAACCCGTCGCCGCCGCGCGCGCGGCATTGGGCTGGGATGACTCCGCCTTCACGTTGCTGCAGCTTGGCCGCATGGTGCCGCGCAAGGGCGTGGACAACGTCATCCGCGCGTTGGCGCGCCTGCGGGCGAGGCATGGCGTGAACGCCAGGCTGTGCATCGTGGGCGGCAACAGCGACGATGCCGACGTCGCCTCCACGCCTGAAATCGGCCGCCTGCGCGGCATCGCCGAAGAAGAGGGCGTGGCGCCGTGGGTGGAATTCACCGGGCGCCGCCATCGCGACCAGCTTGCCACGTACTACAGCGCCAGCGACGTGTTCGTGACCACCCCGTGGTACGAGCCCTTCGGCATCACGCCGGTAGAGGCCATGGCTTGCGGCAAGCCGGTGGTGGGCTCGGACACGGGCGGCATCCGCAGCACCGTGGTGCATGGCAAGACCGGTTTTCTGGTGCCCCCGCGCGACCCCGATCGTCTGGCCGAGCGCCTGGCCGAACTGGCGGCGGATGCCGAACTGCGCGCGCGCATGGGCGAGGCCGGCAGGTTGCGCGCGCGGCGTCTGTACACCTGGAAGCGCGTGGGGCAGGACCTGTTGTCCGTGTATGGACACATGGCGGCCGGCGCGGCTCGTGCCGATCGCCAGGCCGCGCGCATTGCGGCTTAACCGGACTAGACGTGGAGCGAACGATGACTGAGCAATCGACGAATGACTTTGACAGCCTGAAAGGGCGCTGCGTTTTGGTCACGGGCGGCGGCAGCGGCCTGGGCGCGGCGCTGTGCGAGATGCTGGCGGCCGAAGGCGCCAGCGTGGCCGTGGCCGATGTGGACGAGCAGCGCGCCACCGCGCTGGCGCGCCGCTTGGCGGAACAAGGCGCCAACGTGATGGCGTGCGTCATGGACGTGGGCGTGGTGGACGATGTGCGCGAAGGGCTGGACGCGGTTGTCCGCCAGTTCGGCAGGCTGGACGCCATTGTCAACAGCGCCGGCGTGGACGTGACGGCGCCCATCGACGACCTGGACGCCGATGTCTGGGAACGCGTGCTGCGCACCAATCTGACAGGACCGTTCCTGATGGCCAAGCTGGGCAAAAGCAAGCTCAGCGCCGGCGGCCACATCGTCAACGTGGCCTCGACCGCCGCGCGTCGCGCGTGGCCCAACGCCAGCGCGTACCACGCCAGCAAGTGGGGCTTGATGGGCTTGTCGCATGCCTTGCACGCGGAACTGCGCGGAGCGGGCATCAAGGTCAGCGCCGTGATCGCGGGCGGCATGCGCACCCCCTTCCTGCTTGACCGCTTTCCGGACATCGACACCGACACCTTGCAAGACCCCGCCAATGTGGCGCGCGCGGTGCGCTTCGTGCTGACACAGCCGGCCGAGACGGTGGTGCCCGAAGTCATGGTGCTGCCGATGAAGGAGACGTCATGGCCTTGAGGCCGGCGGTATTTCTCGACAAGGACGGCACGGTGCTGGCCGACGAACCCTACAACGTCGACCCGGCGCGCATGGCCTATGCGCCCATGGCGTTGGCGGGGCTGTCGCGCCTGGGCGCGGCCGGCTTGCCGCTGGTGGTGATCAGCAATCAGTCGGGCGTGGCACGCGGCATGTTCGCCGCCGCCGCGCTTGACGCCGTCCACGTCAAGCTGGCGTCGATGTTCATGGCGGCGGGCGCGCGGCTGGACGGCTTTTACTGGTGTCCGCACCATCCCGACGGCGTGGTCGAGGGCTACGCGGTTGAATGCGACTGCCGCAAGCCCAAGCCCGGCCTGATCTTGCGCGCCGCGCAGGAGCTGGGCCTGGACGCCGGCGCGTCCTGGTTCATCGGCGACATTCTCGACGATATCGAAGCTGGTAACCGAGCCGGCTGCCGCAGCATTTTGCTGGACGTGGGCAATGAGACCGAATGGCGCGAAGGCCCCCAGCGGTTGCCGCATAGCCGCGCGCCGGACCTGGATGCCGCCGCCCGCATCGTGCTGGCCAGCCTGGCGCCCGCGGCCCAAAGGGACAGGGGGTGAGCATGGCCTGGGACTGGCAGCAATGCGCGCACGTGCTGTGCATCCGCCTGGACAATATGGGCGACGTGCTGATGTGCAGTCCGGCGTTCCGGGCGCTGCGGCGGGCGGGAGCGCGACGTCTGTCGCTGCTGACGTCCACGTCGGGCGCGAAGGTGGCCCCGCATATTCCCGAGGTGGATACCGTGTTGGCCTACGACCCCGCCTGGGTGAAGAACGGCTCGCAGGGGCGTGATCAGGATGTTGAGGCCGTCGCGCGCGTGCGCGCCTTGCGGCCCGACGCCGCGGTCATCTTCACGGCGTACAGCCAAAGCCCGCTGCCTGCCGCGCTGCTCTGCCATCTGGCCGGCGTGCCGCGCGTGTTGGCCCACTGCCACGAGAACCCGTACCGGCTGATTTCCGATTGGGTCCGCGACACCGAGCCACAAGCCGGTATCCGCCACGAGGTGCAGCGTCAGTTGGACCTGGTGGCCAGTGTGGGCGCGCATTGCGAGGACGAGCGCATGTCCTTCCGCGTTACCGACAACGACCGCTTTGCGCTGCGGACCAAGCTGCATCACGCCGGCGTCACCGAAGCCGGTGGATGGATATGCGCCCATGCGGGCGCCACCGCATCGTCGCGGCGCTATCCGGCCAGGCAGATGGTGCAGGCGCTGGTGGAGCTGCGTGGCGACGGCCGCCGCATCCTGCTGTTGGGCGGGCATGAGGACGCCGACCTGGCGCCGGCCCTGGCCGAGGCGCGCCAATGGTTGCCCGGGCTGATTGATCTGTCGCAAGGCTTGACGCTGGGCGAGCTGGGCGCGGCGCTGGAGGCGTCGGCCCTGATGATCTGCAACAACAGCGGGCCGGCGCATATCGCCGCCGCGCTCGGCGTGCCGGTGGTGGACCTGTACGCGCTGACCAATCCGCAGCACACGCCCTGGCAAACCGCCGCGCGCGTGTTGAACCACGACGTGCCTTGCAAGTACTGCTATCGCAGCGTATGCCCCGAGGGCCACCAGGCCTGCCTGGCCGGCGTTGCCCCCACCCGTGTCGCCACGGCGGCGCGTGATTTGTTGAACCAGATTCGTGTGGACCCGGGCGGTCCGCGCGCGGCCAAGGAGACCATTCCATGTACACACTAGGCATCAATGCGGCCTACCACGACTGCTCGGCCACGCTTGTGCGCGATGGCATTGTGCTGGCAGCGGCCGAAGAAGAGCGCTTCACACGGGTCAAGCATGGCAAGCGTCCGGTTCCGTTCACTACCTGGCAGCTTCCGTATTACGCCATTGACTACTGCCTGTCGGTGGCGGACATCCGCCTGCGCGACGTGGACCATATCGTCTATTCCTACGACCCGGCGCTGTTGGCCGATGGGCAGCCCCGGCCGCTGGACATTGCGCTGCCGCTGGAGCCGTCGCGCGCGGGGCACGGGCCGAACGGCGAGTCACCTTGGGACCCGTTGTTCCTGTCGTACCTGGTGAACGCACCGCGCCAACTGGTGGACGGCGCGCCGCACCACTTGAAGTCGCCCCGCTTTGACGACCTGACGCTTGAGGACGTGCTTGACCGCTGGGTCTATCTGGACCATCACCTGTCGCATGAAGCCAGCGCGTTCCTGGCGGCTCCCTGCGCCGAAGCGGCGGTCTTGACCATGGACGGGCGCGGCGAGAAAACCACCACCAGCTACGGCCACTTCACGGGCGGCGAATATGCCCGTTTGAAGCAGATTGACCTGCCGCACTCGCTGGGCCTGCTGTATGAAGACGTCACGCGCTACCTGGGCTTTTTGCATTCGTCCGACGAATACAAGGTGATGGCCCTGGCTTCCTTCGGCAAGCCCAAGTACCGGGCCGAGTTCCGCGACATTCTTCGGCTGGAGGAAGAGGGCGGATATTCCTTGCAGCCGGCGCGGCTGGCCGAACGCTTCGGTCCGCCACGCACCCGGGGCGCGCCGTTCGAGGACAAGCACAAGGACATTGCCAGCTCCTTGCAGTACGTGCTGGAAGAGACGGCGCTGCACATGGTCCAGTGGCTGCACGAAAAGACGGGCGCCAAGGACCTGTGCATGGCGGGCGGCGTGGCGCTGAACTGCGTCATGAATGCGCGCATTGCGAAAGATGGTCCCTTTGAATCGGTGTGGGTGCAGCCGGCTGCTGGCGATTCGGGAACATCGCTGGGCGCGGCGCTGTACGTGGACTATCACCGGCGCGGCGGCAAGCGCGAATGGTCGATGGAACATGCTTACCTGGGGCCGTCCTACCCCGACGAAGAGATCGAACGCTTTCTGTACAGCTCGCGGCTGGACTTCCGGCGGCTGGACGACGTGGCGGGCGAAGCGGCCGCGTTGCTGGCCCAGGAAAAAATCCTGGGATGGTTTCAGGGGCGCATGGAGTTCGGCCCGCGCGCCCTGGGCGCCCGTTCCATCCTGGCCTCGCCGCTGGATAGCGGCATGCAGGCACGGTTGAACGGCTTGAAGGACCGCGAAGACTTCCGGCCCGTGGCCCCCGTGGTGCTGGAAGAGCGCGCGGCGGAATGGTTCGATGGCCGTGGCGCGGCATCCATCTGCGCGCCCTTCATGTTGTTCGTCTATGACGTGTTGCCGCAACGCGCACAGCAGATCCCGGCCGTGCGGCACATCGACGGCACGGCGCGGGTGCAAACGATCCGGCGCGACCAGAACCCGCGCTATCACGACTTGCTGGTGGCATTTGAACGGCTGACCGGCGTGCCCGTGCTGGTCAATACGTCGTTCAACACGCGCGGCGAACCGGTGGTGTGTACACCCAGGGACGCCCTGGAGTGCTTCTGGACATCGCCGCTGGACGCGCTGGTGATCGGCTCTTACCTGGTCGAGAAGCCAAGATGAGCACGGGAAATTTCCCTCTGGTGTCCGTCGTCGTGCCCACCTACAAGCGCCCGGAGTTGCTGTCGCGCTGCCTGGAGGCCTTGGCGAACCAGCGCTTTCCCAAGGACCAGTACGAAGTGCTGGTGTGTGACGACGCTGCGTCGCCCGCCACGCGGCGCCAGGTCGAGGCGCTGCAAGCGCAATGGGGCGGCCGGCCCGCCTTGCGTTATCTGCCCGTGGTGGGCAGCCGCGGACCGGCGGGCGCGCGCAACCTGGGGTGGCGCAACGCACGTGGCGAAATCATTGCCTTTACGGACGATGACACCATTGCGCAACCCGAATGGCTGGGGCATGGCGTGCTGGCGATGCGGCCGAATCTGGCGGCGGTAACGGGCGTGACCGAGATGCCGCTGCCTGACCCGCCCAGCGACTACGAGCGGGATGCAGCCGGGCTGACGCGGTCCGAGTTCATTACCGCCAACTGTTTTGTACGACGCACGGCGTTGATGGTGGTGGGCGGTTTCGACCCGCGCTACACGATGGCGTGGCGCGAAGACTCCGACCTGCATTTCGCCTTGCTGGACCATGGATTTTCGGTGCAGCGCGCACCCGATGCGCGGGTGCTGCATCCGGTGCGGCCCGTGCGCTTCGCGGCTGGCCTGGGCATGCAGAAGAAAGTGATGTTCGACATGCTGCTGCGCAAGAAGTACCCGCTGCTGTATCGCAGCCGCATCCGCGCGCATCCGCCGCGCTTCTACTTGGGCGTGACGCTTGCCGCCGTGGCGGCGGTGGCCTTGGCCTTGTCGGGATACTTCGGCGCGGCGTTGGCGGCCGCTGGCGCATGGTTGGGCTTGAGTGTGCTCTTCTTTCTGCGGCGCCTGCGCGGTACGCGCCGCTCGCTGCAGAACATGGCTGATCTGGCAATCACGTCCGCCTGCATCCCGCTGCTGTCCGTCCTCTGGCGGCTGGTGGGCATGTTGCGCTTTGGCAGGAGCCGCGCATGAAGCCCCTGTTCGATGTGTCGCGTCCCCCGGCCAGCATCGCCGTATTCCGTGCGCTGCAATTGGGTGACATGCTGTGCGCGGTGCCCGCCTTGCGCGCACTGAGGCGCGCCTTTCCGCAGACCCGGATTCTGTTGATCGGCCTGCCGAACGCGGGCGAATTCGTGAACCGGTTTCACGCCTATGTGGATGAGCTGATCGACTTTCCCGGTATTCCGGCCTTTCCCGAACAAGCACCCAGGGCGAACGAGCTTCCCGCTTTTTTCCGCCGCGTGCGTGGGCTGCATGTTGACGTGGCGTTGCAGATGCACGGCAGCGGCAGGCAGTCCAACCCTATCGTGGCGCAGTTGGGCGCCGAGCGCTGGGGCGGCTTCGTGGACGAGGCGGCGGGCGAGATACCCGGCTGCCGGATGCCATGGCCGGATGATCTGCCGGAGCCACGCCGTTATCAGGCTCTGCTGCGCTACCTGGGCATCGACGCGGACGACGACGCGCTGGAATTCCCGGTGTCCCTCGCGGACCACGGCGACGCGAAGCAGTTGCTGGGCCGGCACGCGCTGAACCCGGAAAAATTGATCTTGATGCATGTGGGCGCAAGGCTGCCGTCGCGCCGCTGGCCGTTGGAACGCTACGCGGCGCTGGCGCAAGAGTTGGTGCGCCTGGGCTGGCAGGTGGCCCTGACGGGGATGCGCAGCGAAGCGCCCCTGGCGCGTTCGCTGCGGGAACAGGCTGGCGTGCCGCTTACCGATCTGTGCGGCCAAACCCACCTGGGCAGCCTGGCGGCCTTGTTGAAGGTTGCCCGCCTGCTGATTTGCAACGACACCGGCGTGTCGCATGTGGCGGCGGGCGTGGGCGCGATGAGCGTGGTGATTGCCTGCGGCAGCGATCAGCGGCGTTGGGCGCCGCTGGATAGCGCCCGCCACGTGGTGCTGGCCGCCGACATGCCTTGCCGGCCCTGCGCGTTCGAGGACTGTCCCATCGGCCACCCCTGTGCGCTGGCGGTGACCGTGCCCGACGTGCTGCGGCGGGTGCAAAGCCAATTACAGGGGGCGCTGCAATGACGCATCCAGAAGTGGCGCGGCCGGGCCGACCCCTGCGTATCCTGACGTGGCATGTGCATGGCAACTATCTTTATGCGCTGAGCCATGTGCCGCATGATTTCGTGGTGCCGTCCTTGCCCGGCAATCCGCCGGGCTATGGCGCGCTGGGCCGCAAGATTCCGTGGCCCGCCAATGTGGTGCAGGTGCCGGCCGATACGTTGCGGCGCATGCCGTTCGACTGCGTCCTGTATCAGTCGCGGCAGAACGTCGAGGACGCGCGCCTGTGGCTGGACGACGCGCAACGCGCGCTGCCCAGCGTCTACCTGGAACACAACCCGCCCGAGCCGCACCCCACCGATACGGTGCATCCGTTCCGGCATGAGCGCGGCTTGCTCGTGCACGTCACGGCGTTCAATGCGGCGATGTGGGACGCGGGCGGCATGCCCATGCGGGTGGTGGAGCATGGCGTGCCGCCGCCCGCCGTGGCCTATGACGGCGGCACGCCCAAGGGCATCGTCGTCATCAACCATCTGTCCAGGCGAGGGCGGCGCTTGGGACGCGACCTGTTCGAAACCCTGCGGGTGCAAACGCCCATGGACCTGATCGGCATGGGTTCAGCGGAGTTGGGCGGCCTGGGCGAAGTGCCGAACATGGAAGTGGGCGCCGTGCTGGCGCGCTACCGCTATTTCTTCAGCCCCATCCGCTACGCCAGCCTGGGCCTGTCCCTGGTGGAAGCCATGCTGTGCGGCGTTCCCGTGGTGGGCTTTGCCACCACGGAATTGCCCACGGTCATCCGGAACGGTGAAAACGGCTACGTGGACACACGGCCGGACCGGCTGCTGGCCGTGGCGCGGCAACTGGTTGCCGAGCCCGACCTGGCGCGCGCCTGGGGCGCGGCCGGACGCGACACCGCGCTTGAACGCTTCGGTATGGGCCGCTTTATTTCTGATTGGATAGACGTGTTCGACACGATCCTGGAGGCAGCATGATGAACGATATTCCACGTAGCGGCCGGGCACTGGTCGCGGGCGGTGCGGGCTTTTTGGGTTCGCACCTTTGCTCCCGGTTGTTGAACGACGGATGGGAAGTGATCTGCGTCGACAACTTCCAGACGGGCAGGGCGTGCAATGTGGCACCGCTTGCCGCGCACCCGCGCTTTACGGTGATGCGCCACGACGTGGTTGACCGCCTGCCGCGCCTGGGCGTCGACCGCATCTACAACCTGGCTTGCCCCGCGTCGCCCGTGCACTATCAGGCCGATCCGCTGAAGACCCTGCGCACCTGCGTGCTGGGCGCGATGCAGCTTCTGGAGCTTGCCCGCGACGTTGGCGCGCGCGTGCTGCAGGCGTCCACCAGCGAGGTGTATGGCGACCCTCTGGAACATCCGCAGGCCGAAGGCTATTGGGGCCATGTGAATCCGGTGGGGCCACGATCCTGCTATGACGAGGGCAAGCGCTGCGCGGAAACGATTTTCATGGAATATGCGCGGCGCGAAGGCGTGGTGGTAAAGATTGCACGCATCTTCAATACCTACGGGCCGCGCATGGCGCCCGACGATGGGCGCGTGGTGTCGAACTTCATCGTGCAGGCCCTGGCGGGCCAGCCCCTGACGATTTATGGCGACGGTACGCAGACGCGCTCGTTCTGTTATGTGGATGATCTGATAGACGGTCTGGTGCGTCTGATGGAAAGCCCTGAAGACCTGACGCAGCCCGTCAACCTGGGCAACCCCGCCGAACTGTCGATGCTGGACATGGCCGACATGGTGCGGGCGCTGACGGGCACGCGCGTGCCGCTGGTTCACCGCGAGCTGCCCGTGGACGACCCGACTCACCGCTGTCCCGACATCTCGCTGGCGCGCAGCCGCCTGGGGTGGAGTCCGCGCGTGAGTCCGGCGGACGGCATTGCGCGCACGGTGGCGTACTTTGCCGCCGAAGCCGCCCGTACCCGGCCGGTTGATGTGGCGGTTTCCCTGGCGCCCGCGATGGCGCCCGCCGCGCAGGCATAGGGTTTGCTGCGGGTACAGACATGCGGCGCGACCCTCGCGCCCGTGATCGTCCACAGGAGCCCATGATGAGCACCAAACCGCATTCGCACCAGGATGACCCCGCCGAGGCCGAGTACAAGCCGGTGCCGGAGGATGAGCGCACGCTGGCCGGCCGCCCGGCCGACCCCAACCGTACCGGCGCGGGCCGGCAGTTCCCGCCCGGCATGGACCCGAAGGATGTGTGGGACCCGGGCCGTTCCACGCCGGACGCCAAGCCGGTCGACAACCGATCCGGCACCTCAAGGAGCAAATGATGAAAGCTGTTGTATTTCACGGTATTGGCGATATCCGCTTGGACACCGTCCCCGACCCCGTCTTGCAGGAAGACAATGACGCCATCGTGCGGCTGACCGCCAGCGCCATCTGCGGCACCGACCTGCACTTTGTACGCGGCACCATGGAATCCATGAAGCCCGGCACCATACTCGGCCACGAAGGCGTGGGCGTGGTGGAGCAGTTGGGGCCCGGGGTGCGCAACCTGAACGTGGGCGACCGCGTGGTCATTCCGTCCACCATTGCCTGCGGCTATTGCTCGTACTGCCGCGCGGGGTACTTCGCGCAGTGTGACGTGGCCAACCCGAACGGCCGCGATGCCGGCACCGCGTTCTATGGCGGGCCGCAATCCACCGGACCCTTCCACGGCTTGCAGGCCGAGCTGGCGCGCGTGCCGTTCGCCAACGTGAACCTGGTGAAAGTGCCGGACAGCGTCACCGACGAGCAGGCCTTGATGTTGTCGGATATTTTTCCCACCGGGTATTTCGGCGCTGACCTGGCCAGCATCAAGCCCGGCCACACGGTGGCCGTGTTCGGCTGCGGGCCGGTGGGGCAGTTCGCCATTGCGTCAGCCAAGCTGATGAACGCGGGCCGCATCTTTGCCGTCGATACCGTGCCCGACCGCCTGGCCATGGCGCGCGCGCAGGGCGCGGAGGTGATCGACTTCAACGCGGAAGACCCGGTGGCATGCATCAAGGGCTTGACGGGCGGCATCGGCGCTGACTGCGCCATCGATGCTGTGGGGGTGGACGCCGAGCATGCGCATGCCGGGCCGGCGGCCAAGGCGGACGGTATCGCCGCCATGAAGGAAGAGGCCCGCAAGGCGGCGCCCCACGCCAATCCCGACGGCAAGCACTGGCAACCCGGCAGCGCCCCATCGCAGGCGCTGCAATGGGCGGTGCAGGCCCTGGCCAAGGCGGGCACGCTCGCGATCATTGGCGTGTATCCCCCCAACGACCGCACCTTTCCGATCGGCGAAGCCATGAACAAAAACCTGACCTTGCGCATGGGCAATTGCAACCATCGCAAGTACGTACCGTTGCTGATGGAACTGGTACGCACCGGCGCGGTGGACCCGGCGACCATCCTGACCCGCCAGGAACCGTTGACGCAGGCGGTGGATGCATTCAAGGCGTTTGATACCCGCCAGCCCGGATGGTTGAAGGTCCAACTGGAGCCGGCGGCTTGAGCACAATGCGGCAGGGCTCAGGGGCCAGGTTTGCCGGATGGCTTATCCGGGCGATCTTCGACCTGTTCCTTCACCTGCTTTTCCGTTCGGCCGAAAGCGTCCCTGCCTTGCGGCGCTTGCTCACCTCCGGCCGGATAACCGGAATTCGTGGCGGGGTCGGGGTTCACGTCCCCTTGCGGCGGGCCATCAGCCACGGGCTGGCCGGTGGCCCCGACTTCGGCACGGTCCACATGCGGCGAGGACGGCGGGTTCGGGGCGGGAGCGGGCTTGGATTCGTTCATGATTGGCGACCCTTGTTGGTTGGCGCCGCGCGACATGCGCGGCTTCGCCCGCCGTGCAGCAACTGCCATGCCTGATTCGGGAGGATGCACGCATGTATACGCATATTCAAATCGGCGCACGCCAGTGGCCGCGGCTGGTGGCGTTTTACGACGCCGTGCTGGCCCCGCTGGGCCTGCGCCGGCGCAACACCATCGAAAACGCCGGCCCCGAGGGCGTGATCTGGGGCGTGGGCGAGCAGCGTTGGCCCACGTTCGTGGTGGCGCCGCCGTTCAACGGCTTGCCCGCCACCTGGGGCAACGGCTGCCAGGTCAGCTTTGAAGCGCCAGACGAAGCGGTGGTGCGCCAATGTTGGACCGAAGCCCTGGCGCGGGGCGGCATCGACGAAGGGGCTCCGGGCTTACGAGCCCGATACGCGCCCGACTTCTACGCCGCCTATTGCCGCGACCCCGAGGGCAACAAGCTGGCCTTTGTCTGCGCGCAAAGGCAGTACGGCGCTTAGCACGGTGCGGCCGGGCTCGGACACAATGTCCAAGCTGCCATGCACCCGAGCGATGCGGGCATGCATGCTGCGCATGCCCACACTGACGCCGGCTTGCCGCACCGCCGCTACATCGAAGCCTGCACCGTCGTCTTCAACCCGCAGTTCCAGGCGCTCAGGGTCAGGCAGCAGCAGTTGTACCTGCACGCGGCGGGCGCGACTGTGTTTGACGACATTGGTCAACGCTTCTTCCAGCAGACGCGTCAGCGCCAGGCATTCCAGGGAAGAGGGCGGCGTGCGCCATTGCGGCGGAAACTGCCAGTGGGAATCCAGGCCCAATTCGTCGAACACCTGCACGAAGCGATGACGCAGCGGCGCGGCCCATTCCAGCGGGGTCGCGGGCACGGTGACGCCGCTGCTGGATCCGCTGTCGATGGTCTGGCGCAAGTCGTCGCGCAGCAGCTTCAACATGGACAGAAACTGTTGGCCCTGCAAGGGCTTGTCGCCCTGTTCCACCATGGCCATCATCCGCACCAGCGAGCCGCCCAGCCCGTCATGCAGATCGTGCGCAATCTGCAAGCGCTCGTGCAGGCGGGTGTTGGCCACCGCCAGGGTGTGTTCGCGTTCCAGTGTGGTGGCCAGTTCGCTGCGCGCCTGAAAGATGCCGTCGGCCAGTTCCTGGTTGAAGCGTTCTATCTGCCGCACGTTGCGCGCATGGCGCAAGCCCAGGATGGCGGACATGCACAGCGTGACCACCACGCTGGTGTACGCCGTATAGGTCTGGCCGGACGGGATGAGCTTCATCATCACCAGCAGGTCATGCACCATGACCACGCAAAAAATCAGCAGGCAGGTGGCCAGCATGAGGTGCTCTGGACGGCGGGTGCGCCAGGCGTGTACCGGAAACTGCAGGCAGTTGATGACGAAAATGGCGGCGGGAATCAGCGTGCCGACCGAGAGCGCGGTCGCCAGCGCGCTGTCTGGCGTGAAGGCCAGCATGGCCAACAGCGCGGCGCTCAGTATCCCCAGCGCGCGTTCGATGCGCGGCAGCGATTGTTTGCCAAAGCGCCAGGTGAACAGGCAGAAGCAGGCCACATACAGCACCAGCGCCATGGCGTTGGCGCGCGCCAGTGACAAGGTGTCGGGCAGCGGCCAGGGGTTGGTCAGCAGCACATTGCTGATGAACAGCACCCAGAACAGCGACATCAGGGCATACCAGCCATAGGTGGTCTGTTCACGCCGCACCACCCAGATGCAGAAGAACAGGCCGCCCAGCACGGCGGTAATCACCAGGTTCACCGTGTATAGCGAGCGGTTGAGCCACCAGATGGATTCCTGCCTGGCCTGCATCGCTTGCGGGGTGCCCAATTGCAACTTGCCCAGCCCGGGCGTCTGCTGCGCCACGCCGACGCCGCGCACCGACAGGGTGTTCACGCCGTCGCGCACGATGGCCTCGGGCAGGCGCCAGGTGCGCGGCAGGTTCCAACTGCGCGACAGCGGTTCGGTCAGTTGCGGGTCGCTCCAGATCAGTTCGTCATTGACGTAGAACTCGCCGGCCATCACCACGGATTCCACCATCAAGCTCACGGGGCCGGGGCAGGGCCGCTGCCAGTCGATGCGATACCAGACAGATCCGCTGTAGCCGGGCCAGCGCTTGTTCCAGTCGTCGGGCAGCGTGACCGGAATCCACTCGGCCGTGTCAGGCCGGCTGCCGTCGGCGGCGGCCTGCGCGGCCGTGATGGACATTACCCGCACCGCGCATGCCGCAGGGTCGGTTGCCGCGCTTGCCTCTACGGCCAAGGCAGGCGCCGCGCACAGCGCCAGCCAGCAGGCAAGCAGCCATCTCAGTCCAGCAAGCCACGCGAGCGCGCGGCGTGTACCGCGCGCGTGCGCGAGGAAACGGCCAGCTTGCGGTAGATGTGCTTGATATGGCATTCAACGGTGTAGCGCGACAGGAACAGTTGTTCGGCGATTTCGCGGTTGGCCAGGCCTTCGGCCACCAGACGCAGGATCTGGCTTTCGCGGGGGCTAAGTATCTCACCGCTTGCCGTGCCGGTCTGCTCCGTGGGCCGGGGCCGCAATTCGTCGATGATGCGCCGTGCCACGAACGGGTCGATCGGCGCGCCACCCCGCAGCACGCTGCGCAGCGACAGCGCCACTTCCATGTCGTCCCGTTCTTTCAGTACATAGCCCGTGGCGCCGGCACGCAAGGCCGCCAGAATCGCGTCTTCGGTACACCACGCCGAGATGACCAGGATGGCCAGGCCGGGGTCGGCGGCGTGCATCTCGGCAATCAGGTCGATGCCGCTGCCGTCGGGCAAGCCCAGGTCCACCAGCGCCAGCGCAACGGGCTGGCTGGCCAGGCAGGCACGGGCCTCGGCCAGGGAGCCCGCGAAGATCAGCGCGTCGGGCTGATAGCCCAGTTGCAGCAACAGGCCCTCGATCCGCCGGCAGACCAGCGGTTCGTCCTCCACCAGCAGCACGGGGGCGGGCAGCGTGAGTTCGGGGGCAAGCGAAGTGGCGGACATAGGCGGGAAGGGGAAAAAGGCAGAATCGCCCGATTCTAGATTGTGATGGCTCGGTGTGTGTCCGGCCATCCCTTGAACTGGGTATTCCTGCCTTTGTATTTCCCTTCCGCGCTTGCCTTCCGTAGTTCGCTTCCGTAGTTCGCTTCCCGCGCGCCGTCCGATCAGTAATTGATCGAGGCCGACAACATGTACGTGCGTCCTGCCGCGTTCGTCACGAACGAGCCGGACGCCAGCCAGTACTTCTTGTCCGCCACGTTCTCGACGTTGGCGCGGAACACGACGTCCTTGCCGGCGATGGTGGTGGCGTAGCGGGCGCCCAGGTCAAAGCGGGTGTAGCCCGGCAGGCGCAGCGTATTGGTGTTGTTGAGGTAGACGGACGAGGTGCGGATGGCGCGGCCGTTCAAGCTCAGCCCCTGCACCCACGGCGTGTCCCAATCCAGGCCCAGGTTATAGGTGCTGGCCGGTACGCCGGCGGGCCGGTTGCCCTGGCTGACGCCGCCCGGGGTCTTGGTGAGTTCGCTGTTGATGAAGGCCGCGCTTGCCATCAGGCGCAGGCCGGGGACGACTTCGCCGTAGCCCGTCAGTTCCAGGCCACGGTTGCGCTGTTCACCAAAGTAGCCGTAGACGTTGTTGTCGTCGGCCTGGCCGGCCGGGCGCGCAATCTGAAAGAGCGCAAGCGTGGTGGTGATGTTGCCGTCCCAGTCCACCTTGACGCCGGTTTCGTACTGCTTGGACTTGTACGGCGCCAGCACGGCGCCGCGGTTTTCGTAGGTATCGCCCACGATCGTGCCGCGCGTCAGGCCTTGGGCCAGGTTGGCGTAGACCGATACGTTGTGCAGCGGCTTGATGACGATGCCGCCGACGGGCGAGTTGGCGCTGGAGCGGTAGCCGCTGGTGCGCGCGCCCGTGGTGGTGTTGAAGCTGTCGACTTCAACCCGTTGGTGGCGAACGCCCGCCGTCAGCAGAATGCGATCGTCGATGAAAGATAGCGTGTCGACAATGGCGAAGCTGGTCAGCGTGGTGTCCGACGCCTTTTGCGGGGTGAGGCGCACGGCGGGGCCGTCGGGGATGTCGACCGGATCATAAATATTGGAGGCCACAATGGCCGACCCGGTCGAATAGGCGTTGCCCGCTTCCTGCTTCAGGTAGGTGGCGCCCAGTGCCAGGCGGTGCTTGATGCCGCCGGTGCTGAAGCGGGCCGTCAAGCCGGCGTCGCCGCTGCTTGTCTTGGAATACGAGTCGTAGTACGTCGTCATGACGTTGAAGTTGCCGTCCTGGTCGACCGACTGGCGCACGCCGGACGGGCTGACGGTAACCGGGAACACCTGCCGTACCTTGCCGTCGCGATACCCCGCCGCGATGTGGCCGGTGAGGTTGTCGGTGAAGTCATATTCCAGGCGCGACATGATCGTGCTGTCGCGTTGCGACAGGCGGGTGCCGGGGTAGAAGTTGATGTCGCCATCCGGCGGCGAGGGTAGCTCCGTCACGTTGGCCTGCCAGCCGATCTGCGAGCGGAAGTTCTCGATCACGTCTTCCTGGTGGATGGCGTCGGCCGACCAGCGCAGGCGCGTGCCGCGATAGTCGATACCCAAGGCGCCCATGTCCAGGCCCTGCTTGCCGTCCTTCAACGTGGATTCTCCGCCGCGCTTGACGCCATTGAAGCGCAGGCCCCAGGCATTGTCTTCGCCAAAGCGGCGGCCCAGGTCAAGCTGGCCGGTGAAGTTGGCCTTGCTGGCATAGCCCAGCGTGGCGCGCGCCAGCGGTTCGTCGTCGGCGCGCTTGGTCACCACGTTGATGGCGCCGCCGATGCTGCCGTTGGGCGGAATGCCGCGCATGAAGGCGCCGGGGCCTTTCAGCACTTCCACCCGTTCCAGGATCTGCACCGGCACGCGGCTGGACGACACCAGGCCATACAGGCCGTTGACGCTGACGTCGCCGCTGCCCACGGCAAAGCCGCGGATCTGGAAGTCTTCCCCAAAGCCGCCGGCGGACGTCAGCGTGCGGACCGAGGCGTCGTTGACGACCACGTCGGCCAGCGTGCGGGCCTGCTGGTCATACAGCAGTTCAGAGGTGTAGTTGACCGTGCTGAACGGCGAGTCCATCACGTCTTCAGAACCCAGCAGGCCCAGGCTGCCGCCCGTGGCAATCTGCCCGCCCGTGTAGGGCGGGGCAAGTTCGCCCAGAATGCCGGCGGTGACCGTCACGGCTTCCAGTTGCACCGTGCCGCCTACGGGCTCGGTGCGCGACAAGGTCACGTTGTTGCCATTGCGCGTGTACGTGATGCCCGTGCCTTGCAGCAGTTGGCGCAGTGCCTCTTCAGGCGACAGATTGCCCGAGATGGCGCGCGCATTCTGGCCAGCCAGCACATCCTGCGAATAAAAAATCTGCAAGGACGTCTGCGAGCCCAACTGCAACAGCGCATCGCCCAAGGGCTGCGCGGGAATGTTGACGCTGACGGGCGCTTCCTGGGCCTGGACGGCGGGCGCCATGCCAAAGACAAGCGATAGTGAAAAGGCAAGCGCGCTGAGAACCACACGCGGCGGGACGCGCAGAGCAGGTCGGGCAGAGACGGTATTCAAGATCGGTAGCTCGGTGAGAGGCACGCCATGGGGGCGCACCGGTTCTAAAGGAGGTAGGCGGGCGGCGTGGATGAATCCGCCCCTTCCTCTCTAGACGCATGAGCTGGCTTGAAACCGGAATGGGAATCGCTATTATTTTGTAATTGAATTGTTACAAATCGTCAGCGCGCCAGCACTCGGACCCTGCCGTCCGGCAAGCGGTCGAGCGACACCGGGGCAATGGCGGGCAGCGCGTCGATCATGGCCAGCGGGTCGTCCACGCTGAAGACGCCCGAGATGCGGTAGGCCCCAAGCGCGGGCGCGTCCAGGCTGGCGGGCTGCATCAGGTAGCGGTTCATCTCGTTGATGACCGTGGCTAGCGGCACATTGTTGAAGATGATCTTGCCGCGCTGCCAGGCGGTCAGGTTGTCGACATTGACCTGGGTGACTTCGCCAAGCGGGCCGCCCGCGTAGGCAATGGCCTGTTGACCCGCGCCCAGGCGGTGTTCGCTATGCCGCCACCAGGGGCCGGATTCCAGCCGCACGGACCCCGATTCAACGCTGACCTGCAAGCTCTCGCTGTCGCGCCGCACGTTGAAACGGGTGCCTGTCACGGTGACTTGCCCCACGCCGCCCTCCACCACGAAAGGCCGGGACGTGTCGTGTTGCACTTCAAAGAAGGCCTCGCCTTGCGCCAGTTCCACCCGGCGTTCGTTGGCGCCGAAGCGGGCGGCCAGGCGGGTGTCGCCGTTCAGGTGCAGGATGGATCCGTCCGGCAAGGTGACCTGCCGCCGCTCGCCCTTGCGGGTGGCGTAGTTCAGCCGCTTTTCGTCGCGGTCGAAGAGGTAGGGCGCGACGTAGGGCGCGGCCAGCAGGCCCGCTGCAACGGGCAGCGCACAGGCCGCCACCATCCTCAAGCCGAAACGCCGCCGCGACATCGCGGGCGGCGGGGGCGCAAACTGCGAGGCTTGCGTGGCGTTCGTGGCTTGCATCAGGCCGCGCAGCCGCGCTTCAGGCAGGGACAGCACGGCGTCCCATTGCGCGGTCAGTTTTTGGTATTCGCGTTCGTGCGCCGGGTTGGCGCTGCACCAGGCGGCAAACGCCTGCCGATCGGTTTCCGTGATCTCGCCGGAATGCATCCGTGAGAACCAATGCGCCGCGTCGCTCGGATGCTCCAGCACGTCGTCGCCGTGCGCGTCTTCGTGCACGGGCGGGCGCTCGTGGATAGGACGAGAAGCGGGGGGGCGAGAGTCAGAGAGGGGCATGGTGTTGCAGCCGATCGTTGATGTGACGCACGGAGCGAGTCATGTATTTTTCCACCATGCTGCGCGAGATGCCCATTTCCTGGGCGATCTCGGTGTGCGTCCATCCTTCCAGACGGCACCACAGATAAACCTGCCGGCACTTGGGCGGCAGGTCTTCCAACGCACGGGTCAGCTCGTCGGCCAGTTGCTGGAACCGGACGCCGTCGTCGGCCGGAGGCGTGGCGGGGTGATCGCCGCCGGGCACGTCATCCAGCGACGTGATGTCCAGCGTGTTGACGTGCCGATGCCGGCTGACCAGGCGGTTGGAGGTGCCACGGGACAGGTACGCGCGTGGGTCATAGATAGCCGCGACGTCGCCTTCCAGCATGCCAAGCACGGTGTCGTGCATGGCGTCTTCGCCATCCTCGTGCCCCCGCCCGCGCCATTTGCCGATCATCTCCGCGTAATGGGCGAGCCAGTCTTTCCTGGCCTTGGGAGGGTGGGACATGAGGAAGCGCTTGGACAAATAACAAAAAGTTATTGATTCTAATATGCATTTGCGTCTTTCGGCGAGGCGGATTTATCGCGGTGCTAAAGTGCCAGCCTCACCGGTTGATGCCTTGCCGTACCCCCGATCAATCCCCCCAGGACTTGGATACATGGACTACCTGCCTCAGTTGCTCACGCTTTCCGGCATCGTTCTTCTGGCCTGCGCCAGCCCCGGCCCAGACTTCGTTGCCGTGACGTCCAACGCCTTGAATGACCGGCGATCCGGCATGCTCGTCGGTCTGGGCATCGCTTGCGCGGTAGTCCTTTGGGCCACCTTGGCCATCCTGGGGTTTGGCCTGCTGATCAAGGAACTCTTCTGGCTCTACGAGGCCATCCGCCTGGCCGGCGCGGCGTACTTGATCTACCTGGGCGCGCGGATGCTGATGGCGGCTTTCAAGGCCAAGAGCGGCGAGCCGAGCATTCACGGTGTTGCGCGAGTCGGGGCGCTGCAAGCCTGGCGCCAGGGCTTCATGGTCGGCATCACCAATCCGAAAACGGCAACGTTTTTCGCCACGCTGTTTGTGACCGTGCTGCCGGTTGGCGCACCCACCTGGGTGTATGTCAGCGTGGTTGCGCTGGTCGGCCTGATAACGGCCGCGTGGCTCGGCGCGCTGGCGGCGTTCTTTTCCGTGGGCCGCGTTCGATCCGTCTATGCGCGCATGAGCCGCGTGGTTGATGCCTTGATGGGCGTCGCGCTGGTGGGCTTGGGGATACGCCTGGCCAGCAGTCGTTAAGGCTTGTCGAGACAACTTAAGGCTTGTTCACGCTCGTCAAGGCGGGCGGCCTGGTTAGCGGTGGCAGACGGCTTCCACGTTGTGGCCGTCAGGGCTGAATACAAACGCGGCGTAATAGTTGGGATGGTAATGCGGCCGAACGCCCGGAGCCCCGTTGTCCCGGCCACCTGCCGCCAGCGCGGCTTGATAGAAGGCGTCCACGTCCGCCCGCGTCGCCGCCGCAATGGCGATGTGCAATGGAGCCGTGACTGACGAGGTCGCGTATAGCCATAAGGACGGTTTGCCGTCCTTGCCCAAGCCGATGCTGTTGGGTCCTTCCATGGCCAGGCGCACGCCGAGCGGCGCCAGCGCTTGCAGGAAAAAGTCGCGACTTTGATTGATGTCGCTGACGCCGAAACCGATGTGATCGAACATGGGGGTCTCCGAGGGGATGGCGCTCACCGTACCTAAGCAGAATGTTTGGCCGGTGAAACCAAATCAGTGTAATGCGGCGTTTTCGCAGCGATTCAATCACGCGAATCTTGCGAGTCGAAGAGCACTCGCGCACGCAATCGCGGACCAGCACCAAGCCCGGGGATTCCGCACTTTGCAGTTGACATAGGTCAACATTGAACCTGTCGCTCGGATCATCATTACATCTGGGTGGGTAGCCGCTCACCACGTGAAGCAATGGAGATAAACATGACCCGTTTGACGCAATACAGTCCGTTTTCTTCAGACCCGGTCGCTGATGTGTTCCAGGCCTTTCTGCGACCGATTCGTTCGCAGGCAGATGAACGATCCCCCAGGCTGGACATCGACATTACAGAGGCCGGTGACAAGTACGTGTTGAAGGCTGAAATCCCTGGCATCGATAAAAAGGACATATCGGTGGAAATCGACGGGAACACCGTAATGATTTCAGCTAACAAGGAACAGAACAGTGAAGTGAAGGAAGGCGGAAACGTGATCCGGCAGGAACGATTCTGGGGACGCGTTCAACGTACCGTGTCGCTCGCCAGTCCTATCGATCAAGCCGCCGCCAAAGCCGTGTGTGAAAACGGCGTGCTGACGCTGACGCTTCCCAAGCTCGCCGGGAACCAGAACAAGACGCTGAAAATCGAATGATGCGCACCGCCCAGGCGCGCGATACGCATCCGCCTGCGCCGGGGGCGGGTAACGCGACTATCTCTGAAAAACATATCGCCCGGGCGCAGGCGTGAACGCCGACTGATTGCTCCCTGCAACGCCAAGTTCCTGGTTTGCAGGCCTTGGCGCGCTTGAGCGCTGAGCCAGCCATTCGCTCCACTCGGGCCACCAAGAGCCCTGGTGCAGCGCGCTGTCTTGCAGCCATTCATCTGGGCCGCACCGAAAGCCGCTCGCCGGCGTATCGCGGGTTCTGTACCAGCGTCCAATGTGCCCCGGTTCGCTGACGACGCCGGCATTGTGGCCACCGCTGGTCAGTACGAAGCGGACGTCGGCATCTGTCTGGTAGTGCACCTTGTAGACGGAGCGCCAGGGGGATATGCGGTCGGCATCCGTGCCCAGCGAAAATACTGGCGTTCTGATATTGCGAAGCGCAATGACCCGACCGCCGGCTTGATAGCGGCCAGCCGCAAGTTCATTGTTCAGGAATAGTTTGCGCAGGTATTCCGAGTGCATCCGATATGGCATATGCGTGGAATCGGCATTCCAGGCGACCAAGTCATTGGAAGTCGAACGTTCACCAAATAAATAAGCGCGCGTTGCTCGCCCGCAGGCCTCGTCCATGGGCCGCAACGCTTGAAATGCAGCGGCCATCTGCTGCGCGGACAGGTAGCCTTGCGCCCACATCATGCTTTCCAGGAAGTTGACCTCGCTTTCACCGATGAATAAGCCCAGGCCGCCAGGCTCGGTGAAATCCGTTTGCGCCGCCAGCAGGGTCAACGTTGCGAGCCGATCGTCACCTTGCCCCGCCATCGCGGCCGCGGCGATGGACAGCAGCGTTCCCCCCAGGCAGTACCCCACAGCATGAACGCGCTGATTCGGAACAACCCGCGTGACGGCGTCAAGCGCCGCCATGAAGCCTGATTCGCGGTAGTCCTCTAAAGAGAGGTTGCGGTCTTTGGCGCCGACATTGCGCCATGAAATGCAGAAGACGGTATAACCCTGCGCGACCAGATAGCGGATAAGCGAATTCTGGGGAGACAGGTCCAAAACGTAGTACTTCATGATCCAGGCCGGCGTGATGAAAATCGGCTCAGGCCGGACGGTGGCCGTCGACGGCGCATACTGGATAAGCTCGAGAAGATGGTTGCGGAATACGACGGCCCCTGGCGTTATTGCGATGGTCTTGCCCACTTGGAAGCGGTCCGTTCCGCTATCGGCGGGGCTGCCTGCCAGGTCTTGCAGGTCAGCCATGAAGTTCCTGAAACCGGCGACAAGATTGCCCCCACCTTGGTCCACGGTGCGTTGCAGGGCTTCAGGATTGGTCAGCAGGAAGTTTGCCGGCGAAAAGAGATCGCACCACTGCCGGGCACAGAAGGAAACCAGTCAACGTGGTGCGCATCCACGCCAGGCACTTGCTTTGTCGCCTGATCCCACCATTGGCGTGTCAGGGAAAAAGCGTGCATCCACAACTGATACGGTTCGCGCCGCCAAGCCTCGGCCGAGCTACGCGGAGAGTCGGGAATATCAGCGTCAGTGTAAGTGCCGCCTGTCGCGCACATTGCCGCATGTTGGCTCAGCCTTGCGATGGCATCGGCGTAGCGCATGGCAAGCTTCAGCCGCGTTCCGGGTGCCGCATAAAGATGGATCCACCAGTCCAGCATTGCAAGCGTGGAGGCAGCGGGCGAAATGCCACCAGTCAACTGCGCCAGCAGGGCTTCTTTGCTGTAGTTCAGCGCTTGGAAAACCTCGTCGGATGCATCCTCGGCAGCCAGCAGGGCGCTGCTCGCACTGACAGAAGGGGCGTTCATAGTGCAGTCCTGACGTTGCGATCCGCGGTGGGCCGGCAGGTTTGAGCGTGATGCGCACTCACTCAGGGGCTTTTAATTTTTTCCGCCGCGCTGCCATGAGCGACAACCTGCGCAACGTCTTCTGCAATTTGGGAAAAACGCTCCTGCCAAGGATTGCGACCATTCCGTAGTGCTTGTGAGGTTGATGCCGACGCCTCTCGGGAAATTCTTTCCAGTTCCTTGAAGTACCTCAGTTCGCGATCAATCAGATCGGTCATGTGCTTCTGTTGCAGGGCGCATATGCCTGCGATCGACGATTCAGCGTCGATCTCGGTATGTGCATTTTGCATCCAGGTCACCATCTCTTTGTCGACCTTGAGTTGCAAGGTTCTCAGCTCCCTCACATATTCAAAGTAGTTTGATGCTGCCGATAGCGCGACATCAAGACCGTATTTGTACAGTGCCGTATAGGGTTCGTAGACGGGCTGCATGACGGGATACCTCCAAGCGATTAAGGCTACGCTGACGCTGGTCCGGACCAGGCTCGTAGAACGAGCGTAGGCTTATCTGAACGTGGCGAATTGACAAAACTCAACGTTCTGGCGTCTGCCTGCCCGGGCGCCTTCATCACGCGCAGGATGTGTATGAAGCCGGCCTTCGATCCAACTCGTCATGCGGTAGCAGGGATGTCATGGATTCTTCGGATTGATCCAAGGTTGAGGCGACCAGCCTGGTCGGGCGCGGCGCTCCGTGTCGACGACGATCAGATACCGTCCCGCGCCATATGCCGGTGTCCTTTGAGAGCGCAATACCCAGGGCTGGAAGCCTAAATCGGCGGCGAGTTCGTACTCAGCATCCAGCAAGCCGAGACGGTCAATAAATTCATTTAGCGTCGCCGGAATACGAAGGCAGCCCTTGGACTGCGGGGTGCCCAGCCTTGGCTCGAGCAAATAGGGGTCGGTCGCGTGCATTTGCAAACGCATGGTGGCGATGCGTTCCGTGCCCCAGCCTTGGCGGGCGTTCTGCCAACCGAAGTCGTAGACACGCATGCCCTTCACGCCATAGCCGAGGATTCCGTTCGCATTTTTTATGCCCTCGGCGCGGTAGTCCGGGTTAGCCAAGGTATGGGGAAACACGCCGGTCGGCGTCTCAAAATGGTCGAACGTGCCGACTTGCCCGGTAGAGGCCGGGGATGCCCCGATATACAGGGGCGGCGCAACGGGGTGCAACCAATAGACGAATACCGCCTGCACGTAGATGTTTCGGTCGGCGATGACGACATACTGAGGCGCCAATAAGGAGATACCGGCGGATACCAGCGCATGGCTGGCCAGGTCACCGTAACGGACGCGTTCGTCATCCGGCAACGCAAGCCTTGGGGACACTTCGCGGCTGTACGCGGACGCTACGTCGGCCGGTTGCAGTGCCCCCTGGCCGTGCGCCAGCGCGGCAAGGAAAAGCCAGGCCATCGTGAAGATGGCGTGATGTTTGCGCTGCCGTCTGGGAAGAGCCGCAACGCCGGAGAAAAACGTTCGGCCACGTTGCATCAGAACGGCCGGATGGCCACTTTCAATACGTTGTCTCGCTGGTTCGCGAACAGGTCGTAGGCCTGCGCGATGTCGTCCAGGCTGTAGCGGTGCGTGACCATCTTCGTCAGGTCCAGCCGTCCCGACTGCAGAACATTCATCAGGCGTCGCATGCGCTCCTTGCCGCCAGGGCAAAGCGCCGTGTTTATCTTGTGATCGCCCAAGCCCGCGGCGAAAGCCGAAACCGGTATCGTCAGGTCGCTTGAATAGACGCCGAGGCTGGACAAGGTGCCCCCGGGTTTCAGGATACGCAACGCCGATTCGAATGTGCTCTGCTGCCCCAGGGCTTCAATCGCGGAGTCGACGCCCTTGCCGCCTGTCAGCCGCAAGATTTCCTCAACCACATCGCACTCGTGAAAATTCAGCACGACATCGGCGCCCCAGGCCTGCGCCATCGCCAAGCGCTGCGGGTTTCCATCGACCCCAATGATGGTGGTGGCGCCCAACAACCTGGCGCCGGCCGTGGCGCAGAGTCCTATCGGCCCCTGCGCAAACACCGCCACCGTATCGCCGATTCGGATGTTGGCGTTCTCGGCGCCTTTGAAGCCCGTGGACATGATGTCCGGACACATGAGCACCTGCTCGTCGCTCAGTGCATCCGGCACCGGTGCAAGGTTGGCTTCCGCATCCGGAACCAACAGGTACTCCGCCTGGGCGCCATCTATCATGTTGCCAAATCGCCATCCCGCAGTGGCGCGGTACCCGTGGCATCCGCACATGCCCATACCGACCAGGTAGGTGCCGTCCTGCGAGGGCGCGCCGTCTTGAGCCGCATAGGAATTGAAGCTTGGGCAGATCGCGCCGGCAATCACGCGCTGGCCTTCGGTGTAGCCTCGTACCGCGGTCCCGAGCTTTTCGATGACGCCGACGGGCTCGTGACCAATCGTCAGACCGTTATTCACCGGATATTCACCCTTGACGATGTGAATATCTGTGCCGCAGATGGTGGTGGTGGTAATCCGCATCAAGGCGTCGTTCGGCCCCACGTCGGGAATGGGCTTTTCACGTATCTCGACACGGTTGGGGCCCGCGAATACGGCGGCTTTCATCATGGCAGGCATACTGGTCTCCACGGAGGCGGCGCCGATGGCGTGTACGTCCACAACCAGCACCGCATGGCATAGGGAACTTCTGGCAGCTTAGTCCTTCAGGGCGCCCGCCAATTGATCAAAGTCAACTACCGGGCTTCAGGGCCGCAGCCGTCCCGTGAAGAGCTGGACGAAGGAATTGCGCATTGGACGCACCAGCTGATGCAAGCGCCCTGACGACTGGGGACCATCGCAATCGAACGTGGCTTGCACGGTTGACTCTACCCTGGTTTTTCGTCCCGTTCTAAATCGGGGTGGGGGCAGGTCAGAAGGGCCGGCCCTTGCGGCCGGCCCCGGGCCGCTTCGGGGTTACGGCGCCCGTTTGCGAGCGCCTCACCGTGCTATTGGACCGTGACGTGCGCCTGGTCGATGACGGTCTTCCATTTGTTGAGCTCGGCGTCGACGAAGCCCGTGACCTGTGTCGGCGAGAGCTTGGCCGGCGTGGCATTGTTGTCGTTGAGCCATTTGATGTTGGCTTCGGTGTTGGCGCTGTCGATGGCGATCTGGTTCATTTTCTGCACGATGGCTGTCGGCATGCCGGCGGGGCCGAAGAGGCCTATCCATGCCTGCGATTCATAGCTCGGATAGCCGGATTCGGCGACGGTGGGAACATCGGGCAAGCTGGGCAGGCGGCTTTTTGACGTGACGGCCAGGGCTTTGACGTCGCCCGAGCGGATGAAGGCGGCTGCCGATGTTGCGTCCAGGAATGCCGCCGGGATCTGCGCGCCTATCAGGTCGGTGACGGCGGGCGCGGCGCCCTTGTAAGGGATATGGCGCAGATTGGCGCCGGTGACCATTTTGTAGAGTTCGCCGGACATGTGCGCCGAACCGCCCACGCTGCTGGAGCCGAAAGCCAGACCGCCAGGCTGTTTGTTGGCGTAGGCCGTGAATTCCTTGGCGTTGGAGATGGGAGATTTGGCGGGAACCAGCAGGACGTTAGGCGCGTAAGCCAGAATGGCCACGTTGGAGAAGCTTTTCTTCGGGTCGTAGGGCAGGTTGGGCTGCAGGCCGGGATAGATCACGTGCTGCGTGGCCGTGACAAGCAGGTTGTAGCCATCCGGTTTCTCGCGCGCGACGAGCGCGGTGCCGATCTGGCCGCTGGCGCCGGGCTTGTTCTGAACCACGATGGTCGTCTTCAGCTCATTGCCCAGGTCCTGAGCGAAGCGGCGCGCAACCAGATCCGTGAAACCGCCAGGCGAAAACGGGACGACGATGGTGATGGGTTTGCCGTCGGGCCAATCGGCGGCTGCCGCGACGCCAGGCGCGAGCAGGGCGCTGCTGCCGCAGATGATGATGGCGGCCAGATGGCGGCCCAAAGTTGTGTGATGCAGTTGCTTGTCAGACACGCTTGTCTCCAGTTTGTTGTAGTTATCAAAACCTCTTTATTCGCCAGCTCCGCTGCTTCTTATTGCGTGTGCGCGCTTCAGGCAGGACCATCGTGAAAACCTCGCCCCTCCCGAGCGAGCTTGACGATGAGATCGGCCGGCTTCCAGTATTGGGAGCCGTGCTCGGCTTCGTACTTGCGCAGCCCCGCCAGGATGGCAGGCAGGCCGATCTGGTCCGCGTAGCACAGCGGGCCGCCCCGATAGGCGGGAAAGCCATAACCTTTGAGCCAGACGACGTCGATGTCGGACGCGCGTTCGACGATGTTCTCTTCCAGGATATAGGCGGCTTCGTTGATCATGGAGTACAGGCAGCGCTCCAGAATTTCCTGGTCCGAGATCTGCCGCGCTTGTCGGCCGGAGGCGGCGCGGTGTGCCGCGACCAGTGCTTCGGCAGCCGGTGACGGGGTGGCCTTGCGGTCACTGTCATAGTCGTAGAAGCCGCCCTGGGTCTTCTGGCCCAGCCGACCCGCAGCGACCATGCGGTCCAGCATGTCGCACTCGCGCTCGCGCGGTGTCAGGTTCGGCAGGCGGCTCTGGCGATTGCGCCAGCCCACGTCCAAACCTGCCAGATCCGCCATGGCGAACGGCCCCATCGGCAGGCCGAAGTCGCGCAGGACACGGTCGATCTGAAAGGGCGAGGCGCCTTCCTGAAGCAGGAAATGGCTTTCGCGCGTGCGCTTGGCCAACATGCGGTTGCCGACGAATCCGTCGCAGGACCGCACCAGCACGGCGACCTTGCCCAGGCGGCGGCCCACGTCCATGACGGTGGCGCACACGTCATCAGATGTGGCGGAGCCGCGCACGTTCTCCAGCAACTGCATGACGTTGGCAGGACTGAAAAAGTGCATCCCGACCACGTCCTGGGGCCGCCGGGTGGCGCTCGCGATATTGTCGATGTCCAGGAAAGAGGTGTTTGAGGCCAGGATGGCGCCGGGTTTGCAGACCCGATCAAGCGTCTTGAAGATCTCGTGTTTGAGCCCGATTTCCTCGAACACCGCCTCAATGACCAGATCTACGTCGGCCAGATCCTCGAAGCGTGTGCTGCCCTGTATGCATGCGAGACGCTGCGCGACGTCGCCTGCGCTGAGCCGGCCGCGCCGCGCGGAGTTGGCGTAGTTTTCTTCGATGCGCGCCATGCCCTGGCTGAGGTGCTCGGCGCCTTTCTCCAGCAGCACCACGGGTATGCCTGCATTGGCGAAACACATCGCAATGCCGCCGCCCATCGTGCCGGCGCCTATCACCGCCGCCCGGTTGACGGACCTGGCCTTGGCCGCCAACGGCAGCTTGTGCAATTGAGGCTCGGCCACGAAGGGATGGTAGGTGACGACTGGCGTGCTGGTGGTGCTGCTCATGATGGTGTCCGCGGTTGTAGCGTTTACAGGGTGGTGCGCGATCCGAGAATCGCCGTGACCTGGCTGGCCAACTGGCCGCCATTGCCGTGGGCCAGGGCCAGATCGACGCCGTCAACCTGTCTGGCGCCTGCGGAGCGGCGGATCTGGTGCACCGCCTCGATGGCCGCGAAAATGCCATACATGCCCGGGTGATTGCAGGACAGGCCGCCGCCGTTGGTGTTGACCGGCAGTGCGCCACCGGGCGCGGTCACGCCTGAGGCCACGAACGCGCCACCTTCGCCCTTGGCGCAGTAACCCAGGTCCTCAAGAAACAGAATCGGGTTGATGGTGAATGCGTCATAGAGCTGCAAGACGTCGATCTCTTGTGGCGCGACGCGCGCCATCTCGAAGGCGCGTTGGCCGGATTGCACGGCCCCGGTAACCGTAAGGTCTTCCATGCTCGAAATCTGGCGATGCGTGGTGGCCTCGCCGACACCCAGAACATAGGCCGGCGTGTTGGCAAATTCCGGCACGCGCTGCGCCGCGACGAGAATCATCGCTCCGCCGCCGTCGGTCACCAGGCAGCAGTCCCGCAGCGTGAGCGGATCGGATATGGGCCGGGAATCCAGAACCTCGGCGATGCTCAGGGGGCCGCGCTCGTGCGCGGCAGGATTGAGCCGCGCCCACTGGCGCGCGGCGACTGCGACGCTGGCCAACTGCTCGCGCGTGGTTCCGTACTGGTGCATGTGGCGCGCGGTAGCCAAGGCGTAGCCACTGATGGGGTTGCGCGGCGAATACATCGCCTCCCATGGCGCGGGTTCGGTCAGGGTGGTGAGCTTGCCGCCCGCCGACAGTTGGTTCGACCCATAGCAAATGCAGGCCACTTTGCACAGCCCGGCTTGCAGGGCAAGCGTGGCCGACAACAGGTGGCCCAGAAATGAGGATCCGCCGATGTTGGTGCCATCCATATAGGTCGGATGAATGCCGAGATACTCCGCCACGGACAGGGCGGGCATGAAATGCGTCAGGGTGGACGTGAACAAGCCGTCGATCTGGTCAACGCCGATGCCGGCATCGGCCGCAGCCACCTGAACGGCGATGCCAAGTTGATCCAACGCCGAGAACCCGGGGCTGTTCCAGCCAGGCGTGGTGCCGATCCCGACAATCGCCGAGGCCCCTCTAGTACTAGTAGCCATCAAATCGTTCCAATAATCATGGGTCGCGCGATAGTCCGCGCGCACAAACACCACACGCGGTCAGTCCGCGCGCACAAACACCACGCGCGGCAAGCCAGAGGGCTGGCGGCGCACTTCTGCACGGACTCGCATGCCGATCGTCACCGCCAGGGGCTCCATATCGACAACGGTGCTCATCAGGCGCGGTCCTTCTTCAAGGTCCACCAGGACGACGCAATAGTCCCCACCCCGTTCGGGGCGTTGGCGCACGACGGTGGTCGAATAGATAGTGCCGTCGCCACTGGCGGCTTCCCAGCGCAAGCGTCCGCCGCCATAAGGGGAGATGGCTCGAGGATAGAAAACGGCGCGGCCGGTTGTTTCGCAGCGCTGAATCATGAACTGCCCTTGTTCGAGCATGCGCTGGAAGTACTGCTCCGGGCCGACTGCCTCGTCGCCCGCTATGTTTGTGCTGTTAGAGGAATTCTGCACATTCGCCTCCCAAGATTCGTTGGCCGCGGCCGGCCGGCAGGCGGACGGGACACACACCCGTTGGGTGCATGGCTTGTCTGCTGGCGATGCCGCGACGCTTGAATGATGTTAGGGGGGCGATCCGTCTCGGGACAATTAACTAATTTTGACGAGGGGCATAGCGATTGAGCATAGCTGGGCCGTGGCTCGTTGCGTGCCGGGTTCGCGCGCGGAGGGGGCACGCAGAGGGTGTACTTAGTCAGTCAGCCAGCCAGCGTGCGCCGACGTGGTCGAACTGTTTGATGTAGGGCTCGAGCAGGCGGATCAGCTCGGCATGCAGCGCATTGACGAGGCGGGGGTTGCGGTTCAGGACGGCGGTGCCGATGATCACGGTGCGTTGCAGCGTGGGGCTGATGATGGGAGCGCCTTCGATGCGCTTTTCGGCCAGCATCGTCATGATGGGCATGGCTGGCAGGATGGTGTAGCCGACGCCGCGTAACACCAGATCCAGAATGACCGTAGTGCTGTCCGACTCGGCAACCAGATTCAGGTTGACGCCGAGGATGGTGCAGGCCCGGTCTATCACGTTGCGCAAGCTGCGCGCTTCCGGAACCACCATGGGCATTCTGGAGACGGCCTCGAGCGTCATTGGGGTGTCTTCGGACAATCCGGATCCCGGCATGCCAAAGACGTATATGGGCTCGGAATAAACGGGCGAGGTCTGCAGGAGTTCGGATTGCAGATAGTCGCCCATGAGGCAGATATCAAGCTTGCCGCCCTCCAGGCCCTCTTGCAGGAAATCCGAGAAGCCGGTGGCGATGCGCACGCGCAGATTGGGATACTGCTGCTGCAGCGCGATGACGAGCGGGCCGGCAAGCGCGGCCGCAAGGCTGGGCAGCATGCCGATGGACACCGTGCCAAGCAGATCCGTTTTTGCGGCGCCGATGTCGGCCCGGGCTTCATTAAGCCCCTTAAGGGAAAGCCGCACCTGATCGACAAACCGGCGGCCTGGCACGGTCAGCACCATCCCGAGCCGGTTGCGCTCGAAAAGCGGCGTGCCCAGTTCGTCTTCCAGTTGTTTCAGTTGTCGGGACAGGGCGGGCTGCACAACGTGCAGCAGTTCCGCCGCCTTGGTGAGGCTGCCGGTTTCCGCGATCGCCAGAACCGTTCTTAACTGCCTGAGTTCCATTTCCGCCTGCTTTTATCGAGACACATGCCGAACGGCTATAGGGGTCAGAGAAAAATGTGAATTGTGCGGCTGTGGCACGACTCCTACCATCCTCACCAAGTTAACGACAACCGCCGGATCAAGCTGGGCTGCGATTGCGCGTATCCGTTTGCATGTTAGTGCTTTTCGGCGCCTGCCCGCGGGCGCGCCTCGTCTGGCAGGAACATGCAAGGGCTACGGGCAGCAGCTTAAGAACTTGAGCATAAGAGTCAGAGCAGAGACATAGGATCACCATGAAGAGAGTGTTGGTTGCCAATCGTGGCGAAATCGCCGTGCGAGTCATGCGCGCCGTGCGCGACCTGGGGTTGGAAAGCGTCGCGGTGTATTCCCAGGACGATTCAAACTCAAGGCATCGAATTCTGGCGGATACCTCGGTTGCGCTGACCGGCTCCGGTCCGGCGGCTTATATCGATATCGACGCCATCGTTGCCGCCGCCACGGCCGAGCATTGCGATGCCATCCATCCGGGGTATGGCTTCTTGAGTGAAAGGGCGGATTTCGCCCTGGCTTGCGATGCGGCGGGAATCACGTTCATCGGCCCGAACGCCGATCACCTGGCTCTGTTCGGAGACAAAGGCCGCGCGTTGCAACTGGCCCGCGAATGCGGCGTGCCCGTCATGCCCGCCACGCCGGGCGGTGCAACACTTGCGGACGTCGAACAGTTCTTCGACGAGCAGGGCGGGGTCGGGATTGTCATCAAGGCGGTTGGCGGAGGCGGCGGACGCGGGATGCGCGTCGTCAAGTCCAAAGCCGATATCGCCGAGCTCTATGCCCGCTGCCGGTCGGAAGCCATGTCGGCCTTTGGCGTGGACGCGCTGTACGCGGAGCGTCTGGTCAATCGCGCGCGTCATATCGAAGTGCAGATCGCCGGCGATGGGGCGTCGGTGGTCGCGCTTGGCGATCGGGATTGCACGCTGCAGCGCCGCTTTCAGAAAGTGGTCGAGATCGCGCCCAGCCCGGTGCTGAGCGCCACGCTGCGCGCCGCCATTCTTGCCGCGGCAAAGAAAATGGCGGCCAGGGTGGAGTACCGCAGCCTGGGAACCTTTGAATTCCTGGTCGAAGAAAACGAGCACGGGGTGCAGACGGACTTTGTATTTATCGAAGCCAACCCCCGGCTACAGGTTGAACATACGATTACCGAGCAGGTCACGGGTGTGGATCTGGTGGCCTTGCAGATCGGTGTTGCGCAGGGAAAGCGCCTGGCCGAACTGGGCGTGGACCCGAGCAACCCGCCGGGGCTGAACGGTTATGCCATTCAGGTCCGCATCAATGCAGAATCGACCGATGCCACGGGCATGGCGCGCCCGGCACACGGCAGGCTGGAGCGTTTCGAGCCGCCCGCCGGCCCCGAAGTGCGCGTCGACACCCATGCCTACGGCGGGTACTCGCCCGCCCCGGCGTTCGATACGCTGCTGGCCAAGCTGATCGTGTTCAGCGGCAGTGACGATTTCGCGGGAGTGGTGCGGCGGTTGCGCCGCTGCCTGGCCGAGTTCCGGATTGCCGGCGTAGCCACGAACATCCATCTTTTGCAGGCGCTTGTGGCTCGGGAGGACTTCCTGTTGCAGCGCAACCATACGCGCTACATCGAGTCCATCCTTGGGGAACTGCTTGCAGCGGCCGAGCAGTACGCGCAAGCGCAGCAGGCCAAGGACAGCCTGATCGGGGATTCGGGGGGGCGCGGCGCGTCGGCGGCCAAGCTGCCGCAGGCAGCGCAGGCCGAGGTGCCGGAAGGGATTTCGGCATCGCGCGCGCCGTTGAGCGGCCGCCTGGTCGAGGTGTCCGTAAGCGCTGGCGATCTTGTGCTCAAGGGCCAACCCATTGCCGTGATCGAAGCGATGAAAATGGAGTACAGCGTCGTCGCCGATTTCAATGGCAGGGTCGTCGAGGTGCCGGCCGCCAGTGGCGGCAATGTGCTCGAAGGCGAGATCCTGGTCTTGCTGGAACAGGAATCGAGCGGTGTCGACACCGAGGTCGTGACAGACGAGATCGATCTGGATGCCGTGCGCCCTGACCTGCAAGCCGTGCTCGACCGCCATGCGTCGCTTTATGATGACGCGCGCCCGCAGGCCGTGGCAAAGCGCCGTTCGCGAGGGCAGCGCACCGCACGGGAGAACGTGGACGATCTGTGCGATGAAGGCTCGTTCGTGGAGTTTGGCGCATTGGTCATTGCCGCGCAGGCTAGCCGCCGCAGCAAGGAAGACCTGATCGCCAACACGCCCGCGGACGGCATTGTCACCGGCATTGGCAACATCAACGGCGACGCATTCGGCTACGACGGGTCGCTGACCGCCGTGATGGCCTATGACGCGACGGTGCTGGCGGGCACGCAGGGCAAACGCAACCACATCAAGACCGACAGGCTGGTGGAACGTGCTCGCCGCGACGAAATGCCGATGGTGTTGTTCGCCGAAGGCGGAGGCGGTCGGCCGGGCGATGTCGATTTTCCGTTCGTATCCGGGCTGTATCAGCCGTCGTTCGCCGCGCTGGCCGAACTCAGTGGCGAAGTGCCTTTGCTGGGCATTGTTTCCGGACGCTGTTTCGCGGGCAACGCCGCCTTTCTGGGGGTCTGCGATGTCATCATCGCGGACAAGAGCGCCAACATCGGCATGGCCGGCCCGGCGATGATCGAAGGCGGAGGGCTGGGCATCTTCCGGCCGGAGGACGTCGGCCCCGCGCCGGTGCAGTTCGCCAACGGCGTCATCGACATCCTGGTCGACAACGAGGCGCAGGCCGTCGTGGCGGCCAAGCACTATCTGTCCATGTTCCAGGGCCGCACCAAGGACTGGGTGGCGCCCGACCCGCGCCACCTTCGTCATGTGGTGCCGGAGAATCGCTTGCGTGTCTACGACAGCCGCAAGGTCATCGAAGGTATTGCAGACGTAGGCAGCGTATTGATGCTGCGCTCGGGGTTCGGACTGGGAATGCACACCGCCCTGGCTCGCGTGGAAGGGCAGCCTGTGGGGATCATCGCCAACAATCCGCATCACCTGGGAGGCGCCATCGATGCCGATGCGGCCGACAAGGCGGCACGCTTCATGAATCTTTGCGATATCCACGGCCTGCCCATCATTTCGTTGATCGATACGCCGGGATTCATGGTCGGGCCAGAGCAAGAGGCCAAGGCGCAAGTCCGGCATGTGTCGCGCATGTTCGTGGTCGCGGCCAAGCTGCGGGTCGCCATCTTGGCAATTGCCTTGCGCAAGGGCTACGGCCTGGGCGCCATGGCCATGGCCGGCGGGGGCTTTCGCTCGGCCAGTTGCGCGGTGTCGTGGCCAACGGGCGAATTCGGCCCCATGGGCCTGGAAGGGTCCATCCGGCTGGGCTTCAAGAAGGAACTCGAGAACGTCCCCGAGGGGCCTGAGCGCCAGGCGCTTTACGACCAGTTGGTGGCTCGCGCTTACGAGCGCGGGCATGCCATCAATGTCGCGTCCACGACGGAGATCGACGCAGTCATCGATCCCGCGCAGACCCGCACGTGGATACGCCAAGGCATCGCGTCGGCACCTTTGCGCGCCGGCCGTGCCCGCCGCGCCTTTGTCGATACCTGGTGATCAAGGTGAAGTCTGTTGGAACAGGTTGCGACTATGCATACATCTGAAAGCCGGCTCGCCTTCTCCGGGTTGCGCGTGCTGGAAATCGGCTGCGGAGCGGCAGTGGCTTATGCCGGGAAGCTCTTTGCGGATTTTGGCGCCGAGGTCATCAAGCTGGAGGACGCCGACGGCGACACGTTGCGCCGCCTGCCGCCCCTTTTGAACGAGGCCAATGGCGAGCCCGCAAGCGCCTTGCATGCCTGGCTTAATACCAACAAGCGCAGCGTGGCCCTTCGCGGAAAGACAGGCGCGGAACCCGCGTGGCTGTCGGGGCTCGCCCGGACATGCGATGTGATTCTTGACGCCCGGGCCCTGGACGAAGGCTTGGAGGTTCTGAAGCGCCCCGCGTACGCTGGCGATGGGAATGACGGCCAGGGCAAGGCGCCTATCGAGGTATGTCTGACCTGGTTCGGCGAGTCCGGGCCCTACAGCGGTTTCGCAGGCACCGAAGCCGTGTGCCGCGCCCTGGCCGGCGCGGTGTATTGCAGTGGCGCGAAGCAGGGCCCGCCCCATCTGCCGCACGACATTCAGACCGCCATTGCCGCCGGTGTCGCGGCATTCTCAAGCGCGACCGCTGCGTTGCTAGGACGATCCGACGGCAGCCGGCGTTATCTGCTGAGCATCCATGAGGTTGCGTTTTCGCTGGTGGAGATGGAAGCCGGCATGGTGCAGGATGGCCGGCATCCCATGGCCCGGCTGGGTGTCAACCGGTTCTGCACAGCGCATCCCGCCGGCATCTACGAGACAAAGCAGGGCTGGATTGGGCTGTTCGCCCATACCGGCCCGCAGTGGGCAGCGCTGTGCGCTGCCATCGGCCACCCGGACCTGGCCGCGGACCCGCGTTTTGCGAGCGGGCCGACCCGTATGGTCCATGCGGACGAAATCGATGCGTTCCTGATTCCCAGCCTGCGCGCCAGGACAGCCGAGGAATGGTTCGATGTGCTGCGCAAGCAGAAATTTCCCGCTGTCATCGTGCCGACCATGGCAGAACTGCTTCAACAAGGCGTGCATCGCGAACGCGGCGCCTTTGTTCCCGTCAAGGCGGGGGCAGCCGAATTCGAGGGGCCGGTCGTTCCGCTGCCTATGGGCGATGCGGGGCCTTTGCCGGGCGGTAAGGCAGCGCTTCTGGATGCTGACGGCCCCCGCTACCGTGAAGCGCAGAGCCTGACGCCGGCCGCCGGCTTGGCCAGGGCCGCGCCGGACGCGCCGCCCTTGCAAAAAATTCGGGTGGTGGATCTGACGATGGGGTGGGCCGGGCCATTGGCGGCAAGGACGCTGGCGGACTTTGGCGCGGAAGTCATCAAGGTGGAAAGCACGGGCTATCCGGACTGGTGGCGGGGCACGCATTACACCGATGAGTTCTATCAGGAAAAGCTATACGAAAAGAACTCGAACTTTGCGCTGATGAACCGCAACAAGTTGGGCATCACGCTTGATCTGACCCGTGCGGAAGGGCGTGCGGTCCTGTTCGATCTGGTGGCCAAGGCCGATATCGTCATCGAGAACTACTCGACCGAGGTGTTGCCCAAACTCGGGCTGGACTATGCCGTGCTGTCCCAGGTCAATCCGCGCTTGGTCATGGTATCCATGCCGGCATTCGGGTCGGGCAATGAGTGGAGCACGATCAGGGCCTACGGCGGCACGCTGGAGCAGGCTAGCGGCCTGCCGCAACACACCGGTTTCCCGCAGGACCCTCCCGCGCTGACCTCCTACGCTTATGGTGATCCGGTGGGTGGCTTCAACGGGGGGGCGGCGGCGTTGCTGGCGCTGTTCGTGCAGCAACGCTCGGGCAAGGGGCGCCACGTCAACCTGTCTCAGGTGGAATGCATGCTGCCCATGACAGCGCCGTTCCTGATTGAGCAGTCCGTGCACGGCATGACCACGCCCCGCAGCGGCAATGCGCATCCTCTCCATGCCCCGCAGGGGATATACCAGTGCGCGGGCGATGACGCCTGGGTGGTGGTGAGCATCACGAGCGATGCGCAATGGCAGGCATTGCTGACGGTCATGCAGGCGGCGGATCTTGCCCTGGACTCTGCTCTGGATAAGGCGGCAGGCCGACGGGCCCGACAGGAAGAGATAGACCGCAGGATCAACGCATGGGCGCGCGCGCGCTCCGCGCAAAGCGCCATGGCCGAATTGCAGCAGGCCGGTATCAGCGCAGGAGAAGTCAAGCCGATCTGGACGGTACTCGATGACCCGCATCTCAGGGCCCGCGAGTTTTTCAAGGCGACTACCCGCCCTTATATCGGCGAGTTTCTGGCAACCACGCCCTGGTTCAGGGAGCCGGGCGCGACGGTCGCGGCGGTGCGTCCGGCGCCTACGCTCGGGCAGCACAACAGCGAAGTGTTTTCGCGCGTGCTGGGCATGAGCGCGGATCAGCAACAGACACTGGAACGAGACGGAATCATAGGAAACACCGCAACCAGGAAGGCGGCCTGACAAGCCGCGCAAGCACGATGCAATACACAAGATCTAACTTTCGTGGAGACAAACAATGACTACATCCCATTCCCGCCGTAACTTCCTCATCACTTCCGCGCACCTTGCCGTGGCTTCGGCATTGGGGTTGGGGGCACCTGCCGCGTTCGCGCAGGACAACGCATGGCCCACTAAAGCCATCAAGATCATCGTGCCGTTCCCGGCCGGTTCGATCACGGACACGATGGCTCGCCTGCTGTCGGATTCGTTGTCCAAGACGCTCAAGCAGCCCGTCATCGTGGAGAACAAGGGCGGCGCCAATGGGTCGATCGGGGCGGCCGAGGTGGCCCGTTCGGCGCCGGATGGCTACACGCTGCTGGCCACCAACAGCAGCAGCATCACGGTCAACCCCTTGATCTACAAGAACTCCCAGTACAAGACCAAGGATTTCGCTCCCATCGCCCTGGTTCTGGACGCGCCGTTCATTCTGAACGTCAACCCCGAATGGGCCAAGAAGCACGCCATCAAGTCGGTCAAGGATCTGGTTGAGTACGCCAGGAAGAATCCGGGCGAGCTCACTTATGGCTCGGGAGGCCAAGGCAACCTGGCCCATCTGGCGTTTGCACAACTGAGCAATGACACCCAGTTCAAGGCAACCCATATCCCCTACAAGTCGGCCTCGCAAGCAAGCATGGCGGTCATGGCGGGCGAGGTGAACACGTCTTTCGATACGCTGGCCAGCGCACCGCAAGTGGCGGCCGGCAAGTTGAAAGCCCTGGCCGTCACGCAGAAGCAACGAATTTCCCAAATGCCGGATATCCCCACGATGGCCGAGGCAGGCTATCCGAACATCGATGTCACTTTCTGGCTGGGCCTGTTCGCCCCGGCAGGCACGCCTGCCCAGATCGTCGACACCTTGTACGAGCAGTCCAAGCGCGCGATGGAGCAACCCGCCGCCAAGACCTCACTCAGTGCGCAGGGTAGCGTCGTCATGAGCAATCCGAAGGAATTGTCCACGCGCATCGGGCATGAGGTCGATCAACTTTCTCTTGTGGTGAAGCGGGAGAATATTGTCATCGATTGAGGCGAGGCCGGGGCGGCGGACGTCGGGGAGGCGTCTTGCCGTGGGCGAAGTATATTCCGCGATCTCACAGGGTGTGAGTAGCCGGGATAGAGTTCGCCTTTCGGCCATGAGCGGTCGGTTGGAAATCGGCCTCACATCGTCTGCGATCTGCCTCATTGTGCTCTGCCTTATGTGCCCTTGGAACCGCTTCATGATGAGTCTCGTTTGAGAGCGCGGCGAAGATCCTTCTTAATCGGACTCAAGTGTTTTGACGAGGTGTACCAGTCGCTCTTTTCTTGGCGCATATCTTGAAGGGCTGTCTGCAGCCTGGTCATCATCTGAGGTTGCTTCATCTGTACCATCAGGCTGACGTGTTGGCTTCGGATTGCCGACGACTCAAAGTCACTATCTGGGCATGCTGGCATAGCCTGAAAGGCGTCTCCAACCAGATCGCCCTGGGCTCTTCCTCCTCTTTGCTCAGCACAGAACCCGGCACCGCCAAAGAAAACATTGAGCCGCAGGCAACGAGGAAGGTACAGACTCCGGTCGTGATCCGAATCGCCCAAGACAGAGATCAGATGCAAGAACCCATATGCACACATTGAGACTTGTTTGCCATTTGGAATTCGGCATAACGCAGCAATCTCTTCATCGTGAAGCCATGCCCAGAGCAGACCCCCACCAATGTAGTCCGAGTGCGTCTCCTGTCCTTTCGACGATGGCATCCCCAGATGTCCAGCAAAGACGTGATTCATCTCATGCCCGTACGCGGCTAGCACTGCGACGATGGCCGACGAGATAAAGTAGTCAGAAGCTTCTCTCGGCGGCCGCCCACCTCGAGTTGGTGTGATCGAAAGTAGCTTGTCGACGAAGGAGATTGGAATCGAGATTCGATATGCCGCACCATTGCCTACCTGAGTCGCCATCGGTAGCGGGCTGTTGCCAGCCGTCAGCGTAGGGAACAGATTATCTTTCAAATGCTCGGGAACGTGAACGAGGGCCGTGCGTGCAGCCAAGCGCATAGCCTTATCAGCCGCCTTGCAGATCGTCTGAAGGACCTCGAACTCGAGATCGCTCTGATGCGCGCCGGCGCCTACTCGGTACTGGTCAAGATTCGACTCGAGTTGGTATTTCGAGGGTTTCAGATTCGAAGTACTCATTGGGCCTCAAACTGCATTTTGCACAGAGGTGACTTCGGGCCTGACACTCCCGATGGAAAATTCGCGTTCGCTAAGCCAGCCATCTTCAGGTTTGCCAGTTTTGAATTTTCGCGAAGAATATAACAGTTCATCCGGGTGCTGTAGACGCATGCCAGGTAGAAAATACTTGCAGCATCGCAGCAGGGATAACCGATGCGGCTTGTCCGTTCGATAGGCGACGGAGGGAACCCATCAAGTTCCACCAGCGTAGGGGGTTCCGCAGCGACAGCGGGAGCGCTCATCGGCGGTAGACGACCCGAAACCAGCCGCTGACGAATGGCAGTTGCTAGCCGAAAGCGGGCACGATGACGGCGCCAGGCTTCGCCGGCCTACATGCGCCAAGAAGCGCGACACCGTTTCGCAATCCACTCAGTGCTACGATTCGGGCTCCTTCTCATCAACCCACCCTCTATGATCGATCTGTTCAAACGCATCAGCGAAGCGAGCAAGAACGCCGAAGAGTTTTCCTACGATTCGAGCGACACATCACTGCGAGGGCATGAAGCCGAACACGAGGTGTGCAATATTTTGGCACCTCGGTTGATAGGGACTGGATGGGAGTTGACCAACGGGGTTCGAGTACCAGACCCGACCGCGCGCCGCCGCCGGGAGCTAGACTTCGTTCTCACCAGCCCTACCGAAGCAATCGTCGTAGAGCTGAAGAACTGGACCGGTGACGTCACGTTGGACGAAAGCGGTGGTGTGATCCAGGTTAACCGCAAGGGTGAACTGGTCAACCACGGCCGCTTGTTTGAAGACCTCGCAGAGCGCGCGGAGATCCTTCGACTCCACCATTTGAGTAAAGCGCGTGCGCCCGTGCGGATGCGGCATCTGGTTGTTTTTTACGACCCATATGGCAATCTCCGCCTCAATGATGAGATCGTCGCCCGCGCGGACGTGCTCCGCTTTGATGAATTGCGCAACGTCATGCCCAACGGGCCTGAGCCATTCCTACTTCGACTCCTTCATGCACTAATGCGTTTCTTCGGGTTCAAGGTTGAGACAGAAAAGCACCCTCTTCCCTCGGTCGACATCGTCGCATTTCGCCAGTCGCTGGCAGAACTGGGTGGTTGGGACGTGATCCGATTACATGGCGGCCTGACCCTTTGCGGAGACATTCTGAGCATTAGCGGCAAGCGGCCAGACCAACTCGAGGACAGCAGTTTCGATCGCGCGACACTGGATAGCGTGGAATTCGACGTAGACCGAAGCATCGTTAGGTCGATCTTCCAGACACCTTCCCCTTTCGCCTCAGCAACGGGTAAAGGGCGAGATGCTTCCATTAAAACCTGGAACGTCCCCACTGCTGCAGAACTAAAATTTCACCGCGCGGGCGATAAAGCTCCGACCGACTATGAAATCCGGAACATGGAGTCGATCCAATTCGGCTACCAAGTCAGGCCGAAGACTGCATATAGATACGAGGATTTCCACGTCGGTATGACCGTAGTTGGTCGCGTCACCTCCATCAATGACAAAGGCCTCTTCATCGACATCGGTTACCGCGAGTCAGCGGGGAGGCCGCGCGCGGCCCGTGCCCGCTTGCCTAAGCCGGGTACCCTTGCTCTTGGTCAGCGCGTTCTTGCACGCATCACTCGTCTGCTCGACGACAGAAAGCTCGTTTCGATTGAAATCCTGGAGCCACGACTGGCTTGAATATGCTGATGGTTAGGCGGAGCCCACCCTGAAAACCAGAAATAAAGTCGGTCACAAGTCGAACGCACTTTATCGTCGCCGATTGAGTGGCTAAGTTAATTCCATTGTCGTTAGAGTGTGGAGCGTCGCTCCGAGTCCCAATTTTGGCGCAGCAGATTAGCTCGGTGCGCACCGTGCACTGTCCCGCCGGTTTTAGGGACTGGGCGCTGAGTGAACGAGGGGCTAGCGGTCGTCGACGACTGGCCGCTTTCGACCGAGGCTGTGTGAAAACTCTTTGACGCCGCTACGGTGATGTAGATAGAGTTTGGTATCTCGATCCCGGGAGTCGACATGCCCCGCTTCATCGAAGGTCAGGACCGGCATCAGGTAGCGTTGATCCCGGAATGCCTGGATGACTTCATCGCCGACGACAACCCGGTGCGCATAATCGACGCATTCGTCGAAGAGCTCAACCTGGCAGTGCTCGGATTTGAGAAGTCGGCGCCAGCAGCTACCGGCCGCCCGTCGTACCACCCGGCCGTGCTGCTGAAGATCTACATCTACGGCTACTTAAATCGGGTCCAGTCCAGTCGTCGACTCGAGCGAGAGTGCCAACGCAATGTCGAACTGATGTGGTTGGTCGGCCGTCTGGCGCCAGACTTCAAGACCATCGCGGATTTTCGCCGTGACAATGGCTCGGGCATTCGCAACGTTTGCCGGCGGTTTCTTGCCGTATGCCGAGATCTCAAGCTATTCAGCCAAGCCCTGGTTGCCGTTGATGGAAGCAAGTTCAAGGCAGTCAACACGCGCGACAAGAACTTCACGGCTGCCAAGATTGATAAACGTCAGCACCAGATTGAGGAGAGCATCCATCGCTATCTGGCGGCGCTCGACACTGCGGACCGAACGCAACCTGTCGAGATCGAGGCCCGCACCGATCGGCTCAACGACAAGATCGAACGTCTGCGCAAGCAAATGCGCGCGCTGGATGGCGTCAAGGAAAGGCTCAAAGATAGTCCAGACGGTCAGTTGTCGGTGACTGACCCGGATGCCCGCTCGATGGCTACCAGTGGCCGGGGCTCGGGGATGGTCGGCTACAACGTGCAGATGGTTGTCGAAGCCAAGCACCATCTGATCGTCGCGCACGAAGTGACGAACCGAGGACACGACAGGGACTCATTGGCATCGATGACACAAGCCGCGCGGGAGGCGATGGGCAAGAAGCGACTGCGCGCGATTGCCGATCGCGGCTACTACAGCGCGCCTCAGATCAAGGCATGTGCAGAGACAGGTATTGATGCGATCTTGCCCAAGCCGACCACTTCCAATGCCAAGGCAGAAGGCCGCTTCGACCGTTCGGACTTCATGTACATCGCGAAGGACGACGAGTATCAGTGCCCTGCGGGCCAGCGCGCCATCCACCGGTTTACGCGAGAGGAGAATGGTCTTCAATTGCGGCGCTACTGGAGTAGTGCCTGCCCACAATGCGCTATGAAGGAGCGATGCACTCCTAGCGCGTATCGGCGCATCAGTCGATGGGAACATGAGGCCGTGCTTGAGGCGGCGCAGCGCCGTCTCGACCGAATGCCAGAAGCGATGAAGGTGCGGCGGCGCACAGTGGAACATGTGTTCGGCACGTTCAAGCATTGGATGGGCTATACACACTTCCTAACTCGTCGCTTGGGCAATGTGGGCACGGAAATGAGCTTGAATGTACTGGCCTATAACCTCAAGCGGGTGATGCGCATCCTAGGCTTCCAGCAAACGATGAAAGCGATACTGTCGATGGGGGGCTGAGCCCTTCATGTGACCAATGACGCACTTCATATCGTATCCGCGCCGCTCAAACGGCCTTCAGGGAGTCTCGCGTCGAAAAATCGAAGTGAAGACCGCTCAAGTTGATGCGGTCCAGGTGAATTCGCTGTGGTCGTTAGGGCGAGATGAGTTTCCACACAGCCTCGACCCTCAGCAGTTATTCGATTAGAGGCTCATCGAAAGGAAGAGACGCTTCCCTTGGCTCGTCGCTTCCCGAGCAAACTTAGTCAAAGCTTCAACAACCGGCTCGATGGCCGGACCATCGGCGCCCATGTGCACCATTTCGTCGTGTTGGGCCCAGACAGCCGATATGCCTGGAATGGCTTCTGACTGCGCGGTTGAAAGCCTGCGCACAAAGTCCTCTGGGAACTCAAAGACCCATCGCTCTTGCGTGTGCGCACGAGGGTGCTTTTCGCCTTCAAATTCTGTCGCGGTCGTTCCGCCGAGCGCGGACCATAGTCCGGCCAGCACCATGTTGTCCAAAGCTTTGAACTTCAAGATTGGCCAGTTGGCCGACTCGCCAGAGAGAATCGCGGGGATGTCTTCAGTCGAGGCAACCAGGATATCTGTAAGCATGTTCGGTGAACCCTAATTTGTCCGGATGGTAGTGCCATCGCATTCGACCCGGAGTGCGATGTGCGCGCACGCTGACTGTGCCTGAATGGCGTCTACGTTTAGAGGGCAAGATAGCATCCGGCAAGCGACGGGCGCTATTCGCGCGACACGAGGGGGGGCGGATGCCCCCCCAATGAATGGTGTTGCCCACCAAAGCCAAAAGGCGAGCTTCAGCGCAAAAGGCGAACTTGATTCCCGCCCCTCAGGGTATCCCCCAATCACATTTTCCTTGCGGAAACTCAATCCCCTATAGGACACTTTGTGTCATTAGAGCCGACACGGCGCAATCAAGGGGAATGGCATGAAAGTTTTTCGCATGGTGGCAGCGCTGACCATAGCGCTGGGTTTGACGGGCGGCGCGCAGGCCGCGTATCCGGAACGCACCATCCGGCTGATCGTGCCGTTTGGCGCGGGTGGCATTACCGATATCGTCGCGCGGCAGGTGGGCAAGGGCATGGGCGATGCCTTGGGCCAAACGTTTGTCATCGAAAACCGACCCGGCGCGGGTGGTGTAATCGCTGCTCAGGTAGCAGCCACGGCGGCGCCTGACGGCTATACGATCTTCATGGGAACGGTGGGCACGCAGGTGGTGAACCCGTTGATCTACAGCAAGCTCAGCTACGACGCGAATGCGTTCGCGCCGGTGGGCCTGGTGTCTGGCTCGCCGTTTGTGCTGGCGGTGCGGGCGGGGGTGCCCGCCTCCACGTTCGACGCTTTCGTGACCTACGCAAAGGCCAATCCCGGACGCTTGAACTTCGGGTCGGCGGGCAACGCCAGTTCGCCGCATCTGGGCCTGGAGCTGCTGAAGCTGACAGCCGGCGTGGACATTGTGCATGTGCCGTTCAAGAGCGGTAGCGAAGCGGTCAACGCCGCGGTGGGCGAGCAGGTGGATGTGGTGATGGACGCCAGTTCGGTCATCATGCCGCATGTGGCCTCGGGCAAGCTGCATGCCCTGGCGGTGGCGTCGGGCGAGCGTTTAGCGGCGGCGCCGGCTGTGCCCTCCAGCGCTGAAGTGGGCGACGCGGCCTTGCAGATCAGTTCCTGGAATGCGTTTTATGCCCCGGCGGGTACGCCGCCCGACGTATTAGCCGCCTTGAACGCCGCCTTGCAAAAGACGCTGGCGTCCCCGCAACTGAAAGACCGTTTGGCGTCCCAGGGCACGCAGTTGTATACCGGGTCGGCTGACGAATACCAACGCTTCATCACGGCCGAGAAGTCAAAATGGGCCGACATTGTGAAGCGCGCCGATATCAAGATGGATTGATGGCATGCATCCCGGGCTGCAATCCGGGATGCCATTGCGTAGGCAATTCAGCAAGAAATTCAGGACTTACGCCGTGGTTGAACACGGCATCACGGAGACATGATGAACGATACGATGCACCTGGGAAAAGACGAACTGATCGCGCGGGCGCAAGCCGAGATGCAGCGCCAGTTCGACACCCCGCAATGGAGCCTGCGTGAACGGCTGGCGCTGACGTGCCGCATTCTGTTCGATGGCGGGCACGACTCGGGCCTGGCCGGGCAGATCACCGCGCGCACGCAGGAGCCGGGCCGCTATTACACGCAACGCCTGGGCCTGGGCTTTGACGAGATCACGGCCAGCAATCTGTTGGTGGTGGACGAGGACCTGCGCGTGCAAGAGGGCGGCGGCATGCCCAACCCGGCCAACCGTTTTCATTCGTGGATTTACCGCGCGCGGCCCGATGTGAATTGCATCATCCATACGCACCCGTTGCACGTGGCGTCGTTGTCGATGCTGGAGGTGCCGCTGGAGGTGTCGCACATGGACAACTGCACGCTGTACGACGATGTGGCGTTCTTGAAGGACTGGCCGGGCGTGCCGGTGGGCAATGAAGAGGGCGAGATCATCTCGGCCGCGTTGGGCGACAAGCGCGCCATTCTGCTGTCGCATCACGGCATGCTGATTGCGGCGGGCTCGGTGGAAGAGGCTTGCGTGCTGGCCTTGCAGTTTGAACGTGCGGCGCGCATGCAGCTGTTGGCTATGTCGGCTGGCAAGATCCAACCCATTCCGCCCGAGCTGGGCCGCGAGGCGCACGACTGGATCTTGACGCCGAAACGGTCGCAGGTCGGGTTTTCTTACTACGCGCGCCGCGCGTTGCGTTCGCATCCGGACGTGCTGGCGTAAGCCACAGGGGCAGGGGGGGAGAAGGCCGATCAGGCGTAGGACGTCCAGGTGAAGCGCGGGAAGGCAAGCACCGTGCAGGCCCAGAGCGCTCGACGGCGGCGCCGCTTTCGGGCATGCTTACCGGCTGGATTTTTGCCCTCCCGCCCATGATCGATCTGCCCCACCGCCTACGCACCCTGCGCCGTCAGCAAGCTTTGTCCCTGGAACAGCTTGCGCAGCGCACCGGGCTGACCAAAAGCTATTTGTCCAAACTTGAGCGTGGCTTGAGCGAACCGTCGATTTCGACGGTGCTGCGCCTGGCCGAAGCCTATGGCGTGGGCGTGTCGCAACTGGTGGGCGCGGATGATGCCGCGCAGGACGAAGTGGTCAGCGTGGTGCGCGTGGCCGATCGCGAGGCCCTGCAACGCGGGGGGCTGGGCTCTCAATACCATTACGAGTCGCTGGCCGGACGTCGCAAGGTCAAGGCGATGGAGCCCTTCGTGGTGCATCCGCCGCGCGAGTTTCCCGACGCCACGGCGGTGTTTCCGCACCCGGGCGAAGAATTCCTGCTGGTGCTCAAGGGCGCCATCGAGGTCCATGTGGGCGAACGCCAGTTGCGCCTGGAGACCGGCGATTCCCTCTACTTTGATTCCGAACTGCCGCACCGCATGCGCACGGTCAGCCGCGCCATGGCTGAAGTGCTGGTGGTGGCGGCGCATTGAACCCAAGGCAAGCCATGACACACGCCCCCTCGCGGCTAGTCCGCATTGATGCCGGCCCGATGAAGAACCCGGTGCCGGGCAAGCCTCGCCGCCCGATCTCGGGCGACACGGCCTTTCTGTCGGAGACCTTCTTCGAGGGCAACGCCGGCAAGGCCGAAGCCGGCGTCTGGGAAAGCACCGCAGGCGTGTTCCAGGCCAACACCACCGGCTACATCGAATTCGGCACCATCATCGAAGGCGCGGCCCGGCTGGTGGACCCCGACGGCACGGTGCATGAACTGACGGTGGGCCAGGCTTTTGTCATGCCCGAAGGCTATACGGGCCGCTGGGAAGTGGACCAGTTCGTGAAGAAGATTTACTTCATCAGCCGCACGGCGTGAAGGTAAGCCGCGATGGCGGCTATCGCGGCGGCCGTTGCGGGTACGCTGACGTGCCGAACGTATTGCCCATGCGGTTGCCGATGGTGGCCGGCGTGGGCAGGCCCATCTGATTGGGCGGGCGCTGCGTGATGGCCTCGGATTCCAACTGCGGCGCGGGCCTGGGCGTGGTGGCCGGCGCCATCTTCTGGTTCAGGCAGTCGTAGGACAAGGCCCGATAACCATTGACCTCGGTGTCGATGCAGGCACCGTCGGCGGCGCTTGCTGGCTTGGCGGACGGCTTGGCGGCGGGCGCGACTTGGGTGTCGTTGGCCGACACGGGCGCATGCATCAGCATGGCGGCCAACAACAATAAAAGCAGCCGGCCAAGGGCCCGGGGTACCGTGCGCATGCGCGCTCCTTGAAGACGCCCGGCCAGATACGGCCGGAGCAATCCAGGAAGTATAGGGACGGCAACAGGCGCTCAGGTGACCGTTGCGTGGCGACGGCGCGGCTCGCGCGCATGTTGTGTCACGAATGCGTCATTCAGCGGCTCTAGCATGGCGGCTTTTGTCAGGGCGGACATTCCGGTGTCCTCTGTTGCGGCCATGTCAGGCACCTTCCCTTTGCGGTCACGTTTATGAGCGGCGCCTTCAAGGGGCGCGGCGGAGTGCTGCGCGCCTGTCTGGCCTGTGGCCTGTTGGCGCTGGCGCAGGCAGGCCAGGCGGCGCCGTCCGCCCCATCCATTCGATTCGAGATCGCGGCGCAGCCGCTTGCTCAGGCGCTCGTTGAATACAGCCTGGCCAGCGGCCTGACGGTGTTGGTGGACAGCACGTTGACGGCCGGCAGGCAGGCCCCGGCGGTGGTGGGCGTCTACACACCCAGCGAGGCGTTGCGCAAGCTGCTGGCAGGTTCCCCCTTGTCCATCCGCTATGCCAGCGCGCAGTCGTTCACGTTGGTTTCCAAGGACGATGACGCAGCGTCCGCCTATGGCAGGCGCTTGCGCGACACGCCCTACGCCGCCGTGGTGCAAACCGCGTTGAAACGCGCCTTGTGCAAGGCGGCCGGCACGCAGCCGGGCAGTTATCGCGCGCTGGTGCAATTGTGGTTCGACAAGGCCTGGCGCGTCAGCCGCGTCGGGTGGGTGGCAAGCACCGGCCAGGCCAGTCTGGATGGTCGCCTGGAAGCGGCGTTGCGCGGCGTGGTGATCGGCCCCATGCCGGCGGGCACGCCGCAACCGCTGACGGTGTTGTTGCAGCCGCGCAGCGCGGCGGAATGCGACAAAGAGCAGGGGGGCGGCAGTGCGGGATAACAAGCCGGAAAACTCGTTGCGAGCCTTGTTTCTGGAGCGCTACAACGACTTTCGCAGTCAGCTCAAGCGTCGCTTGGGTTCGGATGACCTTGCGCATGACGCGATGCAGGAAGCGTTCTTGAAGGTCAATGACCTGCCAGCCAGTTCGTCGATTCAGCAGCCCGCGGCCTATCTGTTTCGGGTGGCGTTGAACATCGCGGAAGATCAGCGGCGGCGCGACTCCCGGCTGCTGACCGGGGTTGAGATCAGCGAACTGATCCACCTGGCGGACGAGGCCGCGGACCCGGCGCGCATTGCGCAAGGCCGCGACCAGATCGACGCCTTCCAGCGCGCGTTGCGCCAATTGCCCGAGCGCACGCAGCAGATGGTGCTGGCCGCGCGCGTACACGATCTGCCGCATGCCGAGATCGCACGACGCTACGGCGTGTCGGAACGCATCGTATCCAAAGAACTCAAGCGCGCGCTGGAACATTGCGCGCGCGAACTGCTCGTGGCGGGGAGTGGAAAGGGTGGGTCGGCCCCGGCCTCCCGTGCCGCGTGCCGGGACGAAGAACCATGGCGCTGACGATGAGCATGCCCGGAAGAAACCAGAACAAAGATGACGCCGCCACCCGCGAGGCGCGGGACTGGCTGTTGGCGCTGACCTCTGGCCGCGCCACCGAGCACGACGCACAAGCGTTTCGCGATTGGCTACGCGCCGACTCCCGGCACCAAGCGGCCTTCGCTGATCAGAAGCAGTTGTGGGAAGGCCTGGGGCCGGCCATCCAGGACGTGGCTGCGCAGGGTGCGCGCGGCCGTGCGCGCAAAGCGGCTTTCACGGGCCGTCGTGCATTTCTGGGTGGCGCGCTGGCTGCGTCGGCGGCCTATCTGGCATTCAAGCCGCCGTTGGGCCTGTGGCCCGGCGTGGATACCTTGGGGGCGGACTACCGCACGGCGGCGGGCGAGCAACGCCGGGTGTCGCTGGGCAATGCGCTGGACGTGGACATGAACACGCTGACGCGCATCAACGTTGATCAAGACGCCAGTGGCCCGGTCATTGAATTGGCCGATGGCGAAGCGGAAATCCGCAGCGGCGCGACGGCTGCGGTGGTGGTGGCCGGCAAGGGTCGCATCACCGCGCGGGACGCCACCTTCAACCTGCGTTACATCGGCGGGCAGGCGCGGCTTTGCTGCCTGTCCGGGTCGCTGCGTCTGGTGCACGCGCAAGGCGTGTTCGACGTGGTGGCCAACCGTGAGCTGCGCTATGACGATACGCGCGTGATGCCGCCCGTGCAGGTCGATCCCGCCGTGGTGACGGCGTGGCGTCAGGGCTGGCTGGTGTTCAACCAGCAGCCGCTGGCGCAGGTGGTCGAAGAATTGAACCGTTACCGGCGCGGCCGCCTGGTGCTGATGAATGAGCAACTGGGCAAGCGTTTGGTGCAAGCCCGCTTTTCATTGGCGCAGGTGGCCGATGCCGAACGCCTGATCCGCGATGCGTATGGCGCGCGTGTGACACACCTTCCCGCCGGCGTCGTCCTGTTGTCATAAGCACGTGGCGACCCGTCGCTCGATGAATTATTTATGACAGGGTTCTGGTCTGCATTTTTCAATCCGTCTGTCTTGTTCTAGGTGACGAACACGCGCGATTGGAACAAGGGATGGCGATCATGCAGGCACGGATGTCGGGGTTGGGTGGCAAGCGAAACATGGGGACCGTGCCGGCACGAGTGCGCCCGAATTGGCGTCCGACGCCATTGTCCCAGGCCGTGACGGCGCTGTTGATCGCAGGCAGCGCCAGCGGGGCGGCGCAGGCGCAGCAACGGGCGTTCAGCCCGGGCTGGTTCTCCGACAAGAACGCGGTGCAATCGACGGCGCAGCGTACGGGCCGCATGCCCGACGGCAGCTTGGCCGGCATCGGCAGCAGCGCGCGCCAACAGGCGCAGTCGCGGCAGCAGTTGCAGCGGTCGCTGGAAAACCTGAACCGAACGGCTGCCGCCGTCGCGGCGCAACAGGCCGCCCAGGCGGCGGCGCGCGCGGCCGCGGCAGCCGCCAACGGTGGCAACGTGCCGGACGGGCTGGTTGAAGGCGGGCTGTGGGCCGCGACGGGCGAGAAGGCCAAATGGGAAGGCGCCAAGGCTGCCAAGCCCAGCGTCGAGAACGGCCGCCAGATCGTCACCATTGAACAGACGCAGTCGCGGGCGATCCTGAACTGGGACAGCTTCAACGTCGGGCGCAACACCACGGTGCAGTTCAAGCAGGGCGCGGACGACGCGGTGCTGAACCGGGTGGTGGGCGCATCGGTCAAGCCCAGCCAGATCCAGGGCGCGATCAAGGCCGACGGCACCGTGATGGTGGTGAACCAGAACGGGGTCATCTTCACCGGCACCAGTCAGGTGAATGCGCGCAACCTGGTGGCCGCCGCCGCCACAATCACCGACGCGCAATTCCGCGACAAGGGCCTGTACGCCGACAACGGCGCGCAGCCGACGTTCCAGGACGCGCTGGGCAAGGTCGACGTGCAAGCGGGCGCAATGATCCGGACCGCCGCGCCCGGCACGTCCACCACCAGCGGCGGCTATGTGCTGTTGCTGGGCAAGGAAACCGCCAACGCGGGCACTATCGACACGCCCTCGGGCCAGGCGCTGCTGGCCGCCGGCGACAATTTCGTGATCAAGCGCGGGATGGGCACGTCGGGCAATCTCACGTCTACCACGAAGGGCAATGAAGTCAGCGTTGCCGGCACGCCCGGCCGCGTGGTGAATACGGGCTTGATCCAGGCGTCGCTGGGGGATGTGACGTTGACCGGCGGCGACGTGGTGCAGGGCGGCGTGGCGCTGTCCAGCACCTCGGTCGATACGCGCGGCACCGTGCATCTGAACGCCACGGGCGGGAGCGGCAAGATCACCCTGGCGGAAGCGAGCACGACGGCCATTCTGCTGGACCGCAGCGGCGCGCTGGCGCTGGACAGTCAGCGCGACGGCCTGCGGGCGCCGGTCATCGCCGCGTCGGAGTCGACATGGGCGCCGGGCGGTAGCGACCGGCGCGAGTTGTCGCGCGTGGAGATCAACAGTTCGGGCACGGTGGATTTTGCGTCGGGCTCCATCACCTTGGCGACCGGCGGGCAGATCGCCGTGCAGGCAGCCCAACGCAGCCTGCTGCGTGACGGCGCGGTGCTGGACGTGGCGGGCGCGGTGGGCGTGCCCGTGGCCATGGAGAACAACAGCGTCAAGATCAACGTACAGGGCAATGAGCAGCGCGACGCGGCGGTCAACCGCGACAGCGGCAAGCTGAATAACAGCGACATCTGGGTGGATGCGCGCGAACTGGTCCTGGTGCCGGCAGGCACCAACGGCTACGCCACCGACCGCTGGTACACGGCAGGTGGCCTGCTGGAAGTCAGCGGCTATCTGGGCACCCAGGGCCACGCCGTCAACGAGTGGATGGCGCAGGGCGGCAACGTCGAGTTCACGGGCGGTGAAGTGGTCACGCGCGCCGGGTCACAGATCAATGTATCGGGCGGCACGCTGGATGTGCAGGACGGCATGGTCAGACAGAGCTGGCTGCGCGGCGTGGACGGACGGCTCTACGAGGTGTCGCGCGCGCCGGGCGATCTGGCGTACACGGGCTTGTACAGGGGCTACGAGGCGAAATCCGAACGCTGGGGCCAGACCCGCTATTTCTACAACCCCCTGCTTGCCCCGAAGGAACGCTTTGAAACCGGCTACACGGTGGGGCGTGACGCGGGCAGGCTGCTTATCGGCACGAAAAGCGCGGTGCTGGAAGGCGACCTGATCGGGCAGACCTATCAGGGCGAGCGCCAGAACGCGGCGCCGCAGCCGGCGCTGGACGGCTACCAGCAATCGCAACGCGCGGCGGCGCGCGGTGCGCAGTTGGTGGTGGGCACCTATACGCCTTACTACAACAAGGCCACCGGCTCGATGTCGTACGCGCTGGGGAAGTCCGAAAACACCATTCAGCAGGTGCTGCTGTCTGAGCGGGTGGACGCCATTGCGGATGGGCTGGACCTGAACACCGCGCTGCCTGAAGACCGGGCGGGCATCCTGCATCTGGATACCACGCGCTTGAATGCGTCCAACCTGGGCGCCATCAAGATCGCCGCCAACGACATCGCCGTGCAATCCGATCTGGGCGTGGCGGCGGGGGGCGACATCACCTTGTTCGCGAACAAGGTATCCGTGGATGCCACGCTGACTGCACGCGCGGGCAGCATCCGCCTGGGCAATGTGCTGAACCAGGCCTCGCCCACGGGCATGGCCGACACCACCACCGGAGCCAGTGCGGACGGCGCCCAGCCCACGCTGGCGCTGAGCGCGCGGCTGGACGCCAGGGGGCAATTCAGCAACCTGGCCATGTCGCCCGAGCAGATCGGCGCCATGCCTTACTTGAACGGCGGCACGGTCGCGCTGCGTAGCAGCGGCGACATACTGCTGGACGCCGGCAGCGTCATCGACGTGAGTTCGGGCGCGGTGCTGCGCAAAAACGGGCGCGTGACGGGCGGCAAGGGCGGCAATACCACCGTGGAGCTGGTGGCCGGCGGCACGCAAGAGGGCCGACTGAGCCTGGGCGCCGAGCTGCGCGGCTATGGCGTGGAAGGCGGCGGCACCCTGGCCGTGACGGGAGACAAGATCGTGCTGGGGCGCGCGTCCGGCGATGCCGACGAGCGCGTGCTGACGCTGGACGCGCCGTTCTTTCAGCAAGGCTATTCGCGCTACGAGCTCACAGGCGCCAACGGCGTGACGGTGGCCGACGGCGCGCGTATCGATGTGCTGATGCCGGTGTACCGCCCGGTCGACGGCGCGGCCGGCCTGCCGACGGGCGCGGACCCCGCGTCGGCGCTGCAAACGTGGTTGCCGCCCGTCTATCAGCATGACGTGGTCGCGGCAACGGTAACGCAGCGCAAGGGCGCCAGCCTGTCGCTGCAAAGCGGCCGCAACCTTGCCGCGACCGGCGCGAATGTGGACGCCGCGCTGATCGTCGGGCAAGGCGCGCAACTGAACGTGGACCCGGGACAATCGATCCAGATGCGCGGGGCGGGGCAGATTACCGTGCTGGGCGCCTTGACGGCGGCGGGCGGCAAGATCGATATCCGCCAACTGCGCGTGGGTGACGTGGATGTGGCCGAGTCCCTGGAAGTCGTGCAAGGCGAGGTCCACGACCGCTCTATCTGGATCGGCGAGCAGGCCGTGCTGAACGTGGCCGGCCGCTCGGAAACGGGCGTGGATGCGCAGGGCCGCCTCTTCGGCGTGGCGGACGCGGGCGGCGTCATCGTGCTGGGCGGCGAGATCGACCATGACCGCGCGACGGCGACCTCATCCGACCTGTATGTCATCGTGCGTCCGGGCGCCGTCTTGGACGCCTCCGGGGCAAGCACGACCGTGGATGTGAATGGTGTAGGCCCGGTGCGGCTGGACCGCGACGGTGGGCGAATCTCGCTCAGTTCCTACAACGGGCTGCATCTGGACGGCACGTTCATCGCACGCGCGGGTGGCGCGAGCGCGGCGGGCGGCGCGCTGGATATCGCGCTTGAGACGCCGCTGTACCGCACCTGGGGCGAGGGCCTGGCGGGCGAGGCCGTGCAGGTGCCACGCGAAATGGTGCTGGCGGCGGGCGCGGGAAAGCCGCTTGCCGCAGGCCTGACGCCGGGCGAAGCCGACGACGGCTTGCGTTACGGCCAGGCGCGTCTGGATCCGTCGCGGCTGTTGGCCGGCGGGGGCTTCGATCACCTGGGGCTGTTGTCCAACGGCCTGATGTCGTTTGACGGTGACGTCAACGTGGCGGTGGGACAAAGCCTGCGCTTGTACGCAGGCGCATTTTCGCTGGCGCCGCAGGGGGATGCGCTGGCCGGTATGCAAACCCACGCACCGGCCCAGGTCAACCTGGCAGCGTCCTATGTACGGCTGTCGGGTCCGGGAGAATACGCAGCCTCCAATGGCATGATCCGGCCGCGCGTCCTGTTCGGCGACGCGCAGGACGTGGGTGAGGGCACGTTCACGGTGCGCGCGGGCCGCTTGCTGGAAGTGGGCAACAGCCTGTCCTTCGGCACGCAAGGCACGATCAACCGCAGCGTGGGTGGCGTGCTGTCGGTGGCGCGTAGCGGCTTTGACCGGGTGACGCTGGACAGCGCGGGTGATCTGCGCTTTCTGGCCCACAACGACAACGAACCGCGCACACGCCTGTGGACGCGCGGCGATCTGGACCTGATCGCCGCGCAGATCTACCCGGGCACGGGCGTTGAGGCCGAGGTGCTGGCGGGCTTTACGCGTCGGCCAGACGGTACGCAGGTGTTCGACCCGGACCGCAGCTTGCGGATTGCGCGCCATGAAGGCACGACGGGCGCCTTGCCCGCTATGCCCTATTCGGCATTCGGCTCCTTGCGTTTGGCGGCGGCAACCGTGGAACAGGGCGGCGTGTTGCGCGCACCGCTGGGCGCGATCACGCTGGGCGACCTGAGCGAGCGGATGGACACGCAGGGCCTGAGCTTGTTGCCGGGCAGCGTTACCTCGGTCAGCGGTGCCGGCCTGGTCATGCCTTATGGCGGCACGACGGATGGCGTGTCGTACAAGTTCAACGGCGCGGATGTGTCCTTGGTCGGGGTGGGCGGCGCGTCAGGCTTGGATGGCGGCGCCATGCTGCGCACCGGCATCACCTTGGGGTTCCGCGACGTGGACGCGCAGCCGGGGTCCGTATTGGATCTATCGGGGGGCGGCGAACTCACGGGCGCGGGTTTTGTGTCGGGCCGAGGCGGCTCCACCGATGCGCGCTATGCGCCGTTGGTCCGCATGAATCCCGATGGCGGCTTCACCCTGCCGGGGCTGGCCAACAACCCGGTCTACGCCATCGTGCCCGGCGCGCAGCCGGTGGTGGCGCCGGTGGGCGGCGAGGCGGGGGCCTCCACGCCCGGCGTTGGCCAGCAGATCACGCTGGGCGCGGGTGTGCCGGGCCTGCCGGCCGGCACCTATACCTTGATGCCGTCCACCTATGCCTTGCTACCCGGCGCGTTCCGGGTCGAGATCAACGGCGGCGCTTCAGCAGGCGCGGCGCTTGCGCCGATGCAGATGCGCAATCAATCCTGGGCGGCCAGCGGCACCTTGTCGACCGCGGGCACGAACGTGGTGAACAGCCTGGCCAGCGCGGTGATCCTGACGCCGGGCAAGGTGCTGCGCACGCTGTCGCAGTACAACGAAATGAGCTACGCCAGCTTTGTCGCCGCGGACGCCGTGACGCGCGGCGTGCCGCGTGCGATGCTGCCGGCCGACGCCCGCACCTTGCGGCTGGCGATCCATCCGGGTTCCACGGACGGGCAGGCGCTGAGTGTTGAAGGGCTGGCGAATTTCACTGCCGCGAAGGGCGGCTTCGGCGGCGCCGTGGCGCTCAATGGCGGCAGCTCGACGGTAGAGATACTGGCGGCGGGCCAGGCCCCCACGGCAGGGTTCGAGGGCTCGTCGGTGCAGGCGGATGCCTTGAACGCGCTGGGCGCCAGCCGTTTGGTCGTCGGCGCGCTGCCGGTAGTGTGGTACGGGTCGGGCGGCCGCTTCTATACCTTCCAGGCGTCCGCCAATCAGGTTGTGCTGCGCGCGGGCGCGCAATTGACGGGGCCGGAAGTGCTGATCTCGTCGCGCACGATCGAACTTGAAGCCGGCGCGGGCATATCCACGCTGGGCGCTGGCGCGCCGTCGGTGGATTCCAGCAACGGCTATGCCTTCCAGCCACGCACCGCCAGTTTGCTTGCGGTGTCCAATGGCCGTCTGGATGTGCTGGCGCCGGACGCGCTGGGCGCGGGCGCCATCCGCATCGGCACCTGCGCGGCGCAGCCCTGCCAGGGCGTGACCCGCCTGTATTCCGAGGGCACCATCGCCGCCGCCACCAATGGCGTATTCGATCTGGGCGAACAGGTGCGCTACGGCACCCGCAACCTGGCCCTGGCAGTGGGCGCGGTGAATGTCGGTACGACCGAGGCGCTGACGCAAGCCGCCGCGCGCGGCGTCTTGCCCAACGGCCTGACGCTGAACCAGGACATCCTGGGCCGCCTGCTGCGCGGTGACACCAGCATGGGCGCACCGGCGCTGGAAACCCTGACGCTGACCGCGCGCGATGCCCTTAACTTCTATGGCACGGTGGCGCTGGACACGCGCGATCCCCTGACCGGCAAGTACAGTCTGGCCACGCTGGCGCTGGGCACGCCGGCCATCTATGGCTACGGCGACGCGGGCGACGAGGCCAGCATCCGCACGCAGAATCTGGTCTGGAATGGGGCAACCCAAGCGCCTGGCGCGGTGGCGGCGGGCGGGGCCGGAACGGGCCAGGGCACGCTGCGCATCGATGCCGAACGGATTGAGTTCGGTTATGGGCAAGGGGCGCAACCCAACGGGCTGGAAGACAACGCCAGGCTGGCGCTGGGCTTTTCCAGCGTCAATCTGAATGCCAGTGACCGCATCACCGCCAACCACCGGGGCAGCTTGTCGGTGTACGAATCGCAGGGCGCGTTCGACAGCGCCACGGGCCGCTACGCCTACGTGGGCGGCAACCTCAACTTGAACGCGCCGTTGCTGACCGGCGGGGCGGGTTCCGTCAACCGCATGACGGCGGGTGGCGATGTGCGGGTGACGGGCGCGCCGGGTTTGCCGGCGTTGCAAGCCGCGGCGGTGCAGGACCTGGGCGCGGAAATCAGCCTGGCCGGGGCGAATGTTCGGGTCGATGGCCGGATCGTGCTGCCCAGCGGCAAGCTGACATTGGAAGGCCGCGACAGCGTGTTGCTGACGTCGGCCTCGCAGTTGGACGTGTCGGGCCGGGCCATCGCCTTCAACGACGTGCTGCGCTATAGCTGGGGCGGCGACGTCATTCTGGCAAGCAGCCAGGGCAGCATCCGGCAGGAAGGCGGATCGCTGATCGATCTGTCGGCGCAGCAGAACAATGCGGGCAATCTGCGGGCCGACGCGCTGTCGGCCTCGGCCGGCGTGGTGGACCTGCAAGGCCGCATCCTGGGCACAAGTTCGGGCGCCTATGATGCGGGCGGCACGGCCGTGCCCTACCGCGCGGGCAGCATCGATATCAGCGCGCAGCGTCTGGGCGCGCCGGGTGCCTTGAACGCGGATTTCGACACGCTGAATCAGCGCCTGAACGACGGCGGCGTCACCGGCGCGCGCAGTTTCCAGATCAAGCAAGGCAGCCTGACGCTGGGCGATACGCTGCGCGCCAACGACATCAACCTGTCGATCGACGGCGGCAGCCTGACCGTGGCCGGCCGGGTGGACGCCAGCGGCGAGCGCGTGGGCCGAATCCGCCTGGCCGCGCGTGATGGCCTGACCCTGGCGTCGAATGCGGTGCTGGACGCGCATGGAACCGTGCTGCGCGTGGATAGCTACGGCAAGATCATTGACGCGCCCAATCGCGCGGTGGTGCAACTGAATTCGGGTCGCGGCGTGCTGACGCTTGCCAGTGGCGCGCGCATGGATTTGCGCCACGGCACGGCGGCCACGCGTGGAACGGGCGCGGGGCAGCACGACGGTGTGTCGCGCGGCACCCTGGACCTGTTTGCGCCGCGCATAGACGCCGCCGGCAATGCGGCCAACAACGGCAGCGGGGTGGTGGGTTCCGCCGCCACTTATGGCGACATCGCCATCGAGGCGCGCGGCCCGGTCACGATAGCCGGCGCCAAGGCCATCTCGCTGATCGCCACCCAACGCTATGACGACGCCCGGGATGGCGTTGCCGCCGATCGCACGAGCGGCCGCGAATATCAGATCATTGACCAGGCGTACCTGGACACGCTGCACGGCGACAGCGCAACGTTCATCGGCCACGCGCTGGCCAACGGCTATCTCTTGAATACCAAGCTGGCCGGCTTGAACAACGCCACCTACCGCGATGTCTTCCATCTGCGGCCTGGCGTGGAAATCGTCAGCAAGACGGGCGATGGCGATCTGGTCGTGCAAGGTGACCTGGACCTGTCCCGCTATCGCTACGCCAGCCTGAATCCGCACTCGGCCATGACTTCCGTCTATGGCTCGGGCGAAGCGGGCGCGCTGACGCTGCGCGCCAAGGGCAACCTGGACGTCTACGGCAGTATCAACGACGGCTTTGCGCCGCCCTCGGCCACGCCGGATGACGAGAATGGCTGGATCCTGACGCCGGGCGCGCAAGCGTTCGGGGGCGATGTGGTGTTGCCGCGTGGCGGTGTGGAACTGGCCGAGGGCACGGAATTTCCGGGCGGCAAGACGCTGAACTACGCCTTGCCCTTGCAAGCCACCACGCTGGCCGCGGGCACCCGCCTGCCGGTCGAGGCCGCGCTGAACCAGGAACTGTCGCTGGCCGCCGGCATGGTGCTGTCGGGCGACGTGCGCGATGCCTCCGGGCAGTTGCTGTACGCCGCCGGCAGCATTCTTGACCAAGCGGTGAACTTGCCCGTCGGCACGCGCTTGGGCGCGGGCACGATGCTCACGGCCGGCACGGCGCTGCAGGCGTTCACGTGGCCGGCCAACGTGGCCCTGCCCAATCTCTACACGACGCAAGGCTATGAGCGCAACGTGTTGTTGATGGCGGGCACCATCACGCTCAAGCAGGGCGCGCTGATCCCGTCGCAGACCAAGCTGGTGTTCCCTGAAGGGGTCGACTATGTTGAGCTGCGCCCGGGCACGGCGGCGGATCAGCGGCGCAACTGGGCGGTGGCCCAGATGCTGCCGGCCGGTAGTCAGTCGTGGTCGATGCAGTTGGTGGCGGGCGCGGACCTGGACGCGGCGGATCCGCTGCGCGTCGTACGCGGACCGGACGCGGGCAAGCTGACGCTGGCCGATACCCACTACAACGCCAGCCTGGTCAAGGGCGCAAGCCTGGTCTGGGGGCCTGACGCCGGCCCGTCCGGCTTTGAACCCGGCACACCGGTGCCGGAAGATCTGCTGTGGCTGTGCGACGCGGTCGAAGGCTTGTGCATGCCGCCTCCGCGCTTTACGTGGGGGCCGGACAACTGGTTCGGATATCCCGCCGGCACGCCGGTGGCCGAGGCGGATATCGGACTATGCGAGCTGTCGGCCGATCAGTGCATCGAGAACAAGGCATCGACGTCGGTGGTGACGCATACGCAGAATTTCAGCGTGTTGCGCACGGGTACGGGCGACCTGGATCTGGCGGCGGGCGGCGACTTCAGCCTGATGTCGGCCTATGGCGTCTACACGGCCGGCACGCAAGCGGCAAACGTGGATGCCGCCTTCCAATTGCCCCGTGGCCGTTACGAGACCACGGTGCTGGGCGACGCTCACTCGACCACGTATGAACCCTTCGTGTCCGCCGGCGCCGGGTATCAGGCGTGGTACCCGGAAGCAGGCGGCAACCTGAGCCTGTACACGGGTGGCGCCTTGCGCGGCGATGTGTGGGGCAAGACCACGGGCGGCAATTTCGAGGCGCGCGTCATAGATCCCAGCGTGGGTATCGGCAACTGGTTGTGGCGCCAAGGTACCGGCAGCGCCAATGGCGGCGATACGCCTACTGCGTGGTGGATCAACTTCGGCAGCTACACGCGCGCGCCCTCGGCGTTCAAGGACAACACGCCGCTGTTAGTGGGCTTCACCGGCTTCGGGGCATTGGGCGGCGGCAACGTCAGCCTGCGCGTGGACGGCGACGCGGGCAACATCGAGTCGCGCGGATCCATCAACAATCCGCGCAGCCAGGGCCTGATCGTGGCCGTGGGCAGCACCGGCCGCATTGCGGGCGACGGAGGCATGACGTTGACGGGGGGCGGCGATATCGACATCCGTGTCGGAGGCGGCTTGAACCCGACGCAAAGCGCGCGCGGTCTGGTGTCCTCGACCGTGGGGCCAACCCCCTATTACGGCGAACCCGCGCTGGACTTGCAGGGCGCGCTGATCAACCTGCGCGGCCATGCCCAATTGGCGGGCGGCGCGGTGGGCGGGCTGGATCTGCAATACGGCAACGAAGCCCGCGAGCAAGACGTGAAGGAAAGCCGTGGCTACGACCCCTACGTGTCCACGATGGCCAGCGCCACGGGCGGCCTGGTGCTGATTCCGGGCGACGCGGTGATCCGCCTGGATACGCGCGGAGACCTCGTGGTAAGCGGCGCCAGCGATCCGGGTCGTGTCGTCTTGCCCAACAGCACGCCTTATCGCATGCCGGACGGCACTATGCGCACGGGCGGCGGCTATAGCTGGTTCTCGATGTGGACGGAGAATACGGCCATTGAGCTGTCCAGCGCGGGCGGCAACCTGACGCCCAGCCGGCAGACCTCGCATAGCGCGCAGGGTCTGGCGGTGCAGGCGGGGCGCAACACCTCGCCGTCCGACGGGCGCTATCTGTACCCGTCGATTCTGCGCGCCACGGCCTATGACGGCAGTATTTATGCGGGCGTGTCGGCGGGATACCTGAACAACGAAGCAACGGGCCTGCCGTATTCGCTGACGCTGGCGCCGGGTGCGCGCGGGCAACTGGAAATGCTGGCGGGGGATTCCATCTACGCGGGCGGCTACGCCATCAACCGCTCGGGAGCCGACCCGGCCAGCGTCGCCAACGTGTTGGCGCCGGCCTTTGCTGGTTACTTGTCCGAGGCCAATACGAATGTGGCCTTGAGCAACCAGGGGGCCAATGGCCTGGCCGGCGACCGGTACACCCATTTCCCCTTGTTCTACTTCAACGCGCTGACCGCCAGCACGGCGGGTTCCAATGACGTGACGCGCTTTTATGCCCGCAATGGCGACATCGTCGGGCTGCGCACGGGCGAGGCGCTGTCCATCACGCAGGGCCCGAACCTGGGCCAAACCTGGTATGAGGCATCGGGCCCCGTCTGGATGCTGGCGGGCCGCGACATCGTGGCCTCGGGCACGAACACGGGGACGTCGACCGACGTACCCTCAACCAATGGCATGAACTTTGGCGCAAGCGGGACGTCGGTGACCTCGACCGGCAACCTGTTCCTGCATCGCGACGCGCTGGATGTGTCGCGGGTGTCGGCGGGTCGCGACATCCTGTACAGCTCGTTCCAGGTGGCGGGCCCCGGCGCACTGGAAGTGTCGGCCGGCCGTCACGTGCTGATGGCGGACAAGGCTTCCATCACGAGCCTGGGCGCGGTGATGCCGGGCGACCAACGTCCTGGCGCGTCGATCGCCGTGTTGGCGGGCGTGGGCGCCAAGGGGCCGGACTACGCGGCGTTCCTGGCGCGCTATCTGGACCCGGCCATGGCGGCCGACCCCAGCCGCCCGTTGGTGGACCAGGGCCTGGCCTTCAAGACCTACGAAGCCGAATTGCTGTTGTGGATGACGCAACGCTATGGCTTTGCCGGCAGCACGGACGACGCGCGCGCGGCCTTTGCCGCCTTGCCCGCCGAACAGCAACGGATCTTTGCGCGGCAGGTTTATTTTGCCGAGCTGCGTTCCGGCGGACGCGAATACAACGACCTGGCCAGCCCGCGCAACGGCAGCTATCTGCGTGGCCGCCAGGCAATCGCCGCGCTGTTCCCGGAAACCGCGCCGGGCGCCTACGAGGGGGACATCACGCTGTACGGCGCGGCGGGCATCCGCAGCACCTTCGGCGGCGACATCCAGTTGCTGACGCCGGGCGGGCAGCAGGTGTTCGGCGTGGAAGGCGTGGCGCCGCCCGCCACCGCCGGCATCATCACGCAGGGCGAGGGCAACATCCAGTTGTACGCACAGGGCAGCATCCTGCTGGGTCAGAGCCGAGTGATGACGACCTTCGGCGGGGGGATTACCGCGTGGTCGGCGCAAGGCGATATCAACGCGGGCCGGGGCTCGAAGACGACCGTGCTGTACACGCCGCCCAAGCGCGTCTACGACGCCGTCGGCAACGTGACCCTGTCGCCCAACGCGCCCAGCACCGGCGCGGGCATCGCCACGCTGGCGCCGCTGCCGGAAGTGCCGGCGGGCGATGTGGACCTGTACGCGCCGCTGGGCACGATTGACGCGGGCGAGGCCGGCATCCGCGTATCGGGCAACGTGAACATCGCGGCCTTGCAAGTGGTGAACGCGGCCAACATCCAGGCGCAGGGCGATAGCGCGGGCGTGCCGGTAACGGCCGGGGTCAACACCGGTGCGCTGTCGTCGGCCAGCGCGGCGGCAAGCTCGGCAGTCAATGCGGCGCAGGATTCCGCCCAGCGCGCGCAGGCCGAGGCGCGTCAGAACCAACCTTCGGTGATCAACGTGCAGATCCTGGGGTATGGGGAAGAGCCGGTGGCGGGCGCCACGCCGGTTGTGCCGTCGGCGGGTGCGGCTTCGGTTGCGCCGAAGTATGACGCGGCCAGCGCGGTGCAGGTGTTGGGGGCGGGGGCGTTGGACGCCGGCGAGACGGCATCGTTGACGGCGGAGGAGCGGCGCAAGCTGATGCTGTGAAGAGGGGGGGCGGGGGCGGAACCGGGGCGTGAGGAACGCGATGGTTTTGAACCGGGGCGGAGACGTGCAGGCGGCGGTTGATGGGTTGCGCGCGTTCGGCGCCGGGGTTCTTGCCGTGGGGTTTGCGCGCTTCACCCATCCTACGCATGCGCTTTACCCATCCTGCGTATGGGCGGCCAGTTGCTACTGGCCGCTTTTTTTTTGTTGCGCCGCTGGCGCCGTCATGTGGCGTCGCCAGAATCCCCGCGAGACCGTTCGGCCCGGTCGACGCCCGGTTTTTTTTCGTGAAGTTTTTCTTACAACGCGCGGTCTTGGGCCTGCCAGTACGTCTAGTAACAAGCAGAAGTTGTAGACGCGGGGTTGTGGGCGAAAACCGTAACGGGATTGTCGCGATGCGCGCTGCACGGTAGCGGCCGGTACCAGACCGGTTTTCACACAAGGAACTGAGTGCATCGCTATGCATGATTTCGAAAGTAGGGGCCGCGCGTTGCGCGCCATCTTGCGCCGCGCGCCGCAGGCGCTTGTGCTGATCGTCGCGATGAACGCGGCCTGGGCGCAGGGCGCGGCCGGGGCTGACGCCACCTCCGGCCGCCGCGTGAATATCAATGAGTACATCGTGCGCGGCAACACCGTGCTTGAAGCCCGTGACATCGAGCGCGCCGTCTATCCCTATCTGGGACCGGACCGCTCCCTGGCCGACATTGAATCGGCGCGCGAAGCCTTGCAGACGATCTATCAGGACAAGGGCTACCAGTCGGTCTACGTGGACTTGCCCGAACAGCAGGTGGCCGACGGCATCGTCTTCCTGCAGGTGTCGGAAACCAAGGTCGGCCGCGTGCGAGTGGTGGGGGCGCAGCACTATTCGCCCCTGGCGATCCGCGACGATGTGCCCGCGTTGCAGGAAGGGCAGGTGCCCAACTTCAATCGCGCGCAGGCCGAGCTGACGCAACTGAACAAGGGCGCCAGCCGCCAGGTGGTGCCGCTGGTGAAGGAAGGGCGCATCCCCGGCACGATGGATGTGGACCTGAAGGTGGAAGACAAGAGCCCCTGGCACGCCAGCCTGGGCCTGAACAATGATTACAGCGCCGACACCTCGCGCCTGCGCAGCACGGCATCGCTGGGCTATGACAACCTGTGGCAACTGGGCCATTCCGTCAGCCTGACCTTCTTCACCGCCCCGCAGGAAACCGACAACGCCAAGGTGTGGTCGGGCTCGTACTCCATGCCGCTGACGCCGCGCTGGGGCCTGCAATTCTCGGGCTACAAGAGCGACAGCAACGTCGCCACCATCGGCGGCACCAACGTGCTGGGCAAGGGCTATTCTTTCGGGCTTTCCGCCATCTACACGATGGACCCGCAAGGCGACTGGAGCAATTCGTTGTCCATCGGCCTGGACTACAAGAAGTTCGATGAGTCGACCCGCTTCGGCGACAACGAAGACCAGATCCCCATCAAGTACCTGCCGTTCACGCTGGCCTACAACGGCTACCGCTATTCCGAGTCATCGCAAAGCAGCCTGGGCTTGTCGGTGGTGGGCGCCAGCGGCTCCTTCTTCAACCAGGGCAGCGACTGGCAGGAGTTTGACGACAAGCGCTATCAGGCCAGCCCCAGCTTTGCCTTGCTGCGCGGCGACGGCACGCACACGCAGAACCTTTTCGGCGACTGGCAATTGGGCCTGCGCGGCTCGTTCCAGCTGGCCTCGGGCGCGCTGGTGTCCAACGAGCAATTCTCGGCCGGCGGCGCGACCAGTGTGCGCGGCTACCTGGCCGCCGAACGCACGGGCGACGACGGCGTGCTGGCTTCGGTCGAATGGCGCACGCCGTCATTGGCTCGCTGGCTGGGCGCGAACGTCAATGAATGGCGCTTCTACGCCTTTGCCGACGCCGCCACTTTGCGCTTGCGTGACCCGCTGCCCGAGCAGGACGCCAGCTATTCACTGGCCAGCCTGGGCCTGGGCACCCGCCTGCAAGTGCTGGATTGGTTGTCCGGCTCGCTGGACTGGGGCTACCCGCTCAAGGACGGCCCCAATACCCGCAAACACGATCCCCGTCTGAACTTCAGCGTCCGCGCCAACTTCTGAGCGCACGCGCTTACCCCATTCACCCCCGGAGTCTTACTCATGCAACGCCTATTGATGCTCCTGCTAACCGTGCTGGCCGGCGTACTGCCGTCCGCCGCCAACGCCTGGTGGCAACCAGACTGGCAGTACCGCAAGCAAATCACCGTCGACAGCACCGCGCAAGGCATGCCGCTGGGCGGCCCCGCCGGCCGCACGCCGCTGCTGGTGCGCCTGCATACGGGCAACTTCACCTTCGATGGCATCAACGAGAAGGGCGCCGACATCCGTTTTGTGGCGGCCGACGACCAGACCGTGCTGAACCACCAGTTGGAATCGTTCGACCCCTTGCTGGGGATGGCGCTGGTGTGGGTGGATGTGCCGGAAGTGGCCGACGGCCAGCGTCAGGACATCTGGATGTACTACGGCAACCAGAAGGCGCCCGCCTCGGCCAACGGCCAACTGAGTTTCGACCCCAACTACACCCTGGTCTACCACTTTGACGGCGCGGCCGGCGCGCCGCCCCGCGACACCACGGCCTACAGCAACCACGGCCAGACGCCGACCGCTGCGATGGTGGACGGCGTCATCGGCCGCGCCGCGCAGTTCACGGGCGCCGCGCCGCTGATGCTGCCGGCCAGCCCCTCATTGGCCATTCCCGCCGCGGGCGCCTTCACGTTCAGCGCCTGGGTGCGTGCCGACCAACCGGCCGGCGAACAACTGATCTACGCGCGTCGCGACGCCGGCAACGCCTTGCTGATCGGCATCAACCAGGGCGTGCCCTTTGTGGAAGTGAACGGCCAGCGCAGCCAGCCCGGCCAACCGCTGACGCCCGCCGCCTGGCAGCACCTTGCCGTAACGGCCGATGGCAGCCAGGTTCACCTGTATGTGAATGGCCGCGCTACCGCATCCTTGGCGGCCAGCCTGCCGCCGCTTGGCACTACCGCCGCGCTGGGCGGCGACGTGCCGACGCCGCCGGTGTCCGCCGCAACCCCCGCGCCCCCCGCGGCGGACGGCACGACGCCCGTCGAAGCCGCTCCGGCGCCGCAGCCGACGTACGCGCCGTTCGTGGGTGCGATTGACGAAGTGCGCCTGTCCAAGGTTGCGCGTCCCGCCGCGCTGATCTACGCCGACGCGGCCTCGCAAGGCGCCGAGTCGCGCCTGGTGGCCTACGGCGCCGATGAAGAGCAATCCGGTTTTGGCTTTGGCGGACTGGGCTTTCTGCTTAACGCCGTGCCGATCGACGCCTGGATCATCATTGGCGTGCTGGTGCTGATGATGGTGCAGTCCTGGATCATCATGTTCAAGAAGAGCCGCAACGTGGCTCGCGTGGCGCGCGCCAACGAATCGTTCCGCGAGGCCTTCGCCACGGTCGGCCAGCGCCTGGAATTGCTGGCGGACGACAAGGCGCTGGCCACGCGCGTTGAGCAGGCCTCGCTGTGGCGCCTGTACCGCGTCGCCATCAACGAGATCCGCACGCGCCGCGCGCAGGGCGCCGACACCACGTCGATTTCCACGGCCACCATCGAAGCCATACGCGCGTCGATGGATGCCGTGCGCACCAAGGAAAACCTGGCGCTGGGTTCGAAGCTGGGTTCGCTGTCAAACGCCATTGCGGGCGGCCCCTACATCGGCCTGCTGGGCACGGTGCTGGGCATCATGGTGGTGTTCCTGGGCACGGCCATGGCGGGTGACGTCAACATCAACGCCATCGCGCCCGGCATGGCGGCCGCCTTGCTGGCCACCGCGATGGGCCTGTTTGTCGCGATCCCCGCGCTGTTTGGCTACAACCGTCTGGTGTCGCGCAACAAGGAAGTCAGCGCCGACATGCGCGTGTTCGTCGATGAGTTCGTCACGCGCCTGGCCGAAGTGCACGGCGAAACGCAAGCGCAGGAAGCCGCCCATCAGCAGGCAGTGCGCGCCCCGGCGGCCAGCCGCCCGGCCGTGCGCGACGTGCAACCCGCGTCCGCCGAAGCGTAAGGAGCAGCCATGGCTTCCGTATCCACCTCCCAGGACGATGATGACGACGCGCCCGTCGACGGCATCAACATCACGCCGCTGGTCGACGTGCTGATGGTCGTGCTGGTCATGTTCATTCTGACGGCCACCGCACAGATCGCCGGCATCAAGGTCAACCTGCCCAAGGCCAGTTCCACCGTGGCCTTGTCGCAGCCGAAAACCAAGGCGATCTCCGTCAACGACGCCGGCCAGGTTTTCCTGGACGCTTACCCGGTTACCTTGCCCGAGCTGGAAGACCGGCTGCGCACGGAGAAGGCACTGAACCCCGACTTCCCGGTCATTGTGCGCGGCGACGCCGCCGTGCAGTACCAGAAGGTCGTGGAAGTGCTGGATCTGTTGCGCCGCCTGGAACTTGCACAGGTCGGCCTGGTTACCGGCAAGCCGCAATAGAGGCCGGAACCGACGTCATGCCGCAACATGCATCCGATTCTTCGCGCGATCCGCATCCGGCGCGCCGCTGGCTGAAGCTGGCGGCCGTGGTGGTGGCGGCGATCGTGGCGGCCTACGCGCTTTGGCGCTGGGCCAACGATATGTCCGGCGTCCGGCGCGATGCGCCCAAGGTCACGGCCATCATCCCGCTGCCGCCGCCTCCGCCGCCGCCACCCGAGCCCGAGAAGCCGCCGGAACCCGAGCAGCCCAAGGAAGAGCCCGTGGCCACGCCCGAGCCCGAACCGCAGCCCACGCCCGAACCGCCCAAGCCGCAGGACGAGGCGCCGCCGCGCCCGGCCGACGACCTGGCCAACCCGATGCAGATCGACGGCGACGCCCAAGCCGGCGGCGACGCCTTCAACATCGGCGCGGGGCAGGGCAAGGGCATGTCGGGCGGGGGAGGGGGCCGCGCGGGCAACGCCACCTATAGCCAATACCTGGCCTATGCGCTGCAGAAGATCCTGCGCGAAGACGAACGCACTCGCAATCTGACTTTCCGCCTGCAAGCCAACATCTGGCTCACGGCGTCGGGCCAGGTCACCCGCGTTGAATTGACCCGTGGCAGCGGCGACGCCGACGTCGACGCCCGCGTGATCGCCGCGCTGCGCGCCGTGCCGGGCCTGGACGAACGCCCGCCGGCCTCGGCCAGCATGCCCATCCGTGCCTCGCTGACTGGCCGCCGCCCGTCTTGATGTCTCACATTGAATTGATCCTGGAGTGACAAGAGCATGAAGTTCCCATTGAACCGGTTGGCGGCATCGCTGGCGCTGGCCGTGGCGGGCGCCGCCTCGCTGCCGGCGCACAGCGCGCCCGCGCCGTCCGAGAACGCCACCATCAACCTGATCCGCCTGCTGGTGCAGCAAGGCGTGCTCAAGCCCGAACAGGCCAACGCGCTGGTGGCGCAGGCCGAGGCCGAAGCCCAGGCCGCGCGCAACGCTCCGCCCGCCGACCGCGGCGCCGCCGTGGCGCAAGCGGGCGACGTGCGCGTGCCCTACATTCCGCAGACCGTGCGTGACCAGATTCGCGACGAGGTCAAGGCTGAAGTCATGGTGCAGGCCAAGGAAGAGAACTGGGCGCAGCCCAATACCTTCCCGGATTGGGTGTCGCGCATCACCGTGGAAGGCGACGTTCGCGTGCGCGACGAATCGCGCTTCTACAACGGCGGCAACAGCAACGAGATTGTCAATTTCGCCAAGCTCAACGCCAACGGGCCGTACGACGTCAACCAGAACACCAACGGCGGCTATCCGCCCATGCTGAACACGCGCGAAGACCGCCGCAACCAGTTGCGCATCCGTGCCCGTCTTGGGGTGCGCGCCGATATTTCCGAAGCCTGGACGGCGGGCATTCGGCTGGCCACCGGCAGCGACGACAGCCCGGTATCCACCTCGCAGACGCTGGGCGGCGGCATGGGCAAGAAGGAAATCTGGCTTGACCAGGCCTACCTGACCTATCGTCCCGCCACGTGGGCCACGGTAACCGGCGGCCGCATCGCCAACCCGTTCGAATCCACCGATACGCTGTTCTCCAACGATCTGAATTTCGACGGTATCGCGGCCATTTTCAAGCAGCCTCTGCAAGGCCGCGATGTGACCTTGTTCGGCACGCTGGGCGCGTTTGCGACCGAGTACGCGAACAACGGCTGGAATGCGTCTTCCATGACGGAAGGCGCAAGCGAAAACAAGTGGCTGCTGGGCGCGCAGGTGGGCGCCGACTGGAAGGTCAATAACCAGAACAGCCTGCGCGGCGCGCTGGCGTACTACCACTTCGACAACATCGCCGGCAAGCGCTCAAGCGCGTGCTCGCCGTGGGCGGGCGACGAAAACTGCGACACCGACTGGTCGCGGCCCGCCTTCATGCAAAAGGGCAACACGCTGTTCCTCTTGCGTAACATTGCCCCCAACCCGCTCGACCCGGCCAACACGCCGCAGCCGCAATACGTGGGCCTGGCTTCGAAGTTTGACTTGCTGGACTTGAACCTGCGTTGGGATACCCGCGTGTTCGATGGGCTGGGCCTGCGCGTGAACGGCAACTTCATCCACAACCTGGCCTACAGCAAGGGCAAGATGGCGAGCCGCTCGCAGGGCTATATCGTCAACAACTTCGACGACAACGGCAACGTCGAAAGCGGCCCCAACGCCTGGATGCTGCAAGCCACGTTGGGCCGTTCGTATGACCTGAAAGAGAAGGGCGACTGGCTGGCCTTCGTTGGCTACAAGTACATCCAGCCGGATGCGCTGCCCGATGCCTTCAACGATTCGTCGTTCCACCAGGGCGGCACCAACGCGCGCGGCTACTACATCGGCGCGGGCTATGCCTTCGAGAAGAACGTGTATGGCGTGTTCCGCTGGATGAGCACCAAGGAGATCTATGGTGAACCCCTGGCCATCGACACCATGCAGTTCGAAATCAATGCCAGGTTCTAAGGCCATGGACATGCACATCGTATGGGATGCATCCCGCCATTTCCCCACGGCCGGGCGCGGCCGGCGCCTGGCCGCCGCCGTGGCGCTGTGCGCGGCAGGCCTCAGCCTGTCTGGCGGCGCCCAGGCCGAAACCATGGAAGAGCGCCTGCGCGCCCAGTTGCGCAGCACCACGCAGCAGTTGCAGCAGCTGCAAAGCGAGCAGGCGCAGATCAACGCGGCCAAGGCGGCCACCCAAGCGCAGCTTGACGCCGCGCAGAAGGAGCTGGAGTCGCTGCGCGCGCAGTTGGCCAAGAGCCGTGGGCAGGCCGAAAAGCTGGCGGCGCAGCAAGACGCGCTGACGGAAAGCGCCCAGGCCCAAGTGGCCGCCAGCCATGCGCAACTGGGCAAGTTCAAGGGCGCCTACGACGAACTGTTGACCCTGGCGCGCACCAAGGAAACGGAGCGCGTGGCGCTGGCCCGCAACCTGGCGCAGCGCGAGGAAGAGGTCAAGGTGTGCCTGGCGAAGAACCGCGAGATGTACCAGGCCGGCAAAGACATTCTGAATGCCTATGAACGCATCAGCACGGGCGACATTCTGGCGCTCAAACAACCGTTCGCGGGCAAGGCGCGCGTGCAGTTCGAAGAGCAGGCGCAGGCCTACGGCGACAAGCTCTACGACGCGCAAGCGCCCCAGAGTCAAGCGCCCCAAAGTCAAGCGCCCCAAAGTCAAGCGCCCCAGAGTCAAGCCGCTGCAACGTCCAGGCCGTAGCCTTCCCCGATTGCCCCCTCCTTATTCCTGGAAATATGAAATGACCGAATCGAACCTGATTCTTGATGTGAACGCCGAACGCCTGCAAGCCCTGCTGCAATCCGTTGGCTACCGCGTGACGCTGTCCGAGCAGAACGGCATGGTGCAACTGTTGAGCGCCAGCCAGGGCGTGGGCTTTGCCGCCCGCATGGGCAACCCGGCCCAGCAGGAAGGCCATTATCTGGACTACACGCTGAGCTGCGCGTTGCGTGTGCAAGGGGACCTGCCGGCCGGTCTGGCCGACCGATGGAACGTGGAAAAGCGCTTTGCCCGCCTGTCGGTGCAGGGTGTGTTCCTGGTGCTGGAACTGGACGTGATCGTGGCCGGCGGCGTGTCGGAATCTTACTTGCGCGCCACGACCGAACTGTGGGACCGCTTGCTGCAAGAGTTTCTGTTGTTCTTGCGCGCGAATGCGTCGGCCGAGCACGGCGAGGCGGCGCAAGCTGAGGCGCAGGCCGAACAGCACACCGAACAGCAAGCCCAGCAGCAAGCCGACGAGGCCGACGCAGCCGAGACAACGGCGGCGGCGTAACGCGGCTTGCCTGGCAAAGGGTGCGATCCATGACCAAGACTCTGACTTCCAACAAGCAACTGCGCGTGACGGCTGCCGTGCTGCTTATCGCCGTGCTGGCGGGCGCGGTGGCGTTGATGCGCGGCAACGATGCCCAAAGCAGCGAGCCCGCTCCGGCACTGGCCAAAGCCGTGCCGTCCGCCGCGCCCGTCGCCTCACCGCCCGTTGCTTCACCGCCCGTTACTTCACCGCCCGGCGCCACGGCGACCAAGGTCGCGGCGGCGGCTCCGGCTCCCCAAGTGCCGGCCATCGCCACCTTGGGCGCCGTGCGTGTCGAACGCGATGAACTGATGCGCCAATTGCAGGCCTTGCCGCCGCAGGCGCGTCAGCAATTGCAGGACAACCGCGCGGGCCTGGACCAGTGGCTGCGCGGGCGTCTGGCCGAGAAGGCGCTGATCGAGCAGGCGCGCGCGCAGGGCTGGCAGGACAAGCCCGAGATCAAACAGGCAGTCCAGGCTGCGCAGGAACGCATCGTGGTGCAAAGCTATCTGGAATCCGTCAGCCGCGCACCGGACGATTATCCCGGCGACGCGGAGCTGCAAGCGGCTTACGAACGCGCCAAACCGCAACTGACCGAGCCGGCGCAGTACCGCGTCAGCCAGATTTTCCTGCCCGCGCCGTTGGGTGATGCCGATGCGGTGGCGGCGGCGCGTAAGCAGGCGCTGGACCTGGCCAAGCGGGCGCAGGCGCCCAAGGCCGACTTCGCGGCGCTGGCGCAGGCCAATTCACGCGACGAGACCACGCGCGCGCAGGGCGGCGATATCGGCTATGTGCCGTTGACGCAGTTGACGCCGGAAATGCGTCCGGTGGTGCAGCAGATGAAAGCGGGCGACGTGTCCGCCCCGGTGCAGTCTGCCGCCGGTTTCCACATCCTGAAGCTGGCGGCGCAGCGGCCGGCCAGCGTGACACCGTTCGACCAAGTCAGGCCGGCGCTGCGTGCCGCCCTGCGTAACCAACGTCAGGAACTGGCCGCGCGGGCCTATATGGAGGGTTTGCTGAATGCCGGAACCGTCAGCATCGATGGCGCTGCCCTCAATGCCGCGTTTGAACAAAACGCGGTTACCCAGGCCAGCGCGCCGTCCGTTGCCCGCGCCCCGTGACGCGGCAAGCGCCGTCACGCTGGCGCTGGACGAACGCCTGACGCGGGTGCTGGGCCACGCGCAGCCGCCCGCCAGCTTGCGAGGCGCGGCGGTGTTATTGCAGGCGCTGCGCCAGGCGTTCCCGGATGATCTTGCGCGCTGGTTTCCGTTGATGCCTGCGGGCATGCCACAGGGAATGCCGGGAATTCCAGAATCCGCGGCCGCGCAGTCACCGCCCGCGTGGGGGCTGGACCTGGCCGACCTGCGGGTGTTGCATCGCGCGATCCGCGTGGTGTGGTTGGCCGAGCTGGTGTTCGGCGACCGTGAACAGGCGGTTCGCTGGCTTGGCACACCCAAGCGGCGGCTGCTTGGACGGGTACCGTTGCGGGTGTGCCAGCACGGGCGCTATGCCGCCCTGATCGAAGAATGGCTAGTGGATATTGACGAAGGAAACGGCCCATGATTGCGCTGTGGCGCTTGAGCAATGCCCAGGACCTGCAGCCGCGCGCGCGGCCGGCGGGCCGTTGGCACGAGGCGGGCGCCCCGGTGACCGTGTTGGACGCAAGCCCGGCCGCCGCGGTGCTCGCGCGACTGGCGTTGGCCGAGGTGGCGCATCCAGGCGCCTTGCCACGCGATTACCGGCTGCTGGAGGTACGGGCGCCCGGCCGCGCGGTGGGCGTGGCCGAGCCACCGCTGCATTGGCAGACCGATCTGCGCGCCACGCGGGCCGTGGGCGACGCCTGGCTGGCGGGCGGTGACACCCTGCTGCTGCGCGTGCCGACCGCCACGGGCGGCGTCCAGTACTTGATGAACACTACGCATCCACAAATGGGGCAATGCACGGTCGTGTCATCGGTGGCCTATCCCTACGCGCCGCACCTCGGCGGCGTTGTCCGCGCGGTGCGGGACGGCGCCGCCTGGCTGGCCGCGGCATGCGAGGGCGCCACGGCGGACTAGAATGTGGCGCAGCCGGCCGCTTGCCGGCATGCAACCTTAAGTTCCTGTCAGGAGCCCGCCGTATGACCGCCATTTCCGCTGCCCCCACGCCCGGCGCAGCGTTGCCCGCCTTCACCGCGCAGGTGGACGTCATTTCCATCCAATCCCAAGTCGTCTACGGCTATGTCGGCAACAACGCCGCCATGCCGATCTTCCGCCGCGCGGGCCTGCGCGCCATCGCCGTGCCCACGGTGGTGCTGAGCAACACGCCGCACTATCCCACGCTGCATGGCGGCGCGGTGCCCTTGGACTGGTTCGCCGGTTTGTTGAAGGGGTTGGACGAGCGCGGCGTGACCCGCGTGGCGCGCGCCGTGGTCTGCGGGTATCTGGGGCAGCCGGGGCAGGCGGACCTGCTGGCAAGCTGGCTGCCGGCCTTGCGCGCCGCGCGGCCTGACGTGCGCGTGCATATCGACCCCGTGATGGGCGACCGCAACGACGGCTTGTATGTGGACGCGGGCCTGGTCGCGCAATACCGCAGCTTGCTGGTGCCGCTGGCCGACGGCATGACGCCAAACCACTTTGAACTTGAAATGCTGGTGGGCCGGCCATTGGCGACGATGGACGAGGTGGCGGCGGCGGCGCGTGAACTGATCGCGCTGGGGCCGCAATGGATTGTGGTGACCAGCGCCGCGCCGATGGCAGCGGAACCGGGCGCCTTGCAGTTGGCGGTGGTCACGCGCGACACGCTCAACGTTGTGACGCATCCGGAAATCGCCATCCCGCCGTCGGTGCATGGCACCGGCGACGTGTTCATGGCCAGCCTGACGGCCAGGCTGTTGACCGGGCAGGACCTGCTTGAGGCTGCGCGCGAGGCGGCGGCGCAAGTCACGGCCACCTTGCAGCGCACGCGCGAGCTGGGCTGGGAAGAGCTGGCGGTGGAAGGCTAGGCCAGCTCTCAGCCAAAATCAGCAACCCAAGCGCGCCCCGGTCTTGACGCGGGGCGTGCCAGCTCAACGCATCAATACATCTTGTACGGCAGGAACTTGCCGCTCATCACGATCTGCACGCGATCGCCCTTGGGGTCGGCTTCGCGCTGCAAGTCCATCTTGAAATCGATGGCGCTCATGATGCCGTCGCCGAATTCTTCATTGATCAAGGCCTTGAACGTGGTGCCGTAGACGTTGATCAGCTCATAGAAGCGGTAGATCAGCGGGTCGGTGGGCACCGTGGTGGGCAGCGAGCCCTTGTAGGGCACCACTTGCAACTGCACCACGGCGTCGTCGGGCAGGTCCAGGATGCGGGCGGCGGCCAGGGCTTGTTCCTCGGTCAGCGTCATCTGGCCCAGCAGCGCGGCGGTGGTCCATTCCTTGCTTTGGCCAACGGCTTCAGCGATGGCGCTCCAGGACAGCTTTTTTTCCAGTTTGCGGGTAACGACCAGTTCGGTCACTTCAGCGCGGGACATCATGATGGGTGTCACTCCTTGTGGGATGCCTTGTCGACCAGGAAGTCGACGAGATGGTTGCGGATATCGTAATAGCGGGGTTCGTGATGCAGGCTGGCGCGGGTCCGGTCGCGCGGCAGATCGACGCTGACGGACTCGGCAATGCGGGCGTATGGGCCCGCGCTCATGAGCAGGATGCGGTCCGACAGCAGAATGGCTTCGTCCACGTCGTGCGTGATCATGAATACGGTCTGGCGGGTTTGCTGCACGATGCCGCGCAGCTCGTCCTGGATGGTGCCGCGCGTCAACGCGTCCAGCGCGCCGAAAGGCTCGTCCAGCAACAGCATTTTGGGCTGGATGGCGAAGGCGCGTGCAATACCCACGCGCTGCTTCATGCCGCCCGACAGTTCGCTGGGCTTCTTGCCCGCCGCCTGCGCCAGGCCCACCATGTCCAGGTAGCGCAGGCTGTGTTCGCGCACTTGCTCGAGGGTATAGGCGGGCCAGCGCGAACGCACGCCGAATTCCACGTTTTGCAGCGCGGTCAGCCAGGGCAGCAGCGCATGCGCCTGGAACACCACGCCGCGTTCGAGCGACGGGCCCGAGATCTGGCGGCCGTCCATGATGACGACGCCTTCGTTGGTGTCGTCGATGCCGGCCAGCACGTTCAGGATGGTGGTCTTGCCGCAGCCGGAATGGCCGATCACGCAGACGAACTGGCCTTGCTCGATGTCGAAGTCAACGTTCTCGAAGACGGGCGGCTGGGGCTGGCCGTTGCGCCCCGGGTAGCGTTTGCCAAGGCCTTGGACTTGCAGGAATGCATGGCTCATGGCGTTACTCCCGATAGCTGACCAGCCGCGCGACGCGAGCCAGCGCGGTGTCCAGCAGCATGCCGATCAGGCCGATGAAAAAGATGGCGCAGATGATGTTGGCAATCGACAGGTTGTTCCATTCATTCCACACGAAGTAGCCGATGCCCGTGCCGCCGATCAGCATTTCGGCGGCCACGATCACCAGCCAGGCGATGCCTACGGATATGCGCATGCCGGTCATGATGGTGGGCGCGGCGGCGGGCAAGATCACCTGCAAGGCGGTGCGCAGGCGTGACACTTCCAGCGTGCGCGCCACGTTCAGCCAATCTTGCCGCACGGCGCCTACGCCGAAGGCGGTATTCACCAGCATCGGCCACAGCGAGCAGATGAAGATCACGAAGATGGCGGACGTGTCGGCGTCCTTGATGGTGTAGAGCGCCAGCGGCATCCAGGCCAGCGGTGAAATTGGTTTGAGCACCTGGATGAAGGGGTCAAAGGCGCGGTAGACGGTCTTGGACATGCCGATCAGAAAGCCCAGCGGTATCGCCACCAGCGCGGCCAGGCTGAAGCCGGCCAGCACGCGCGCTATCGAATAGCCCAGTTGCACGCCGATGCCCTTGTCGTTGGGGCCACGGTCGTAGAACGGGTCTTTCAGGTGTTGCCACAGTTTTTCGCCAACGTCGGCCGGGCCGGGAAACGGCGTCTTGGAGCCGCTGGCCGCGGCATTGCCGACCAGCGCGGCGTAGGCCGGGTCCACCGTCACGTCGCCCGCATCGGGGCGCGTGGCGGCGTGCCACAGCAGCAGGAACGCCAGGAACAGCGCGACGGACAGGAACGTCGCCCGCCAATATTGCACTGACCGCATCAGGCTCTCCGGATCTTGAAGCTGGCCAGGTAGGCCTCGGGCTGGGCGGGGTCAAACGGCTTGCCCATGACGCTGAAGGTCTTGGCTGTTTCGGCGGGCGGGGTCAGGCCGGCCTCGCGCATCAGGCGCACGGCGTCGGTCGCCAGGAAGACCTCGCTGGCGACCTTCTGGTAGTCGATGTCACCCTTGACCTGGCCCCAGCGCTTCATCTGCGTCAGGATCCACACGGCGAACGACTGCCACGGCATGGGATCGAAGTCGATGCGGTTGGGGTCGGTCAGCACTTTGCCCAGGCCGTCGGCGTAGGTGCCGGTCAGCACTTGTTCGACCACGGTGACGGGCTGGTTCAGGTAGTTGGGCGCGGCGATGGCGGCGGCGATTTCCTTGCGATGCGCTGGGTTGCGGGCGTAGGCGGTGGCTTCGATGATGGACTTCAACAAGGCCTGGTAGGTGTTGGGCATGGTCTTCACGAATTCCTGGCTGGCGGCGAAGGCGCAGCAGGGGTGACCGTCCCAGATGTTCTTGGACAGGGTGTGGATGAAGCCCACGCCGTCGTAGACCGCGCGCTGGTTGACCGGGTCAGGAGCCAGGAAGCCGTCGATGTTGTCGGCGCGCAGGTTGGCCACCATTTCAGGGGGCGGCACGGAACGGATCTGCACGTCGGTGTCGGGGTCCAGGCCGTGTTCGGCCAGGTAGTAGCGCAACAGGTAGTTGTGCATGGAATAGTCGAACGGCACGGCAAACTTGAAGCCCTTCCAGTCCTTGGGGTCGCGGCGGTCCTTGTGTTTCATGGACAGCGTGATGGCCTGGCCGTTGATGTTTTCCACGGCGGGCATGGTCCACGGCACGGCGCGGCTGGCGCCGACGCCCAGCGAGATGGCCAGCGGCATGGGGGACAACATGTGGGCGGCGTCGTATTCGCCGGACATGGCCTTGTCACGCACCAGCGCCCAGCCGGCGGTCTTGACCACTTCCACGTCAAGCCCTTGCTTGGCGTAGAAGCCCATGGGGTGCGCCATGATGATGGGCGTGGCGCAGGTGATGGGAATGAAGCCGACCTTCAGCTTTTGTTTTTCCAGCGGGCCGGTGGATTGCGCGAAGGCTTCGCGGGCGGCGGCCAGCGGAAAGATCGACGCAATGGCGGCCATGGCGGTGCCGCCGCCCACCGCGCGCAGGAAGCGGCGGCGCAGGCCGTCTTCCGGGAACAGGGCGCGCATCACCGCCTGGTCGACGGCGTTGTCCGTGACGGATTGCACGGCGCGTTCGTGTTCGGCTTGCGAGGCGTGGCGACCGCAGCCGCAGGCAAGACGGCTGTTGGCGTCGAACGGATTGCTGAATAGGGACATGGGATGGCTCCGGCCAGAGGGGGATTGGAGCCATCATGGGGCCGGGTGCGCGGGGCCGGTATCCCCGGTTCGACGATATGCGTGTAGGGGGTCTACTACGCGGTGCGACGCTGCGCCGTGCTGGTGCGCAAGGTGGCTACAGCGCACCCAGGTGGTGCGTGTTGGCGTAGGCCACCAGTTCCACGAGCGTGCGCACGCCGAGCTTTTCGAAGATGCGGCTGCGGTAGGTGGAGATGGTGTTGACCGACAGGGCCAGCTGTTCGCCGATGGCGGATACCGAACGGCCGGCCACCAGCAATTGCAAGACCTGGAATTCGCGGTTGGACAGTTGTTCGTGCGGGGGGCGGGTGCTGTCTTGGCGCACGGTGTGGGCCAGCAGTTCGGCCACGGTGGGGGTGACGTAGAGCTTGCCGGCGGCGGCGTTGATCAGGGCGGACAGCAGTTCGTCGGGGTCGCAGCCTTTGTTCAGGTAGGCGTGGGCGCCGGTGCGCAGGGCGCGCACGGCGAACTGGGTTTCGGGGTAGACGGACAGCATGACGACGCCCAGGGCGGGGTAGTCGGCGCGCACGGTTTTCAGGACGTCGAGCCCGTCGCGTTCGCCCAGGGCCACGTCCAGCACCATGGCGTCGTAACGGGTCTGGCGCAGGGCGCGCAGGGCGGAAGGGGCGTCGGCGGCTTCGTGTACGAGGGCGACGCGCGGGTCTTCTTCCAGGATGCGGGCCAGGCCACGGCGGATGATGAGGTGGTCGTCGACGATGAGCAGGTTCAGGGCCATGGGGCGGGACAAGTAGGGTTCAGGCGCAGGCGGGATTCAGGCGCGGGTAGGATTCAGGCGCAGGCGGGCGCGCATGCCGGCGCCGGGGGCGCTGTCCAGGGCAAGGTCTCCGCCGATGCCGCGGGCACGTTCGCGCATGCCAAGGATGCCGAAGGTGTGGCGGGCTTCGGGCAGTTGCATGCCGATGCCGTCGTCTTCCACGGTAAGCAGCAGGCCGTCGTCGCTCCAGACGGCGCTGACGCTGACGCTGCGGGCGCAGGCGTGACGCTGCACGTTGGTCAGCAGTTCCTGGACGATGCGGTAGACGGCGATCTCGGCGTTGCGGTCAAGGCGGCGGCGTTCGGTGTCGGGCGGGCACAGGTAGCGGCATTGCAGGCCGGTGCGGGTTTGCAGGTCTTGCAGCAGGGTTTCCAGGGCGGCCCACAGGCCCAGATGGTCAAGGACGACGGGGCGCAGGTCGCTGAGGATGCGGCGGGTGGCGCCCATGGCGGTCTGGGTGACTTCCAGCATGCGGTCGACGTGGGTTTGCAGGGCGGGCGTGGCGCCGAGTTGGCGGCGCAGCCAGTTCAGGTCCAGTTGCAGGGCGGTGAAGGAGGCGCCCAGGTCGTCATGGATGTTGCGGGCGATGTGGGTGCGTTCTTCTTCGCGCAGGGTGGATAGGTGGGAGGACAGGCGCCGCAGGGAATCATGGGCGTTGCTGAGTTCGGCGGTGCGTTCGCCGACGCGGCGTTCCAGCAGGGCCTGGGTGCTGTGCAGTTCACGTTCGATGCGCTTGCGGTCGGTGATGTCTGAAAACGTGACGACGGCGCCGACAACTTCCTGTTCGTTGCGGATGGGGTAGGAGGCGTATTGGGCATCAAAGCAGGAACCGTCGCGGCGCCAGAGCACTTCGTCGTCCACGCGCACGCCGCGGCCTTCGCGAAAGGCCTGGAAGATGCGGCAGTCATGCACGGGCATCAGGGCGCGGTTGGCGTGGGAGTGATGGATGAGGTAGTGCATGTTGCGGCCAACGACTTCGTCGGGGGTGTAGCCCAGCAAGGTGGCGCCGGCGCCGTTGATGAAGATGCAACGGCCACGCAGATCAATCCCGTAAATGCCTTCGCCAGCGGATTCCAGCAGCATTTCCAACTGGCGACGCCAGGCGGCGTGATGGGATAGATGGTTCAGGTCGGCGAACATGGTGGGGTTTATTGCGGCGCGGGGCGGATTTTTGGGGAGTGTACGGGAGGCTTGGTGTGGAGGGCGTGAGGGAATGCCCTTGGTGTGCGGGGGGCTTGAAATGCTTGGGACGTGGTTCTTGGGGCGCACGGGGGTGTGGTTCTTGAGACGCCCGGGGTGTGATTCTAGAGATGCACGCGGCGTGGTTCTTGATATGCCTGGGCGTGGTTCTTTAGACGCCCGGGGCGGCGGCGTCCTGGCGGCGCGGGTCAACGATTGCGGTCCGGAGCCTTCGCTCCGGACTGCCCCCTTGTCATCCTCGTTGCCGCCTGCGGCGGCTGCCTTCGGATTCCCTCGGGCTTATCGACTCCCCGCGCCACCAGGCCGCCACCACCCCGAGCTGCGCCACGGAAACTTGTCGGTCGCTGGGGCGGGTGGTGTGCTTGGCATGCTTCTGGGGGCTGGTGTTGGATTGGAAGAGTGTGCAGGGCCGCCAAAGCCGGCCGCGCGGGCGGCCTCTTTTGGCATCGCGTCCGACGGTACTTTGTAGGATGGGTGAAGCGCGGCACACCCGCCACGCGAAATCGGCTGCGCAACGCGCGCAACCCATCACCATCCCCCCAACACCAACACCAACGCCACTACGACGCGCCGGTCGAACGGCACATGCCCCGATATCGAGGGGAAACCCGATATAAAACTTTGCACAGCGCCCATGATCCACGGTTATGCGTGGCCGCTGTCGCCATCCCCGCCCACCCTCGAAACATCAATCCAATCAACCCCTTAGCCACAACGCCCACCCCCGCCGGCGCCCAACGCGCAGCGTTTCCTTGCGGTATCGGATTTTTCCGGACGCATGCATGCTTCCTACCTTAAGCCGTGCCCGCCATCCGGCGCGTCACGGCATGCAATCCTTGTGTCCCTTCCCCACATGACCGACTTCGATCTGACTCTGCACAACGGCCGCATCATCACGGCGGAAGCCGATTTCATGGGTGATATCGGCATTGTCGACGGCGTTATCACCGCGATTTCCACGACGCTGCCGCCAGGCAAACGCGCCATCGACGTCGCCGGTCGACTGGTCATGCCCGGTGGCATCGATAGCCACTGCCACGTTGAACAACTGTCCAGCATGGGCGTGCTGTGCGCCGATGACTGGTACAGCGCATCCGTGTCCGCGGCCCATGGTGGCAACACCACTATCGTTCCGTTCGCTGCCCAGCACCGGGGCCAGTCGCTGCGCCAGGTGGCGGATGACTATGCCGCCTCGGCCGCCGCGAAGTCGGTCATCGACTTCAGCTATCACCTGATCATCTCCGACCCCACGCCGCAGACGCTCAACCACGATCTGCCCGAACTCATCCGCGCCGGCATCACGTCGTTCAAGGTCTTCATGACCTACGACAAGCTGAAGCTGGACGACAAGCAGTTGCTGGATGTGTTCGCCATCGCCGCGCGCGAAGGCGCCTTGCCGATGGTGCACGCCGAGAACAATGACGTGATCAGCTGGATTGCGCGTCATCTGCTGGCCGCGGGCCACACGGCGCCGAAGTACCACGCGGTCAGTCACGACCCTATTGCCGAGAACGAAGCCACGCAGCGCGCCATCAGCCTGGCGTCCGTGCTGGAAGTGCCGGTGCTGATCGTGCACGTGTCGACCCAGGGCGGGGCGCAGGCGATCCATGCCGCGCAGACGCTGGGTGCGCCGGTGTACGGCGAGACTTGCCCGCACTACCTGCTGCTGACGGCGGAAGATATTGATATTCCCGGCGTCGAAGGCGCCAAGTTCTGCTGCAGTCCGCCGCCGCGCGATCCGGTGTCGCAGCAGGCGCTGTGGCAAAGCCTGGACAGCGGCACGCTGGCGCTGTTGTCGTCCGACCATGCGCCGTACCGCTACGACGAGTCGGGCAAGCTGCCCGCCGGCGACGCCACCACCTTCAAGCAGATCGCCAACGGCCTGCCGGGGTTGGAAGTGCGCATGCCGTTGCTGTTTTCCGAAGGCGTGCGCAGCGGCCGGCTGAGCTTGCAGCAATTCGTGCAACTGACATCTACCAACCACGCCCGCATGTACGGTCTGTATCCGAAGAAGGGCACGATTTCCGTCGGCGCGGATGCCGACATCGCCATCTGGGACCCCGAGCGTGTTGTCGCGTTGACCGCTGATGGTCTGCACGACAACGTGGGCTATACGCCGTATGAAGGGCGCACGGTGACCGGTTGGCCCACCACCGTGATCAGCCGGGGCGAAGTGATTGTGGACGACGGCGTGCTGCACGCCGAACGTGGACGCGGGCGTTTCATTGCGCGCGGCTTGCCTGCCCCGCTGCAAAAAGCGCGTGAGATCTCGCCGCGCGCCGCCTTGCTGCGCAAGATTTTTCCCAACATGGTTGAGCCGTAGATCGAGCTGTGATCCCCGGCGCATTGCACTTGAACACCATTCGATAAGAACTCCTGGAGATTGACATCGTGAGTAACGCATCCCCCGCCCGCAAGATGGGCCTGGCGGTCGCCCAGATGGGCGCCGTGAACCTTGCCGACACCCGCGCGGTGGTCGTGCGCCGCCTGGTCGAGATGATGCGCGAGGCCGCTGGTCGCAAGGCGGAATTTGTCGTGTTCCCGGAATTGGCGCTGACGACCTTCTTCCCGCGCTACTGGATGGAAGACGCCGAAGCCGTGGACCGCTATTTTGAAAAGTCCATGCCCAATGCCGATGTGCAGCCGCTGTTCGACACGGCGCGCGAGCTGGGCATCGGCTTCTACCTGGGCTATGCGGAAGTGACGCCGGAAGGCCGTCAGTTCAACACCGCCATCCTGGTGGACCGCAGCGCGAAGATCATCGGCAAGTACCGCAAGATCCATCTGCCGGGCCATTCGGACCACAAGGTGGATGCGCCGTTCCAGCATCTGGAGAAGAAGTTCTTTGAAGTGGGGGATCTGGGCTTTGGCGTGTGGGAGACCAACGACGTCAAGATCGGCATGTGCTTGTGCAATGACCGCCGCTGGCCCGAGACGTACCGCGTGATGTCGCTGCAAAGCGCCGAGCTGATCGTGCTGGGCTACAACACGCCGTCGCTGAATATCCACTGGGACGAACCCGCGCACTGGCGCACCACCACGCACGAGATCGTGTTGCAGGCCAGCGCCTATCAGAATGCGGTGTGGGTCGGCGCCGCCGCCAAATGCGGCCATGAAGACGGTCACCACATGATCGGCAGTTCGATGATCGTGGCGCCGTCCGGTGAGATCGTGGCACGTTCCAGCGGCGAGGAAGACGAAGTCATTACCGCGAAGATCGATCTGGGCATGGGCCAGACCTTCCGCGAACACGTCTTCAATTTCGCCAAGCATCGCAGCCCGCATCACTACAAGCTGATCACCGAGCGCACGGGCGCGGGCGACCCGCTGCCCGTGCCGGAAGTGGTTTAAGCCCGGTTGATGATTGCCTGCGTCATTGCAGGCAATTCTTTTTTTACGATCTGGGAAAACTGCGCCAGGAAGGCCTTGGCAATGGATGGCGGAGGTTCAATCCGGGAATGGGACACGTGCACCGAGAGCGAAATCGCTGGCTCGATACGACGCACCACGATGCCGTGCATCAGCGTATCCGTGAGGCCGTAAGAATCCACCAGGGCCACGCCGACGCCCTGGCGCACGAACGAGCACGCCGTCTGGGACGAGCGCACCTCGATGGCCGGGGTGATTTGCGGACCCAGGTAGTTGTGCAGGGTTTCGCCCAGTGGCGTGTCGCGGCCGTAGCCCACCAGCATCTCGCCCGCCAGCATTGCCGGCTTGATGACGCTTTCTCGCGCCAGCCGATGGCCGGCGCGCAGCACGCAGACGATTTCGCCTTGCGCGAGTTCGCTGGTGATCAGGTTGGGGTGTTCGGGCTTGAACGTGGAGATGGCAATGTCCGCATGCCCCAGCAGCAGTTGGGGCAGCAGCGCGTCCATGCCCAGCGGCCGGTAGCGGATGCGCACGCCGGGATTGCGGGCGCAGAACTTTGCGGTGGCCGCTGGAATCAGCCATTCGCCGAAGCTGGGGCTGGACACCACGCTGACCAGGCCACCGCCATGGCCCGCCAAACCGGCGGCCATGTCGTTCAAGCGGTTGACGCCAGCCTGAATGGATTCCACTTCCTGGAAAAGTTTGCGCGCTTCCTTGGTGGGATGCAGACGGCCTTTGAACCGTTCAAACAGCGCGTATCCCAGACGCAGTTCTATCGACGCCAGTACTCGGCTGATGGCGGGTTGCGTCACATGCAGCAGCCGCCCCGCGGCGCTGAGCGATCCCGTGATCATGATGGCGTGAAACACCTCGATCTGCCGCAGGTTTAGTGGGCCAGACCGGACATTCCGGGGTAATTCCGACATGCTGCTTTCTTTCCTCTTGACCTGAGCGGTGCGCGCACAGCGCGTGTCCGCTTCTTTGCAGGGATTCTACTCAATCATGTCCAACGCTCGCATCACTCTCGTTAACCCGAACTCCTTGACCGGTGTGACGGAAGCTATCGAACGCGCGGTCGCACCGTTCCAACGCCTGCCGTTGGCGTTTCGCTGCCTGACTTCCACGGGCGGCCCGGCCGGCATCCAGACGCAGGCCGAAGCCGACGCCTGCATTGCGCCGATGGCGCGGTTGTTTGTGCAAGAGGCGGCTGCCACCGACGCATTCATCGTCGCGTGCTTCAGCGACCCCGGCCTGCATGGACTGCGGGATCTGGTGCCGGCGCCGGTGCTGGGTATTGGTGAGTGTTCGGTGCTGACGGCCATGAGCATGGCGACCCGCATCGGAGTTATTGCGATTGCGAGGGCGTCGATTCCCAGGCATCTTCGGTATTTCAGGTCGATGGGGGTGGCGGATCGCATTTGCGCGGAGTTGTCGCTGGATATGAAAGTCAGCGAGTTGGCCGACGCCGAGCTGGCCTTTGCGCGCATGGTGACAGTGGGCAAGACGCTGCGCGATGCGCACGGCGCCGAGGTGCTGATCATGGGCTGCGCCGGCATGGCCGACCTGCGTGGCCGGCTGGAAGACGCTTGCCGGTTGCCGGTGGTGGAGCCGACGCAGGCGGCGGTGGGAATGGCGGCGGGGCGGGTTTTGGTGTGATTGGGGGGGTGATGGGTTACGCGCGATTGGCGGGCGGTTTACGGATGCCGAATCGTGCGCGCTTCACCCATCCTACGGGGGGTGGGTGATGGGTTTGCGCGTTGGGGGGCTCGTCCTTTTGAAGGGTTTCTCGCGCTACACCCATCCTACGCTTTGTAGGATGGGTGTAGCGCGGCAAGGCGATGACAAGAACCACGCCTTCTATCGCGCGCAACCATCACGCCGCCTGCTGCACAAAATGCCCCGGGGCAACTTGCACCAATTGCGCAACGTGGGGGTTGTTGCCGACCTTGCGGATAGGACTCGGAATTTCCCGCGCGGCGCGCATCGTGCGTTGATGACGGCGCGCCGGATCGGGAATCGGCACCGCCGACAACAGGCTCTGCGTGTACGGATGGCGCGGGCGATGCAGCACTTCCTGCGTAGGTCCTATCTCGACAATCTGCCCCATGACCATCACGGCCACGCGGTGGCTGACTTTCTCCACCACGGCCATATCGTGCGAGATGAACAGATACGACAAGCCCATCTCGGCCTGCAATTCCTTCATCAGATCAAGCACGCGCGCCTGCACTGACACGTCCAGCGCTGATACCGGTTCATCGGCCACGATGATCTTCGGGTTCACCGATAGCGCGCGCGCAATGCACAGGCGCTGGCGCTGCCCGCCTGAAAACTGGTGCGCATACCGGTCGAGGAATTCCCGCGGCAGGTTGACCCGTTCCAGCAGTTGCGCGGCGCGTTCGCGGCGTTGTTCGCGTGTGTAGCCGCCATGTACTTTCAAGGGTTCGCTGACCAGATCCCAGGCGTGCAGGCGCGGGTTCAGCGACGCATAGGGGTCCTGGAAAATCATCTGGATATGACGCCGCATGTCGCGCATCTTGTCGGGCGTCAATTGCGTGACGTCCTGGCCCACCAGCCGGATCACGCCTTCGGTCGGCTGTACCAGCTTCATCAGCAAGCGCCCCGTGGTCGACTTGCCCGAGCCGGACTCACCCACCAGCGCCAGGGTCTCGCCCGCGCGCAGCGTGAACGACACGCCTTCCACCGCATGCACGTTGGCCACCACCTTGCCGAATGCGCCCGACTTCACGGGAAAGCGCTTGGCCAGCCCCGAGACTTCCAGCACGGTCGGACGGTCTTGCAGAACGGCCTCGTCGGGTGAACCATCTCCCAGCTTCGGCACAGCGGCCAGCAGATCCCGCGTATAGGGTTGCTGCGGCGCGTCGAACAACGCTTCCGTGATGTTTTCCTCAACCTTGTCGCCGTGGCGCATCACCACCACGCGGTCGGCAATCTCGGCCACCACACCCATGTCGTGCGTGATGAACAGCACAGCCATGCCCACATCGCGTTGCAGGTCACGGATCAGGTCGATGATCTCGGCCTGCACGGTGACGTCCAGCGCGGTGGTTGGTTCATCGGCAATCAACAGTTGCGGCCGGCAGGCCAGCGCCATCGCGATCATCACGCGCTGGCGCATGCCGCCGGACAGGTCGCCGGGGTATTGCGTCATGCGGCGTTGCGGCTCAGACATCTTCACCGCCACCAGCATCGCCTCTGCCTTGGTCCAGGCTTGCTCGCGCGAAATGTCCTGGTGCAGCAGATAGACCTCGGCCAACTGGTCACCCACCGTCATCACCGGGTTCAGCGATGTCATGGGCTCCTGGAAGATCATCGATATCTCGTTGCCCCGGATGCGCCGCAACGCCGATTCCGGCAGCTTGAACAGATCCACTTCCTGGCCGTCACGCGGCACGAAACGCGCCGCGCCCGACGCGATGCGGCCCCCGGCGCGTTCGATCAGGCGCAGCAGGGACAGCGCCGTGACCGATTTTCCGGACCCCGACTCGCCCACCAGCGCCACCGTTTCACCGCGGCCTATGGTGAAGTCCAAGGCCTTCACGGCGCGGTACGGCTTGGCGCGGGCGCCGAACTCCACGCTCAAGCCCTGCACGGCCAGTAGTGTTTCGCTCATCAAAACTCTCCGTTAGGCGCGGCTGGGGAACACGCGCGGCGACATGGCGTCGATGTCGCGGCCCGCATAGTCGCGCTGCGACACTGTTGCAATGGTCTGCGCCTGGGCGCGTTCCACTTCCTGCATGCAGTGTTCGATATCGATGGTCAGCAGTTGGCCGTTCTTGACCACTTGTTCGCCGTCCACATACACATCGCGAATGGCGCGGTCACCGGCCGAATAGATCAGGCTGCGCAGCGGCTCGCGGCCGGGGCGCATGTAGGGGTGCGACAGGTCGACCAGCGAAAAGTCGGCTTTGCCGCCCACCGCGATGCGACCGATGTCGTCGCGGCCCAGCATCTTGGCGCCATTCACCGTGGCGGCGTTGAACACCTCTTCGGTGGACGCCGCGCGGAAATGGCCGGCTTGCAGGCGAGCCACATAGCAGGCCAGGCGCATCTCATCCAGCATGTTGTGCGGGAAGGTGTCGGTGCCCAGGCCCACGTTGATGCCGGCACGCAGGTAACGGCCCAGGAATGTCAGCGCGATGCCACGGCGCACGAACACGGTGGGACAGTGCGCCACATGCGCGCCCGAGCGTTGCAGCAGGCCGAAGTCATCGGCATGCGGCCAGTACAGCGTGCGATGGTCGTTCAGGAAAATGCCGTGGCCGATGATCAGGTCCGGGTCAAGCAGGCCCTGGTCGTCCAGCCATTCGATGGGCGTGCGGCCGTGGCGGCGCGTCATCTCGGAAAATTCCACCACGCTTTGCGCGGCGTGGATCTGCATGGGTATGCCCAGGCGCCGCGCGGCGGCGTGCGCCTCTTTCAAGAGTTCGGGCGAGCAGGTATCCACCTGCGACGGGCACAGCATGGCGGACAGGCGGCCGCTGGGGTGCTTGACGGCGCTGTCCACCACGTCCAGCGCGGCTTCAAAGGATTTGACGGCGGCGGCCTCGTCCCAGGTGTATTCCACCGAGTGGCCGTCGGTGGTGCGCCAGGCGGCCGAGCGGAACATCGGGCCCAGCACGCCCCGGATGCCGGTGCCCGCCACCACGTCGGCCCAGCCCGGACGCGGCAGCGACATATCGACAAAGGTGGTCACGCCCGACAGCAGCATCTCGGACACGGCGACCTGGTTGGAATATTGCGCGGTTTCAATACCCATGCGGAACACGGGCATGTATTCGTACAGCGAGCTTTGGCCGAGCTTGTCGCTGCCCAACTCTTCCAGCAGGCCGCGGTTGCCGGGTTCGGATGACGGATGGGTGTGGACGTTGACCAGGCCCGGCATGGCCATCAGGCCGCTACCCGGCACGACGCTGTCGGCCGGGCCCGTATAGCCGGTGCCGGCGTGGATGACGGTGTTGCCGCGCATCACCAGATCGGCGTTTTCGATATAGACGTGCGAACCCAGGTCCGCGTCCCAGGCCACCAGGGTGGACAGATTCTTGAAATGGGTAATACGGGCTTGAGGGGTGTCGCTCACGGCAGGCTCTCTGTACGGCATGAAAGAAATGAAGCGGAAATGGCAGGGAAGGCGGCACGCTGATTGGCGCGCCGCCGGCAGGCTTACTTGAACGCGATGTCCAGGCCCTTATAGGCCGCGGCGCCAAAGATGCCGTGCGCGCGCATCGGCTTCATGCGCACGCCGCCCACCAGGTAGAGCGAGTCGTGGTACAGCGGGATCCACGCGGCGCCGTCCGAGATCTTGGTCAAGGCCTTGGACAGGATGGCGTCGCCTTCCTTGGGGTCCAGCGCCGCGCTGCCGTCGGCCAGCCATTTGTCGGTGTCGGCGTCCTTCCAGTTCATGCGGTTGGGCGTGGGGATGCTCGTGGACAGGAAGTAGCTGTTCAGCGCTTCACCCGTGCTCATGTAGCCAAAGCTCATGCTGAATTCATCGAATTCCTGCGTGGCCAGCTTGCCCCAGGCGGACGTCGAATCAAACAACTGCACGCGCAGGTCCACGCCAACCTTTTTCATGTCGCCTTGCACGGCTTCCATGATGTCTTTCCAGTAGCCGGTGATGCCGTAGTGCAGCAGCGACAGCTTCTGGCCGTCCTTGTAGCGGAAACCGTCGGACTGCTTTTTCCAGCCGGCTTCATCCAGCAGCTTGTTGGCGGCGGCGGGGTCGTAGCGGTAGGCGTCGTTGCTGCCGGCGGGCGTGTTGGTGGCCAGCATGCTGGTGGCGGGCTGTGCTTCGCCGAAGGTAATGGCTTCGGTCAGCGCCTTGCGGTTGATGGACAGATTGATGGCGCGGCGCACGTTCACGTCGGTCAGCATGGGCTTGTCGATCTTGAAGCCCAGGAAGAACGTCCAGTAGAACGGATCGGCGCGGCTCACGAACAGACGCTTGTCGGCCTTCAGGTCCTTGATGGCCCATTGCGGCAGATAGCGCGACAAGTCTGCCTGGCCGCTTTGCAGGGCGGTCAGGCGCGTGCTTTCCTCGGGCACGATCTTCCAGATGATCTTGTCGACCTTGGGCGTCGGGTCTTTGTAGATCGACGGGCCCCAGTTGTAGCCGGCGTGCTTGGTCAGCACCACTTCGTTGCGCGGCGACCAGCTTTGGAAGCAGTACGGGCCGGTGCCATCGAAGGCCTTGACCCCGTAGTCCGGACCCAGTTCCTTGACTTGGTCGATATTGATGACCGAGTGCATGTAATGCGCCATCTGCTGCAGCAGCTCGTTGTAGGGCTTCTTCAGCTTGTAGACCACGGTGACGTCGTCGGGCGCCGTGATGCTGTCCACCGGGCCGGCGCGCCAGCGCTCCAGGCCCTTGGTTTCAGGGTTCAGCCAACGTTCGTAGCTGGCCACCACGTCTTTGGCCGTCATCTTCCGGCCACTGCAGAACGTCACGTTGTCACGCAGCGCGAAGGTGTAGGTCAGGCCGTCGGGAGATACCGTCCAGCTCTTGGCCAGCGCAGGCACCGGCGTCTTCATGTCGTAGTCCAGGCCCACCATGGTGTCGGCGGCCATGAACAGCACTTCCGCCGCGCCGCGCGCCGTGGTGCGGTGCGGGTCGTACTTGTCGGTGTCGAGTTCGCGCAGGATCAGCACCGTCTTGTCGGATTGTGCGACGGCGTGCGTGGGCGCGGCCAGCAGGCAGGTCAGCGCCAAGGGCGCGACGGCCAGGCTTTTGATGAGCTTCATGGTGGTGGTTTCCCCGTTGTGATGTGGTGTGTTGTGTGGTCAGGCGCGATTCAGAAGCGCAGCTTGGGATCCAGCGCGTCGCGCAGGCTGTCGCCCAGCAGATTGAAGGCCAGCACGATGAAGAAGATCGTCATCGTGGGAATGGTGGAAATGTGCGGGAAGATCTGCAGGAACTTGCGGCCGTCGGCGGCCATGCTGCCCAGCTCGGCGAAGGGCGGCTGCGGGCCCAGGCCCAGGAACGACAGCACCGAGCCCAGCAGGATTGTGTGGCCCAATTGCAGCGTCGCGTAGATCATCAGCATGGACGAGCAGTTCGGCAGCAGGTAGCGCGTGATCAGGTAGAAATTGCCAAAGCCCATGGCATGGCCGGCTTCCATGTATTCCTGCTTCATCACCACCATGGCCGAACCCCGTGCGATGCGCGCCATGCCGGGGATGGCGGACACGCCCAGCGCCAGCACCATCGCCAAGGTGCCGGGGCCCAGCAGCGCCGACAGGCTCAGGCCGAACAGGATGGCGGGAAACGACAGCAGCACGTCCACGACGCGCATGATCACGCCTTCCATAGGCCGGTAGTAGGCCGCGAGGATTCCCAGCACGGCGCCGATGCCCGATCCGCCGATCACCGCCAGCACGCTCAGCAGCAGGGTGGCGCGGATGCCGTAGATGATGCGCGACAGGATATCGCGGCCCTGCACGTCGGTGCCCAGCAGATAGGTGATGCCGTCGGACGACACCCAGCCCGGCGTCTTGCGCGCTATCGACATGTTGGTGGAATACGGGTCGTGCGGCGCCAGCCACGGCGCGAACAGCGCGGTCAGCACAATCGCGATCACCGCCAGCAGCGACAACAGCAGAATGGGGTCGCGGCGCAGCCGGTCGGCAATGCGCGCAAGCGGCGTGGCCATGGCCTGGGGCGGCAAGGCGCCCATGGAAGAAGTGGAACCTGCGCTCATGATTTTTGTCCTCGCGGATCCAGATAGCCGTACAGCAGGTCCACGATCAGGTTGATGATGATGAAGCCCAGCGCTGTCACCAGAATCGCGCCCTGGGCCAAGGGGAAGTCGCCGGCAAAGATGGCGCCGACCGCCATGCGGCCCACGCCGGGCCAGGAATAGATTTGCTCGGTTACCACCGCGCCGCCCAGCAGGTTGCCCACTTGCAGGCCCACCAGCGTCACGATAGGCAGCAGCGCATTGCGCAGCGCATGGCGCAGCACCACGCGGCGTTCGCCCGCGCCCTTGGCGCGCGCGGTGCGCACGTAGTCGCCGCTAAGCGTTTCAATCACGGCGGTGCGCGTGATGCGGGCCACCGGCCCGATCAATACCGAACCCAGCGTCAGCGCGGGCAGGGCGATGGATTCCAGCCCGGCCAGGGTCCACAGCGGACCATTGCGGCCGATGTAAGGCAGGATGCCCGCGCCGCCCACGTGCTGCACCAGCAGCAGCCCTACCCAGAACACCGGCAGCGACACACCGATGACGGACAAGGTCATGACAAAGCGGTCGATCAATTTGCCGCGGCGGTAGGCGGCCAGGGTGCCCAGCAAGATCGCCAGCGGAATCGACCAGATCACGCTGGCCAGCATCAGCTCGACCGTGGCGCCGATGGTGCTGCCGATTTCGTCGATCACCGGCACGTTGGAAATCATGGACCGGCCCAGATCCAGGTGCGCCAGGCGCCACATATAACCCGTCAGTTGCACCAGCAGCGGCTTGTCCAGGCCCAGTTCCTGCCGCACCTCGGCCAGTTCCTCGGCGGTGGCGGTGGGGCCGGCGATGACCGCGGCGGGATCCGCGGGCGCTACCTGCAGCAGCACGAAGCACACCACGATCACGCCCAGCAGGACAGGCAGCGAGATATAGAGGCGGTTAAGCAGTTGCCGAATCATGCGCGGGCGGCTCCGGTCGCGGGCTTCGGCCCGCTTGCACGGCAACCCGTCGTGGTTGCGGCTGGAGCGGGGTGAACGGAACTTGGCATAACGACCTCTCTTGGTGCGCCCGTGGGCTTGGGGTGGTCGAAGAATGCCAGTGCGCTCAGGCCGCGTGGACCCAGGGAAATCCACTATGTGGGCATCGCAATGAAAGCTGCTTGCGTCGGTGCAAGCGCTTGATATGACTAGGCTTTATTGAATTTCGTCGCGTGCCGTGCGCCGCACCCGATAACGGGGTGTTATGACGCCTGCGCAAAGATTGATAGCCCTTGATGGCCTGCCCGTCACCCCTGCGGGACGCCCCAAGGCCCGCGCTGCTAGACTGCCTGCGGCTCTTTGATTGATTGACCCTCTTCAGGCACTGATCCCATGCGCTTTATCGACACCGAACAGACTCGCGGCGCTCTGTCATTCGACGCCGTCATTCCCGCCCTGCGCGAGGCCTTTCGCCAAGGCGCGACCGTGCCCACGCGGCACGTCCACGCCATTCAGTCGGGCACGGCCCACGGCACCACGCTGATCATGCCGGCCTGGAGCGACCGGGGTTACTTCGGCGTGAAGATCATCAACATATTTCCCGAGAACACGCACCAGGGCCTGCCCGGCCTGCACGCCACGTACAACCTGTACAGCGCCACAACCGGCGTGCCGATCGCGCAGGTGGATGGCGACATCGTCACCGTCTACCGCACGGCGGGCGCGGCCGCGCTGGGCGCGGATTATCTGGCGCGCAAGGAGGCGAGCACGCTGCTGATCGTGGGCTCGGGCCGCATCGCGGGCCTGGTCGCGCAAGCCATGCGTACCGTGCGTCCTATCCAGCGTGTGATGGTGTGGAATGTGCGCGAGGCCGGCGCCCAGGCATTGGCGGAAAGCCTGCGTGCGCAGGGCTTTGATGCTCAGGCCACGACCGACCTGGAAGGCGCCGCGCGTGCGGCCGACATCATCAGTTGCGCCACCCTGTCCACCGTGCCGCTGATCCAGGGCGCCTGGTTGCGCCCCGGCACGCACCTGGACCTGATCGGCAGCTTCACGCCCGAGATGCGTGAGACGGACCCGGCCTGCTTTGACGGCACGACGGTTTACGTGGATACCGACGAAGCCCCCACCAAATCCGGCGACCTGCTGTCAGCCTTCGACGCCGGCGTACTGACCCGCGACGCCATCCAGGGCAACTTGCACCAGCTCACTACCGGCGCCCGCCCAGGTCGGAAAAATGACCAGGAAATCACGGTCTTCAAGGCCGTCGGCAGCGCCCTGGAAGACCTGACGCTGGCCACCCTCGTCTACGAATCCCTGAACCCGAGCTGAAGCTGGCATCGTAGGATGGGTGAAGCGCGGGAAAAACGACAAAAGAACCCCGCCCCCCAACGCGCGCAACCCATCACCACACCGCACGCAAACACCCATCCCCTTAACCCACGCACCAGCCATCACCCTCAAGGCACCAAAGACAACCCCACCCGGAACTGCGATTCATTGCGCTGGTTATACCCAAGCAACGTCTCCCCATACCCGTTGAAATACTGCAAGTGCAGATACCCGTTCATGTTCAGCCACGTGCGTTGCAGCGGCCAGGCAAAGTCCAGCTGCGTCGTGCGGCGCTTCTGATCGCCTTGGCGGTACATCGCCGACACCACCGCGCCGTTGTCCTGCGCCCAGCGCAATTGCCAATCCACATGCCCGGCGTAATCGGCGTAGTCCCGGTTCTCGTCCGCCACGCCGAAGTAAGCCTTGACCTTGGGCGCGAAGGTCAGCGTGCTGCCGCCGTCGAAGCGGTAGTGGAAGCGCGGTTCGATATAGCCGTCGTTGACCGAGCGCGATTCGTCGCCGTCCTTGCCGTTGGAACTGTGCTCCACGCCGGTGTTCATGCCGAAGCGCCAGTTCTGGTTGGCGGATTGCCAGATGCTGTCCGACAGCCAGAAGGCGCTGGGGTTGAAGGTGGTGTCGATGAAGGGCATGGAATCGCCCTGCAAATCCCACAGCGAGGTCTGGGTGTAGGCCAGGTAGAAGTTCTCGCCCCAGGTTGCCGGGCGGTCGCCCGTCGGGCTGAAGAGGCGGTACTTGGCGCTGATCTGAAAGCGCGCCGTGGTGCGGCCGCGGGTGCCGATGTCGAAGTAGACGGGCTTGTATTCCGATACCGAGCTGCGGAAGCGGTCGAACGCGGTTTGCGGCTGTACCGTAGACGCAACGGTGGCGTCGGGCGCGGGGCCGGCATCGGGCGAAGCGCCCGCCGCGGTGACGGCAGCCACGGGCACGGGCTCGCCGCTGCGTGCATCCACCACCGGGCCTTGAGCTGGCGTGCTGGCCAGCGTGCCGCTTTCGCGGCCGGTGGCGTCCAGCGCCATCAAGGACGGTTCGCCTTCAATGGACACGGCTTGCAGGCCGCGCGCGGTGCTGGGCACGACGGCGGTCCATGCCATGCGGGCAAAGTTGTTCACGGGCACGCTATAGCTGGCGCGGTCGCCGGCCAGCTTGGCCAGGCTGCGCACGATCTGGCCGTCCTGGCTGCGCCATTGCAGCACCAGTTCAGGCGGCGCTTGCCAGTTGGCGCGTGCGCTGCCTTCGTTGAAGTACACGGCTTCGATGGTGACGGTCTCGCCGGGGGCGGCGGACGGGCGGTCCATCCGGTACGACACGCCTGCCGCGGCCGAGCCGGCGGCGCTCAGGGCGACGGCGGCGGTCAGGGTGCGCAGGGCGAAGTAGGGGGGGGCAGGTCGGCGTAGGGGCATGGGGACGGTGTGCTTTTCTTGTGACGAAGAAATGTAGCATCGCCTGCCGCAACTGTTTGTAAGCCAGGCTTATCGGATGTAGGCCGTGTAATAAACAGGTGTTACGCAGGATGTCGTGCGATGACCCAGGCAACAAGGCCCCGCGCGGATTCAACCGCGCGGGGCCTTTGCGTTTCAAGCCTTGCGATTCAAGGCTTTCCAGTCGGCCTACTCGCCGAACTTGATGCCTTGCGCCAACGGCAGGTTGCGCGAGTAGTTGATGGTGTTGGTGGCGCGGCGCATGTAATTGCGCCAGGCGTCGGAACCCGACTCGCGGCCGCCGCCCGTCTCCTTTTCGCCACCGAACGCACCGCCGATTTCCGCACCGGACGTGCCGATGTTGACGTTGGCGATGCCGCAGTCGGAACCGGACGCCGACAGGAAGGTCTCGGCTTCGCGCAGGTCATTGGTGAAGATGGCCGACGACAGGCCTTGCGGCACGCCGTTCTGCAAGGCCAGCGCGTCGGCGAATTCCTGGTAGCGCATCACGTACAGGATGGGGGCGAAGGTTTCGTGGCAGACCACGTCGGTCTGGCCGGGCATTTCGGCGATGGCCGGGCGCACGTACCAGGCGTTGGGGTAGTCATCGGCCAGCACGCGCTCGCCGCCCGTGACCTTGCCGCCTTGCTCGCGCGCGGCGCGCAAGGCGTCTTGCATGGCGTCAAACGACCCTCGGTCGATCAGCGGGCCGACCAGGTTGCCGCTGTCCAGCGGATTGCCGATGGGGGCGCTGGCGTAGGCCTTGTGCAGGCGTTGGACCAGGGCGTCGGCCACGCTTTCGTGCACGATCAGGCGGCGGGTGGTGGTGCAGCGTTGGCCGGCCGTGCCGATGGCGCCGAACACGATGCCGCGCGCGGCCATGTCCAGGTCGGCGGTGGGGCCGACGATGATGGCGTTGTTGCCGCCCAGTTCCAGCAGCACGCGGCCAAAGCGTTGCGCCACGCGCGGGCCCACCTGGCGGCCCATGCGGGTGGAGCCGGTGGCCGACACCAGTGCCACCGTATGCGAATCCACCAGCGCTTCGCCCACGTCACGGCCGCCGATCAGCACTTCGGACAAGCCGGCGGGCGCGTCGCCGAAACGCTGCATGGCTTGCGCGAAGAGCGCTTGGCAGGCCAGGGCGGTCAGCGGGGTTTTTTCAGAGGGCTTCCACACCACGGCGTTGCCGCAGACGATGGCAAGCGCCGCGTTCCACGACCACACTGCCACCGGGAAATTGAACGCGCTGATCACGCCGATGACGCCCAGCGGATGCCAGGTTTCCATCATGCGGTGGCCGGGGCGTTCGGACGCGATGGTCAGGCCGTACAACTGGCGCGACAGGCCGACGGCGAAGTCGCAGATGTCGATCATTTCCTGCACTTCGCCTTCGCCTTCGGCCACGATCTTGCCGGCTTCCAGGCTGACCAGGCGGCCCAGCGCCGTCTTGTTCTCGCGCAGGGTTTCGCCCAGCAGGCGGATCAGTTCGCCCCGGCGCGGGGCCGGCACGTCGCGCCAGGCCAGGCTGGCCTGGCGGGCGCGAGTGATGGCCGAATGGGCCTGGGCCACCGTGTGTTCATGCACCTGCGCCAGTTCAGCGCCATCGATCGGGCTGCGCGCGGTCAGCGTGCCGCCGGTGAGCGCGTCGGGATTCAGGCCGAGCGCGCGCAGGATGTCTTGGGGGGTGTCCATGCCGGTTCCTTGGATTGCCAGCGAAGTCATGGCTTCGCTTAAGGGTTATGCCTAAGTGGCGATTCGGGAAAAAAATTTACTATACGAAACTCCAGCGTGAATTGCGAAACTTTTTTGCTTAACCCGCTTAAGCGCGGTTTTCGAGGTGCATCAGTGGCAGACGCTTTACTGGATGTCCAAGCAGTCACCAAAACGTTCCATCGCGACGGGCAGCCGCCGCATCTGGCGCTGGACGGCGTCGATTGCCAGCTGAACAAGGGTGAAGTCATGGTGGTGGTGGGGCCGTCGGGCTCCGGAAAAAGCACCTTGCTGCGCACGCTGAACGGCCTGGAAACCATTGATAGCGGCACCATCCGCGTGGACGGCGTGTCCTTGACGGACCCCGCCACCGACGTCAACCGCTGGCGCACCAATGTCGGCATGGTGTTCCAGCACTTCAACCTGTTCCAACACCGTACTGCGCTGGACAACGTGGCGCTACCCCAGCGCGTGGTGCGCGGGCGCAGCCGCGCCGACGCCGAACGCTACGCCCGCGACCTGCTGGGCCGCGTGGGCATGGCTGACTTCGGCGAGCGCTATCCCAGCCAGCTGTCGGGCGGCCAGCAGCAGCGCGTGGCCATCGCCCGCGCGCTGGCCATGGACCCGAAGCTGATGCTGTTCGACGAAGCCACGTCCGCGCTCGACCCCGAAACCGTGGGCGGCATCCTGGAACTGATGCGGCAACTGGCGCGCGATGGCATGACGATGGCGGTGGTGACCCACGAAATGGGATTCGCGCGCGACGTCGGCGACCGCGCGCTCTTCATGGACGCCGGACGCATCGTGGAAATCGGTACGCCCGACGAGGTGTTCGTTCATCCCAAGGAGCCGCGCACGCGCGCTTTCCTGGACAAGATTCTGTAGTCAAGGCAGTCCCAAGGCAGTCCCAAGACAGTTCGATAGCAGTCCAAGCAGTCCAAGCACAGGCCGGTCCGGCAACTCCGGGCGCTGCCGGCCATGCGGCAGCACCCTATGCCAAGCCCGGAACGACGTCATCCACCACAAGGGAATATCGACATGCTGAAAATCAAACAATGGCTGGGCCTGGCCAGCATCGCCGTCGCCAGCGCCACCGTGGCGCTGCCCGCGCAAGCCGACGAACTAAGCGACATCATCAAGCGCGGCGAACTGCGCGTGGCCGTGCAGACCTCGGGCCCCTTGATGAGCTTCATGGACAAATCCGGCAAGCGCACCGGCCTGGCCGTGGAAGTGGCCAAGCGCATGGCCGACGACCTGGGCGTGAAGCTGGTCCTGCAAGACTATGAATGGAAGGGCCTGCTTCCCGCGCTGTTGTCCGGCAAGGCCGACATGGTGGCCGCCGACATGACGCCCACCCCGCAGCGCGCGGCCCAAGTGCTGTTCTCGGCGCCCATGTTCTATGCCGAAACGGTTGCCGTGGTGCCGAAAGACTCGCCCTACAAGTCGTACCAGGAATTGAACAAGGACGGCGTCAACGTCGGCGTGCTGGGCGCCAGCACCTACGCCGAAGCGGGCAAGAAGATGCTGCCCAAGGCCACCATGAAAGAGTTCTCCGGCGGCAGCGCCCCGGTCGGCCAGGCCCTGTCCAGCGGCCGCCTGGACGCCGGCATCATGTCCATGTCCACCGCCAACCAATTCCTGGTGGACTTCGGCAACCTGCGCGTGCTGGACGGCGTGATGGTGCGCGAGCCGCTGGCGTTCGCCGTCGGCCCCAACGCCTTCCGCCTGAAGTTCTGGCTGGATAACTGGCAAACGCTGAAGACCGCCGACAACACGCTGCCCGAGCAGGTGCAGTACTGGTACTCCACCGACTGGAAGAAAGACCACCAATAAACCGCGCCACACAACCAGGAGACCGGAGCGCCCATGGATTGGCTGATCGACTACTACAACTGGCGCATCGTCAGCCAGTACGCGGGCGAATTCGCCACGGGCCTGACCAACACGCTGATCGCGGCGGGCGCCAGCCTGGTGCTGTCCGTGTTGCTGGGTGTGCCGCTGGCCTTGCTGCACATGTCGCGCCGTGGCGCCATCTGGCGCCCGGTGGCGGCCTATGTGCAGTTCATCCGGTCCACCCCCTTGCTGGTGCAGATCTACCTGGTTTATTACGCCGTGCCCATGGTGATACCGGGCGCGGGGCGCTGGAGCGAAATGGTGCTGGGCATCATGGCCATGACGCTGCACCACGCCGCCTACATGAGCGAGATCATCCGCGTGGGCATTGAATCCGTGCCGCGCGGCCAGATCGAAGGCGCCAAGGCTTGCGGCATGAACTATCAACAGCGGCTGCGCTACGTGGTGCTGCCGCAGGCCTTCGTCAACACGCTGCCGCCGCTGCTGGGGCAGACCGCTGTGCTGATCAAGGACACCTCGCTGCTGTCGCTGATTACGGTCTTCGAATTGGTCGCGGCCGGCGTGCAGATGAACAGCGACCGCATCGTGCCCAGCGAAAGTTTCCTGACCATCGCCGCGGGATACCTGCTGATCTACGGCGTCATGCTGATGCTGTCGCGAGGCGTCAGCCTCTGGTTGGCCGGCCCGGCCTGGAACGCGAGGTAAGCATGCTGGATTCCTATCTTTCCACCGCCGGCGTCGTGCTGCCCTTCCTGCTGAAGGGCTTCTGGGAGACGCTGAAGATATCGTTCGTGGCCATCATCGCCGGGTCGCTGCTGGGCTTTGTGATAGGTGTGATACGCAGCTACCACATCCGTGGTATCCACCAATTGCTGGGCCTGTACATCCACATCCTGCGCGGCACGCCGTTCCTGGTGCAGCTTTATATCTTCTACTTTGTGTTGCCCAGCACCGGCATCGCACTGCTGCATTGGGATTCCGCCACCGCCGCCTTCGTGTCGCTGTCGGTGTACACGTCTTGCTATGTGGCGGAAATCGTCATGGGCGCCATCCAGTCCGTGCCGCGCGGCCAGACCGAAGGCGCCATGACACTCGGCCTGCGGCCCTTGCAGATCCTGCGGCTGGTCGTCCTGCCGCAAGCCATGCGCCTGATCGTGCAGCCCATGAGCGGCGTCTACGTCATGCTGATCAAAAGCACCGCCATCCTGTCGGTGGTCGGCATTACCGAACTGACGCGCCAGGGCGAGGTGTTCATCATTACCTTTCCGGCGAAATCGCTGTTCATCTACGGCATGATCGCCGCCATCTACTTCATCTACTGCTACCCGTTGCTGCGTCTGGCCAACTGGCTGGAAAAGCGCCTCACGGGCGGCCTGCAAGGCGCAAGCCTGCACTGATACGGACCCGCACCGGCATGGCCTCCGAGTACATCGACACCTATTACAAGCGCACGCTGTCCGACGGCGATACCTACTACCCGCCGTTGGCGGGCGTGGCCAGCACCGACGTCTGCGTGGTGGGCGGCGGCTTGGCCGGCTTGTCGACCGCGCTGGAACTGGCCCGACGCGGGCGCAGCGTCACCTTGCTGGAAGGGCGGCGCATCGCCTGGGGGGCATCGGGGCGCAACGGCGGCTCGGTATCGCCCGCGTTTTCGGCCGGCGCCGATGCCATCAAGCGGCATGTGGACGAAGACCACTACCGCCAGCTTTACCGGCTGTCGATGGAAGGCGTGGAGATCATCCGCGACAACATCCGCACCCTAGCCATCACCGACGCGCACAAGGTCGATGGCCGGCTGCGCGTGGTGCGCTACGAAGCCACCGACGCGCTTAATCAGTGGTGCGACGCCCAGCGCCGCGACTTCGGCCGCGACGTGCGCTTCCTGACGCGCAGCCAGGTGCGTGAACGCCTGGTGTCCGACGTCTATCACCAAGGCGTCGAAGACCCGGCCTCGTTTCACTTTCATCCCTTGAACTACGCCCGCGCGCTGGCCCGCGAATGCGTGCGCCTGGGCGTGCGCATCCATGAAGATTCCCCCGTCACCGGCGTCACGCTGGTCGGCGCCATCAAGCACCTGAAGACGGCGCAGGGCCAGATCGACGCGCGCACCGTGGTGCTGGCTACCGGCGGCTATACCGGCGACGTGGTGCCCGCGCTGCGCCGGGCCATGTTGCCCATCGCCACCTACATCATGCTGACCGAACCGCTGGGCGACCGGGTGCTTGAAGCCATTCGCAGCACCGCCGCCATCGGCGACGACCGCCGCGCCGGCAACTATTACCGCGTGCTGGATGGCGGCCGCATTGGCTGGGGCAGTAGAATCACCACCCGTGTCGACGACCCACCCGATCTGGCCGAGTCCCTGCGCCGCGAATTGCTGTCCGTTTACCCGCAATTGCAGGGGCTGCGCGTGGAAACCGCCTGGTCGGGTCGCATGGCCTACGCCCGGCACTTGATGCCGCAGATCGGCCAGTTGGCGCCAGACGTCTGGTATTGCACCGCGTTCGGCGGGCACGGCATGAACACCACGTCTATCGGCGGGCGCGTCGTGGCCGAAGGGATCTCCGGCGACACGCAGCGCTACAAGCTGTTCGAACCCTTTGGGCTGGCGTGGAACGGCGGCGGGCTGGGCACCGCGGCGGTTCAACTGACTTATTGGTCTTACCAGGCGCGCGACTGGTGGCGGGAGCGCTTATCGCGGGCATGACAAGGTACACAGGATGCACGGCAACAAACAAAGCGCATTGGCGCAACGGCTGCGGGCCCTGCGCCAAGCGCGCAATTGGACCCTGAAGCAGGCGGCGGCAGCCACCGGCGTCGCCGCGTCCACGCTCTCGAAAATCGAAAACAGCCTCCTGTCGCCCACCTACGACAACCTGATCAAGATCGCCGCGGGCCTGGACCTGGACGTAGCCGAACTCTTCACCGCGTCCGACGCCCACATGGGCACCGGCCGTCGCAGCCTCAGCCGCGAAGGCGAAGGCCGCCAATACGAAACCCCGTACTACGACCACCGCCTGCTGTGCACCGCGCTGTCGCACAAGCGCATGATGCCGTTTCACACCCGCGTCAAGGCGCGCTCGTTCGACGAATTCCAAGACTGGAGCCGCCACCGCGGCGAAGAATTCGTCTACGTGCTGGAAGGGGAGGTCATGCTGTACACCGAGTTCTACGAACCGGCGCGTTTGAAGGCGGGCGAAAGCTTCTATATAGACAGCCGCATGGGCCACCGGGTGATCAGCCTGAGCGAGGCGGATGCGATGGTGCTGTGGGTGTCCACGCACGCGGATATCGAGGACGAGTAGGGGGCGTTGGGGGCTTAGAGGCCGCTGCGGTGAGCCGCGTCCCAAGTTTTTCCGCAACAAGGTAAAATGCGGCGCCCGGACATCTTCCGGGTCATCAAAAGACTGCGCGGCAGTAGCTCAGCTGGATAGAGCACGGGCCTTCTAAGCCCGGGGTCGGGGGTTCGAGCCCCTCCTGCCGCGCCATAGGAATTCGTTAAATCAACGGCTTGGTATCAAACAATTTTTCTAAGCCGCCGTTGTAAACGCGCATTCAATTTTTCAATTGGGGCGGGCGTGGATTTTGTTAATAGTTATTATTAATAATAATCAGCCTGTAGTGCCGCATCGTCTGCATTTTTTTTTGCCACCAACCTTCACTTCGTGGTCAAGAAATTTTACCCATTCATGATCTTCTCGTCCTGTTTCAATGGACCCGCAGTCACGGCATTTGCTAATTAATCTGCAATTGTCGTCCTTTCCATTGTTTTCGTATTCGTGAACTATTTTTTCCTCAGTGCTTCCGCAATGTTTGCACTCTCGGACGGAATTGCAATTTGAATAGTTAATTTTTTTCCACTCGGTGTAAGAGTGTTTGTTTGTTGTCACGTAAGTATGGCAATCGGGGCATGTCTTTCCCATTGAGCATTCTGGGCCGCCGACAGTTTTTTGCCAATCTCCTGCATGCCATCCGGTCGCACACTTGGCAGAAAGCGCAACGCTTTTTACTACGTCCCAAAAACCCATTTTTCTCTCTACTCAGAAGTGAAGTTCGATCCCGCATTCATATACGGGAAATAAGAAATATTAAAGTCAAGCCACCATCTTCATGTGCTATCGAGCTTCGATAACATGGCCACAGCCACTGACTCTTAAGGACTATGGGGGGCAGAGCTATAGAGATTTTCCTCGACCGGCTTTATGCCTCAGCGCACTTAGCGGTTTTTTAATCCAAAGAAATTTTGCCAATAGCGTTCTAGCTGATTTATGTCCTCATCTGGAGATACATTGCAAATGAACGATAGTCGTATCGTCTCGCCAGCTTTAACAGCTTGCGCCATCCGTCTATGTATTGGCCTGAACTTTGTCGGTTTGCTCTTTCGATATGGCTGGCCGGTTAACAAATTAATAACATTGCGTTTGTACTGAGTGCGAGGTCGGTGCGCTCCCCCGGAGGCTTTGCCGACGTATCTACAGACAATATTTTCATGGGAATCAAGAATTTCCCATAGATATATAAGCGCTCGGGTAGGGTCGATATTTCCAGGTGATTCCGTGAAATTCATTGGCTTTTGTGGATATTCAGTCGGATGGCTGGCGGGCAATATTCATGCAAAGTATTAATCGGAGTAGGAAGTGCACGCTACGGTCTCTAAATTGTGCCCCGTTATGCCTGAAGCCTCGTGCCCGGCGGATCATCACCACGGTCACGCTCCCGTCCAGCCTCCGCCGGTATGTCCTTTAGAAGATTGGACAGCGAAAACGACTGAGTCCAGTACGGCAAGGTTTGGAATGTCATTTCGATGGATTTGCGCGATCATCAGCGCCTTACGAATCACATCTTCGATTTCAAGGTAAGCGTTACGGCGACCGAGATCGGCTGGGTCGAAATGCATCCTGTGGCCGATGTACCCTTTCCAGCGGGAATCAAGAGGGATGACATTATGGGCGAGGCCAGTATTTACGAGGATGTTGCGAATCTGCTTGTGGCTGATTCCATATAGTTCGTCGGCGTCAAGGCTCCTGCTAAACGTCGCCGAAGTGGCAATTTCGCGATCGTTCGTGAGGCCGCGTGCTAAATCGAGGAAGACAGATAGTGCGCCCCCAGATCTCCCATTGACTAGCAGATCGTCAAGTCCTCTTGTGGTTACGAAAGCGCGTCGAGCTGCTAGGACCAGATCCCTTTTCTTCCCCGTCATGCGGTTCAAACCTGCTGCGGCAAGTTCAGCGGCAATCCAATCCGGATTCTCGCCATTGGCAATAACGGACGGCAGATGCATAAGTGGCGATTCCCCCTCGGCGAACCGACCAAGAGGGGTATCGGGGTCACTCTTTTCCAGGCTTGAGAATCCGCAATTGATGTACTGCCGCCACAGCTCAGAGAAAGTCTTTACGGGGTCGGCAAGTCGTCTAAGACGTGCATGCGCGTTAGGTACAACGGTAACGGGCGGCAAATTTACAAATAGCTCCGCAATTTCTTCTGCGGCAGTATCTGGAATGATCATCGCAATTCTCTTTTTCACTCTACTTCCTGACCTTGATGCGGGTCCTGCATTTAGAATTTGGTCGCAGCGCTCCACCACGACGTCATGTCCGAGGCAAAGTGCATTTTGGCGAAGGTTATGTACTTCAGGCTTAGACAAGCTTCGAATACGTTCGATCGGCCAATTGTCAGACTGAGCAGTCAAGTGCCCTCCCTTTGTCACAGAAATATGTCAAAAGCTACTGATGTTTTCCATATGATATCAAATACTTCTTCGTGGGGCGAGATGCATGTGCCAACTAATACGCATAGGCGTGGACGTCCAAGGCAAACATGGCTGAAGTCAGCAGAGAGTTAATCGAGCAATTGGTCAGGCGACCCGGTGAGAGCTTGGTCGTGGAGATGAAACCTGGATCAAATTTCGAGTCGCATGACTGACGACGTCCCACTTTCCGCCGGCTGGAGATTTTCATCCTCTGAAAGTAGCTTTCCCGTGTATCGGGCTTTGGTGCCCCGGATAGCGATAGTTCCAGATCAGGCTCTTCGAGTGTCCATCCTCAAAATCTATTCCTTTGCCAACGCGCTCTTGCTGAAGCTCAGTCTGCACAACACCTTGATAAATGAGCAGGATGAACTTCTGTTTAGGATGGCCTGCGCCTCTACGCGCAAAGCGGAAGCCTCGCCCCTCGACTTGGATGACATACTAGTCGTGGAGGATGTGTTAACGATTGGTCTCTCACCGTATGAGGCCCTACGTCGTCAGCTAGAAAAGGTGAGGGCGCAACTCAACGATGTCTCCCAGCAAATTAAAGAGGCCGTCCCCTATCTGGAAGAGGAAGTGCCGAAAATCACGGATCGGATTGCTGGCGTGGTGAGTTCTTTGGCTGCGGCGCGTGCGTAAGTGCACAGAGATTGGCCGGATCCAGTTTGCGGACCCTCTCTGGCGCTGCGACTCTCGGCAGCCGCTGCCGGAACGAAACTGCCGTATTGCTACTTGCCGATGGTGCTGCCGAAGTTTAGAACGTCGATCAGTTCTTCAATGAAACGGACGATCATGGCGGCCATGTGGTGGCTCCGTTGGGTTGGGGGGAAGGGGGGCAGGACAGCGCCTGCCGATACCCCGCGTAAGGATGAATGAGAGAATGCCGGCTTCGGACGCCATTGCGAGACGCTTGTGAGGCTGCATGTGATCTACACCCGGAGCGACCTGGTGCTCTTGTCGAGGCGAGAGTACGAGTCGTGGCAAAAAATTCAAGACGAGGTTGCTGATTACATGTCCTCCCTGGGGCCTTGGCCCGCCGAAGAGGTCATTGAATTTCTGCGCGAAGAGTATCCAGATCTTTGGCCCGATGCTGCCAAGCAGGTGAACTCGTTCTTATCGAGTGACGATCAGATGGTTGCTCTTCAATTCATCGCCGCACGCGGGGCATGAGCTGGGGCTGTCAGGCGTTGTCGTCCTGCAAGACGCGGGATGCAATCGTAAGCACCCCAAGCAAGCTGACCCCAAGCAATGCCTGTTTCCGGCATAGCTGGATTTCCGCTGCCGGACGGCGGTACGCGCTGTGTCTATAATGCGAATCGTTATTGTTCCATTTTTATGCGGGCGCAGCCGTGTCTTCCTCATCCGATGTTATGAAAGGCCAGGCGGTCGAGGACCTTTATCGCGTCCATCACCGCTGGCTGGTGACACTACTGCGGCGCAAGACGGGTAACGTCGACCAGGCGGCTGACTTGGCGCACGACACCTTCGAACGGGTCTTGCGTGACGACATCCGCGCCATCATCGCGGCGCCGCGCGCCTGCCTGACCAACATCGCACGCACGCTGACCATCGGCCATTTCCGCCGGGCGGCCGTCGAGGCGGCCTATTGCGAGGTGCTGGCGCGCCAGCCCGTCGACGTGGCCCCTTCGCCGGAAGAGCAGGCGCTGGTGGTCGAGGCGGTGACGGCGGTGTGCGCCGTGTTGGATGGCTTGTCGGTGCATGTGCACCGGGTGTTCATGCTGGCGCAGGTGCAAGGCCTGTCGCAGTCCGACATCGCCCGCGAACTCGGCATTTCCACCAACGCCGTACAGAAAGCCTTGTCCAAGGCCTTGCAGCATTGCTATCTGGCGATCTATGGCTGACGCCGCGATGCTGAGCAAGCGTGCACCGGACGGCCCGCCGGTCGATCGCAAGCGCCTGGCGCAGGCGGCCGACTGGATGGCCCGGCTGCAAGGCGAGCCCAGCGACGCGACGGTGGCCGCCTGTCTGCGCTGGCGTCAGGCGCATCCCGACAACGAAACCATCTGGCAGCGGATGTGCGCCATGCGCGGCGATCTTGCAGCGCGCTGTGCCGTGGCGCCGCCGGCGGTCGCGGTCGAATTGATCGAGCGGGCCGCGATGCGCCGCGCGCGCCGCGACGCGCTCAAGTGGATGGTGACGGGCGGTGCCGTGGCCGGGCTGGCATGGGCCGCCGAACCGTGGGAGCGCGTGCCCGTCCTGCTGGCGGATCAGCGCACGGGCACGGGCGAGCTGCGCAGCCTGACGTTGGATGACGGCACGCGCATCGTCATGGGGCCGGGCACCGCGCTGGACCTGCGCCTGCACCAGCGGCCTCGCTCCCTGGTGCTGCGTTCGGGTGAAATCTTGATCACCAGTGGCAGTTCCAACGACTTGGGCCCGCTGTCGGTGATGACGCGCGACGGCGTGCTGACGCCGGTGGGTACGCGCTATTCCGTGCGCGACAACGGGGATGACCGAGGCTATGAGATCGCCGTTTTTGTAGGGGCGGTGGATATCGTCGCGCGCGCCGATGGGCGGGTGACACGGGTGCTGGCAGGCCAGCATACGGCGCTGCAAGCGTCGGGCGCCGGTCCGGTGCTGCCGCTGGCGCCGGGCGCGGACGCCTGGACGCATGGCATGTTGTTGGCCGACCGGATGCCGTTGGGCGACTTCGTGGCGCAACTGGCCCGCTACCGGACGGGCGTGCTGCGTTGTGATCCCGCCATCGCGCGGCTGGAAGTGGTGGGCACGTATCCGTTGACGGACACCGACAGCATCCTGACGATGCTGCCCCGGGTGTTGCCCGTGCGCGTGCATTACCGCACGCGATATTGGGTGACCCTGAGCGCCGCCCACTGATCGCGCGGTGAAGTTGTTACAGGAAAGGCGGAAATTCAGCGTTCGAGCGAAAGAGATAGAGAACGGCGCCAACACACCGGCGTATCTGTTTTCCATCCCAGTCTAGGAACCCTGAGTCATGGCCTTTCCCCGAGCCGCCCGCCACACCCTTCTTGCGTCGGTATTGCTTGGCGCAATCCTTCCTCATCTGCCGTCTTCTGCCTGGGCGCAGGCGGCAGCCGACGATCAGCGTCGCGCCTATCGCATTGACGCGGGTGGCTTGAACGCCGCCTTGTTGAGATTTGGCGCTCAGGCCGGGGTGTTGATCGCAAGCGATCCCGCCGTCACGTCGGGTTTGCAGAGTCCGGGCGTGGACGGGGTGATGAGCGTCAGGGAAGGGCTGGTGGCGCTGCTGCGCGGCACGGGTCTGGAGGCGCTGCCCGAGCGTGACGGGTATCGCCTGGTTCGCGTGCCGCCGCCCGGTGTGACTCAGCTTGAGCCCGTCACCGTGCTGGGCCGCGTGGGCGTGACCGAAAACACGGGTTCTTTCACCGCCAGTTCGGCCACGGTAGGGGGCAAGACGGCGCAAGCGCTGCGCGAGGTGCCGCAAAGCGTGTCGGTGATCACTCGGCAAGAAATCGAAGACCGGCGTCTGGTCAGCCTGAACGATGTGATGAGCGCCACCCCGGGCATCTCGATGTTCCAGGGGGCGATGCTCAGCAGCAACTACCTGTCGCGCGGATTCGCAATCGGCAATATGCGCGTGGATGGTGGGGCGTCGATGTACCGCTCGTTCGGTGCGGACGATGACATGGCGTTCTATGACCACGTCGAAGTGCTGCGCGGTGCTGACGGCCTGTTTGGCGGCGCCAACGAAGCCGGCGGCACGATCAACCTGGTACGCAAGAAACCCACCCCGGAATTGCAGGTTATCGCGCAGGCCGAGGTAGGCAGTTGGGCCTATAAGCGTACGGATCTGGACGTGAGTGGCCCGCTGACGGAAAACGGCAAATTGCGTGGGCGCGGCGTGCTGGCCTATGAAGACAAGAACTTCTTCTACGATGTGGCGCACAGCCGCCGCACGCTGGGCTACGGGATTCTTGAAGCGGATCTGACCAGCACCACCACGGCCTTTGTCGGGGCCTCTTATCAAAAGCGGGATTCGTCCTATCAGGGCTACGGTTTGCCGCGCTATGCCACCGGCGAAGACCTGAAGCTTCCCCGCAATACCTACCTTAGCGGCGCCGACGATCAGGCGACCCGGACCATCGTCAATCTCTTCGGGCATGTGACGCAGCAGCTTGGAGGCGATTGGAGCGCCAACCTGGACATCAACCATGAAAACTCGCACCAGGACCGCTTCGATCACTATTTCTCCGGCGCGATCGACCCCTTGACGGGCAGCGGGTTGTTCGACACCGCCAGCGACCAGAACGAGCACTTCAAGAACACGTCCATCGACTTATCCGCCAATGGTTCGTTTGGCCTGTGGGGCCGCCGCCACCAGGTGGTGGTGGGCGCCAGTTGGGAACGTTTCCGGCCCAGCACGTATGGTTCCAAACCGGCCAATCGCGGCCAGGCGGTGCCGGACATCTTTGAGTTCGACCCTTACGATTACCCGCGCGACACGGACTTCACGCCGATGTGGAATCAGACCACCGACACGCGGCAGGCCGGCGTGTACGGGTCGCTGAACATGCATCTGGCGGATCCGCTGCATGTCATTGTGGGCGGCCGCCTGAGCCGGTACGACTACACATTCACGAACCAGACCTTGAATGCGGCAAGAGAGGTCACTGCAACCTCGGTGACCCAGTACCAGGACGACAATGTCTTTACGCCCTATCTGGCCGCGACGGTTGATCTGAACGACACCTGGACCACCTACGCCAGCGTGGCCGAAACCTTCAAATCGCAAGCCAACAGCCTGCAAGGCCCGGCGCCCGGTAACCCGCTGGACCCGGTAACCGGCCGCAACTACGAGATCGGCCTGAAGGGCGAGCATCTGGACGGCAAGCTGCACAGCGCGTTCGCCATTTATCAGATCGAGCGCAAAAATGCCGCCGTGCGCGATACGGCCTATCCGTCCAGCAGGGCGGGCAACGGCGCGACGTGCTGCTTCCTGCCCAACGGGAACATCGTCAGCAAGGGCTTTGACGCGGAGCTGAGCGGGGAAGTAGCGCCGGGCGTGCAACTGACAGCCAGCTACAACTACAACCAGAATCGCGACCGCAATGCGTCGGGAGGCAGCTATCAGCCCCTGACGCCCAAGCACATGGCCAAGATCTTTGCGACCTACCAGTTGCCGGGCGAACTGCATCGCTGGAAAGTGGGCGGCGGCGTCAGCATCCAAAGCAGCACCTATGTCAGCGGCAGCGCGTACTTGCGCAATGCCGACGGCAGCCTCAGCAAGCAAAGCACGCCTTACAAGTTCACGCAGCCCGGCTACGCGATCTGGAATGCATTTGCCCAATACCAGATCAGCGACAACTGGTCGGCGCAGGTCAACGTGAACAATCTGTTCGACAAGACCTACTACAGCACGGTCGGGTACCTGGACTACGGCAACTTCTACGGGACGCCGCGCAGCGCGGCATTGACCTTGCGCGGCCGCTTCTAAGCCGTTATCACCCGCCGCATCCAAGGGGAGTCCCCTTGGTGTGGCTTTTCAAAGTCCTGCTTGCCATGGCGCATTGTTCAGCCTGCCCCCTCCCGATACCCACGAAGCGGCAGGGATTACCCTTTTCGGTGGAGTTACTTAGACCGCTTCCGCGACTACCCTATTTGTTCGAAAAAGAACCGAGGGGATCGTCATGAAGAGATGGCTATGCGGTGCGGGCATCATGGGGATGATGCTGACGGGTCCGGTCTCAGCCCAATACATCGCCACCTGGCAGGATCCTGCGGGCGTGTGGAAGGGCCCTGCGGCGAATCAACCGGGTACGGAGCTTTACGCTGCTGAAGGAGCCGCGCAACGCGCTTGCCTGGATCGCGGCAACCCCAAACTTTGGAACCGTGCGGCGAAAGTGACGGAAAAGGCGACGGGAAAGGTGATTGTGGATCTGGACTGCGAGGCGGAGCGCGCCAAGAAAAAGAAGGGCCAGCCTCAGGCAGTCGCATCTTCCAGTGCTACGACCTACGAGGTTTCCAGGAAGGATCCCTTCGGTAGATGGATGCACGGGCACGGTTCCGATCCTGGGGCAAATCTCGCGTTGGCGGAAGGCTACGCCTACGAAGCCTGCAAAGATCGCGGCAACCCTAAAGACCTCCAGTTGGCGTCCAAGGTGACAGAAAAAGGAACGGGAAAGGTGGTGCTGGAACTCGATTGCAACGCCGTGCGCGCGAAGACGAAATGAGCTGATAACCCAGCGAACGTTCCGCCATTCCCAGGCTGGCAATCTATGCGCCTCGCAACCTGGACGAAGCCATCGCCAAGCTGAACGCCCGCCTCAGAAAGACGTTGGGGTTCAAGACTCCAGCGGAGGGCTGGACGACATGTTGCGCTGACCGCCTGAAGCCACGGGCGCATTCGGGGCCAGGCTCTCCAGCCCCAACACCGCAGAAAAAGAACGATACATCCGCTCAATCCGAGGCCGTCACAGCGCTCGAATAAATAGTGGATTAAATCAACTAAAAGGCATATAGTCGATCCACGGCCGCAGCTTCTCGCGGTGACAAGAACCGAACATTCAGGAGCAGGCATGACCCGGACTTATCACACGATTCTGTTTGAGGTGCAGGACCGTGTTGCCACGGTGACGTTGAATCGGCCCGAGAGCCGTAACGCGCTCAGTTCGCAGATGTGCGCGGAGTTGGTGCAGGTCATGGAGGCGATTGCGGCCGACCCCGGCGTGCACGTGGCGCTGATCATGGGCAACGGCCCCGCCTTTTGCGCTGGCGCCGATCTCAAGGAACGCAAAACCATGAACCATCAGGAGCTGACGGCGCGCCGGGTTCAGGGCTTTGCCGCCTATGCCGCCATTGAGCGCCTGCCGCAACCCGTGGTGGCGGTGGTGCATGGTCCGGCCTTTGGGTCTGGTTGCGAAATCGCCGGCGCCTGCGACTTCGTGCTGGCCTCCACCGAGGCCGTGTTCTGCTATCCCGAAGTGGGGTGGGGCACGGTCGGCGCAACGCAGCGTTTGCCGCGTATTGCTGGCGCTCGCATGGCCAAAGAGCTGTTGTTTACCGGCCGCCGCTTCGACGCCGCCGAGGCGCGCGAGATCGGTCTGGTCAACCATGTGTATGCGCCCGATGCGCTGCGCCAGGAGGCGCAAGCCATGGCGGCCGCGATGGCCCGTGCCCAGCCTTTGACCATGCGTCTGACCAAACGCAGCATCGATCAAGGCCTGGCCACCACGCGCGAAGGCGCGATGGCCATTGAACTGTTGGCCATCGAAGAAAACCTGCGTGGCACGGATTGGCAAGGCGCCATCGCCGGCTTTGGCAAGGAGCCCCAGGCATGAAGGCGATGACTCTGGCTGCCGGTTTGGCGCAGACGGTGGCGGCACGTGGCCCTGAAGAGGCCTTTGTCGCCCCGGGGGAACGTTTGAGCTGGAATGAGCTTGCGGCCGGCGCCCGGCTACGCGCGCGGGCGCTGTATGCGGCCGGTGTGCGCCGTGATGACCATGTCGGCATCTTTCTTGGCAATGGCGGCGACTGGTTGCAGTTGTTCTACGCCTGCGCCTTGATCGGCGCGGTGACGGTGCCGGTCAATACCCGGTTCAAGACGGAAGAGCTGGCCTTTTGCCTGCAACAGGCTGACGTCAAGCTGCTGCTGACGGCCGACACCTTTCTGGGCATAGACTTTCTGGATCTGCTGCAACGGGTAGAGCCGGCCCTGACTCAGCGTCTGCCCGGCGCGGCGCTGCCGGTATTGGAAAAAGTAGTGGTGCTGGGTGATCGCAGCCTGCCGGGCACGACCTCGTGGGCAGACTTTATCGAAGGCGCGGATCGTGCCGACGCGGCAGGCTTTGATGCAGCCCTGCAAGCCGTCGCAAGCGATGATGTGCTCCTGATCCAATACACCTCGGGCACGACTTCGTTCCCCAAGGGCGTCATGCTCAGCCACGCCAATATGCTGGGCAATGCCGCAGCCGTGGCGCAGCGCATGGGCGTGCAGCCGGAAGACCGCTATTTCAGTATCCGGCCTTATTTCCACGTGGCGGGCACCACGCTGTCCATTCTGGTCAGTCTGGTGACGGGGTGCTGCCTGCTGACCTTGCCGAATTTCGATGTGGGCCAGACCTTGCGCATGTTGGATGAAGAGCGCTGCACGCTGACCTCGGGCAACGACACGATCTTTTTGATGCTGATGGGCCATCCCGATTTTGACCGCCAGCGGATTCATTTGCGAGGCGGTTGGGCTGCCGCTGGCCCCGAGGTGATGCAGAAGATCCGCGATGTGATGGGCGTGCCCTCGGTGTGCAATGCCTATGGGCAATCCGAAGCCTCGCCCAATATCGTCATGTCGTCCTGGAACGATGAGTTTTCATTGCGCGCCCACGGTTGGGCCTTGCCCCATCCCGGCATGGAAATCCGCCTGGTCGATCCGGCCACCGGCGCGGTGGTCGCACCGGGCGGGCAGGGCGAGATCCAGGCCCGTGGCTGGAGCGTGATGAAGGGCTACTACAAGATGCCCGAGGCCACTGCGCGCGCCTTGAGCGAGGATGGCTGGCTCAGCACGGGCGACCTGGGCGAGATGAATGCCGAGGGCCGTTTGCGCATGGTGGGCCGCCTGAAGGATATGTTCCGGGTCGGTGGAGAGAACGTGGCGCCGGCCGAGGTTGAAGAGGTCTTGCATGGTCATCCGGCCGTGCGCATGGCCCAGGTGGTGGGGGTGCCCGATGCCCGTCTGGGCGAAGTGCCGGCCGCCTTTGTGCTCTTGCGAGAAGACCAGCAGGCCGAGACTGCCGAGTTGATCGCCTGGTGCAAAGGCCGTTGCGCCAATTTCAAGGTGCCGCGCTATATGGAAATCGTCGATACCTTCGAGAACATAGGCATGACGGGTAGCTCCAAGGTGCAGAAGATCAAGTTGCGCGCCCATGCGATCCGCCTGTTTGGCCTGGAGGAAAAAGCATGACGCGCGATGTGGTGCTGTGCGAATGTTTTGCGCGTGACGGCTTGCAGCATGAGCCGGACTTCATTGCGACCGACATCAAGATCGAACTGGTCGACGCGTTTGCGGCGCTGGGTTTTGAGCGGGTGGAGGCCACCTCGTATTCCAATCCCAAGGTGGTGCCGCAGTTTGCCGATGCGAGCGACATGCTGGCGGCGCTACCGCGTCGGGACGGCGTCTGGTACAAGGCAACCTGCGCCAATGCGCGCGCCGTGCAGCGGGCGCTGGCTGATCTGGAGCAAGGCCACGGCGCCAATGAGATCAGCCTGCTGGTCTCGGCCAGCGAGTCGCACTCCGAGCGCAATCTGAAGCGCAGTCGCGCTGATCAATGGGGCAACATCGCCGAGATGGCCAGCCTGGGCCGTGACCATTTCCGCATGATAGGCACGATTTCGGTGGCGTTTGGTTGCCCCTTCGAGGGCGCGGTATCGGCCGATAGCGTGCTGCGCGACGCCGAGCGCTATGCGGCGCTGGGTGTGGACATCGTCACCTTGGGCGACACCACCGGCATGGCCACGCCGCAGGCGGTGCGCGAGCTGTATGGCGCGTTGCAACGTGAATTGCCGCAGCTCACGCTGGTGGCCCATTTTCATGACACCCGCGCAACCGGCCTGGTGAATTATGTGGCCGCCTTGGACGCCGGTGTGCGCTGGTTTGACTGCGCCGTCGGCGGCGTGGGCGGCCATCCGGCCAAGGTCAAGTATGGCGGCGGCCATACCGGCAATGTGGCAACCGAAGACCTGGTCAGTCTGTTTGAATCCATGGGCGTGCGCACCGGTCTGGACCTGGACGGGCTGGCCGCCGTATCGCAGCGCTGCCGCGAGGTGTTGGGGCGCGATCTGCACAGCCGCGTGGCTGACAGCGGCTTCCATCCGCTGATCAGGGCCGGCGCCTGAGCGGCGTTTGTATATCATGCCCTCGTCACCGCAACCGCTCCAAGAGAATTCCATGGCAACCAGAAGCAAGCTTTCCCCCCGCCGCGCCCCGCCCGCCACGCTCAAGGAGCTGTTCTCCTACCGCTTGAACCGGCTGGCCTATGTGTCCAGCCGCATTGCCGCGGGTCTGAACGAAAGCCGCTACGGCGTGGGCCCGCGTGAGTGGCGGATCCTGGCCTTGCTGGGTGCGGCGCCCGATATGTCTTTGAACGCGCTGGCACGTGAAGCCAATATCGACAAAAGCCAGGCCAGCCGTACGGTGTCCGACCTGATCGAGCGCGGCTTGATCAAGCGCAGCGCCGACGCCCAGGATGCGCGCGGCGTCAGCCTGGACCTGACGCGCGCTGGAAAAAAACTCTACCAAGAGATATTTCCGGCCGCCGTTGAGCGTAACGAGGAGATGTTGGCCGTGCTGAGCGAAGACGAGCGCGAGGTGCTGGAACGCGCCTTGGACAAGATGACATCGCACATGCTGGATATGCTTAATGACTTGAAGGCCGAAGTGCCGACACGCCGCGGCCGCGGCGTGCAGCCGCGCTAAGGCGACAGCCTGTCGGTGACAGGCTTTCTTTTGCTCATACAGTTGATTAAATCAATTAAATAGAGGTCAAGACATGGTTGAATTGATGATTGAAAATCAGGGCGCGGTGCGCGTGCTGCGGCTGAACCGCCCGGAAAAGCACAATGCCTTGAACACCGCCTTGACGACCGGCTTGCTGGCCAGTCTGCGCGAGGCTGATCAAGACCCGTCGGTGCGCGCCGTGGTGCTGACCGGCAATGGCAAGTCGTTCTGCGCTGGCGCGGATACGACAGAATTTTCGGCGCTGACGCCTGAACATCCCGAGGCCGTGCTGGCACGCGCCAGCCTGACTACCGACCTGCATCTGGTTTTCTCGCGCATGAGCAAGCCTGTGATCGGCGCGGTGCATGGCAATGCGCTGGGCGGCGGCGCCGGCCTGGCGCTGGCGTGTGACATGGTGGTCATGGCCGAGGATGCGCGCTTTGGCTATCCAGAATTGCGTCACGGCATCGTGGCCGCAGTGGTGATGGCCAATTTGGTCAGGCAATTGGGCCGCAAGCAGGCGTTCGAGCTGGTCGCCATGGCCGAGGCCATCGACGGCCATCGCGCGCTGGCCTTGGGCTTGGCGAATCGGGCCGTGCCGGCCGCCGACGTCTTGCCGCAAGCGCTGGAGCTGGCCGAGCGTGTCGCCGGCTGGGATCCGGCCGCCATGGGTCTCACCAAGCGCGCCTTCCATCGCTGCGCGGATCTTGCGCTGGAAGAGGCGCTGGGCGTGGGACGCGATGCGAACGTCATCATGCGCGGCTTTCGACAAGGGGCGGCGCGATGAAGCCGCTTGATGGCGTCACCATCCTGGACCTTTCGCGGGTGCTGGCCTGCCCCTTCGCATCGATGATATTGGCCGAACTGGGCGCCACGGTGATCAAGGTCGAGCAACCCGAAGGCGGCGACGAGACGCGCGGATTTGAACCGAAGGTGCATGGCGAGGGCGGCGATGAGTCGGCCTATTACCTTGCCTTCAATCGCAGCAAGCAATCCATCACGGTCAATTTCCGCAAGCCCGAGGGTCAGGACTTGATACGCCGGCTGGCGCAGGACGTCGATGTGGTGGTCGAGAATTTTCCGGTGGGCACTCTGGCGCGCTATGGCCTGGACAAAGCGCACATCGCGCCCGAGAACAACGAGCTGATTTACTTCTCGTGCACCGGCTTTGGCATGACCGGGCCGTATGCGGCGCGTAAGGGCTATGACACCGTTTTCCAGGCCATGGGCGGCATCATGAGTTTGACCGGCGAGCGCGGTCGCGGACCGGTGAAGCCCGGGTTGCCGGTGGCTGACCTGACCTCGGGCCTGTGGGCGGCGATAGGCATTTTGTCGGCCCTGGTCGGCCGTGAGCGTAGCGGGCGCGGCTGCCATGTCGATTTCTCCATGCTGGACGGTCAGGTCGGCCTGCTGTCGCTGGCCGCCGCGCGCTATTTCGCCTTGGGTGAAGTACCGCCGCGCATGGGCACGGAACATCCCGGGCGCGTGCCGTCGGCCGCGTTTGAATGCCGCGATGGCAAATGGGTGCAGATCACCGGCAGCGATCAACACTGGAAACCGCTGTGCGACCTGCTCGACCTCCCTCAATGGAGCGCCGATGAGGAGCTGGCCCGCAACGCGGTGCGCGTGGCCCGGCGTGAGGAAGTCATGGCCGGATTGCAGGGCGCGGTGGCCAAGCTGGACCGCGATGAGCTTTGCCGCCGTTGCGATGCGGCCGGTGTGCCGGCCGGGCCGATTCTTGATGTTGGCGAAATTCTCAATAACGAGCACGTGCTCGCGCGTGGCATGGTCGCAAGCTATGAGCATCCTCGCATCGGCCGCTTTGGCGCGGTGCCGGTGCCCTTCAAGTTCGAGGGTTATGAAGATCCTCAGGTCGAACGGCCTCCTTTGCTGGGCGAGCATACCGACGAGGTGTTGCGCGCCAGGCTGGGGCTGTCGCACGAGGAAATCACGGCGCTAAGGCAGCTTGGCGCCATCTAGCAATACAACAAAAAGCATCCCGATGAGGATCAGGAGACAAAGATGAATACCTTGAAGCGATTGCTGTGCGGCTTGGCCGTCAGCGCGTTGTGCAGCGGTGCAAGCCTGGCGGCGGACAGCTATCCCAGTCAGCCGATCACGCTGGTCAATCCTTATGCGGCGGGCGGCCCCGCCGATGTGCTGGGGCGGGCGCTGGCGCGCGAGCTGGAAAAGCAGCTGGGCAAGACGGTTATCGTGGAAAACAAGGCTGGGGGTGGGGCTGCCATAGGCGCCAACTTCGTGGCGCGGGCAAAGCCGGATGGCTATACCTTGTTGCTGGGCACGTCGGCCGCGCATGTGGTGACGCCCCTGATGCAGCAGACGGCGTACGACGGCATCAAGGACTTTGCCTTCGTAGGCATCGTGGCCAACCAGCCCAATATGCTGGTGGTGCGTTCATCCATGCCGGTGTCGACCTTGCCGGAGCTGATCGCCCTGGCGCGCAAGGAACCGGGCAAGATCAACTACGCTTCGGCGGGCCCGGGCAGTTCGCCGCACCTGGGAGGCGAGCTGTTCCGCCAGCAGGCCAAGGTCGACATCATGCATATTCCGTATAGCGGCGCCGCTCCCGCCATCAATGATCTGGTGGGCGGGCAGGTCGACATGGCGGTGTTGAATCTGGCTGCCAGCGTGCAGTTCATTCGTAGCGGAAAACTCAAGGCGCTGGCCTATGCCAACCCCAAGCGGTCGGCCTTGTTTCCCGATGTGCCTACCTTGGCGGAAGCGGGGGTAAGCGGGGCGGAATCGGCGTCGTGGTACAGCTTGGCCGCGCCCAAAGGTACGCCGCCCCAGGTGCTGGAGACATTGAACAAAGCCGTGCAGGCCGTGAACCAGTCGGCGGAATATCGCAAGCTGATGGACGCGCAGGGTGTCGAGCTCTGGACCATGACGCCGCAAGAAGCGACCCAGTTCGTGGAGAAGGATCAGGTCGCCATGCGCAAGCTGGTCGAAGCCGCGGGCTTGTTGAAGAAGCAGGGTGGTTGAAGAAGTAGGCTTGGCGAAGAAGTCGGGTGGTTCACGACTTCAGACGTGAAATGAACGGGCTCCCGATGGTTGGATAAAGCCAATCTTCGGGAGTCGGCGTGGCGCATGACGTCGCTGCTTGCCCAGTTCAACTGCGCTGGACCTTGCCACGGTCGGGGCTCAGCCCAACGCGGAAAGACGCCGGATTGCCACCAAGGTTTCGTCGACCAGACGTTGCATTAATTCGCCGGCCGGCACCAGGTCGTCAATCAATCCCGCGCTTTGCCCGGCTTCGACCTTGCCCTGCTCGACATTGCCTTCCAACGCCGCTTGCTTCAAGGTGCTTTGCGCGAACAGCGCGTTCAGCTGTTCATCGCTGCCGCTGCGTTCGGCGCTCAGGTACTGCTGAGCAAAGGCGTTACGCAGCATGCGCACCGGCGAGCGCCCGCGGCCAACCAGGGTGGTGTCGCTGATGTTTGCGCCCATCACGGCCGCTTTATAGGCCGCGTGCACGCCCGCTTCTGGGGTCAGCAAAAAGCGCGTTCCCAGTTGCGCGCCGGCCGCACCCAGGCAAAGTGCGGCTGCAATTCCGGCGCCATCCGCGATGCCGCCAGCGGCAACCACCGGAAGGTCCACGCGCTGCACCGTCGCTCGCAGCAGCACTTGGGTGGTGATCTCTTCAGGGCCGGGGTGCCCGCCAGCCTCCAACCCGACCGCGATCACGCCATCAACACCGGCGGCCTGGGCTTTCTCGGCATGGACCGGGCTGGCAATGACCTGTAGCCATTTCATCCCGGCATCGTGCACGCGGCCCAGGTGCTCTCGCGGCCCGCCTTGCGAGGCGATGATGATGGGTGCGCCTTCCGCGATCGCGATGTCCAAATGTTCGCGCGCGCGCTTGTTGTAGAGCGGGATGTTCACCGCGTAGGGGGCATCGGTCAGGCTGCGAAGCTTGCGCAGTGCAGCTTGCAGCGCCTCCGGGTACATCGGTCCGGAGGCCACCACGCCCAGGCCGCCAGCGGCCGAAACAGCCGCCGCCAGTTCCGCGTTGGAGGATGCCCAGCTCATGCCGGCTTGAATGATGGGATAGCGGATACCCAGAAGGCGGGTCAGCGGGGTCTGCAAAGTCATGATGGCATCTCGGTCGGAAAGCAACCATTCTCGTGCAATTGGTTGATTTAATCAACTAAATTGCTTGCGTTGCTATGGCGGCGCACTCGTGCTCGATACGTCGTGTTAGCGAAACGGGCGTGCCGAAACTCGCACCCGTTAGATGGGCTGGGAGACGCGAGAGGGTACTTGCCGTCCGTCTATCCAAAATGTCTGGCCAGACCGCTTCCGATGACTGTGAAGCGGCAGGGATTACCATTTTCGGTGGAGTTACTTAGACCGCTTCAGCGACTACTCTATTTGTTTGAAATAGAAGCGGGGGAATCGTCATGAAGGGATGGCTATCCGGGTCCGGCATCATGGGGATCCCGCTGACTGGTCCGGTTGCGGCCCAATACATCGCCACCAGGCAGGATCCGTTGGTTAGATGGACGCATGGGCACGGTGCCCGGCCTAGACGGGCGGTCCTATGAGTACTTATTGCCGAATCGGCGGCCTCCTTGTGGCCGCGGCGATCTCGCTGCCAGTCTCTGGCGCTCCCCCACATGTGCCTGTGTTTGACGAGCACGGGCTGGAGAAGGATCCCATCTGCAGCTACACCTTAACGGTGGCGCTGGAAATGATGCATAAGCAATTCTCACGCGGCGAACGGGCGCAGTCCGCTGACTGGAAGATGGAGATATACGTCAATCCGCAGCGGCCGTCATGGACGGTGGTCGGGACACGTTTGACTCCGGATTGGGACGAAGACGAGATGTGTCACCTCGCCAACGGCGTGGGAGACTACACCACGCAAAAGTGGTATCAAGCCTTCTTTAAGCGGCCAAGATAGGGCGGTATACGCTCCCACGCCGCATATACGCCAGCCGCTTCATCTTGGGCAGCAATCCTCTGGTTCGCCTGCCAGCACAGGCTGCCCGCCACTCCAGTCTTTGAGCACATCCCACGCACGTGAGCCGGTTCTTTTACAATCCGGCCCGGTACTCGGCGGGCATTTCGCCCGCGCCTTATGGCGGACCTCTCTCAACAATAGGATGTGGCAGTACATGGCAACGCAGCACTCTCAGCCCTCGACAGGCGAACTGATCAAGACGTTTCGGCATGGCAGGTTCTTTGTCTATTTCCTGGTGATACTGGGCATCGCGTGCCTTGCACTGGCCGGTTTTGTCGTCTACCTGAGCACCATCGTGCCGCAGAAGAATCCCCCGCTTTTCTTTGGCACCGCCGGTTTCCTGGCCTTCTGCGGTCTTGGCGCCCTTGCGGCCAGCGTGTGGCAGAAGAAGTTGCGTCAGCCTAGCTATGAGATCTATGAAAAGGGCGTGACCCGTATCGTCGGCGCGCAGAAGACGTACACGCCTTTTGCCGAGATCGAAGATCTGTACCTGTTCAGTTCCGGGCAGACCGCGATGAGCGGCCTGGCCACCAACCTGGCCTATCGCCGCAACGCGCAAGAATCCTTCAACTGGATCAGCATGCACCTGTCGGGCTTCATGGATTTTCAGCAGTTGTTCCGCGAGCTCTACCTGCGCGAGCGCCAGCCTGTCGTCCTGGAGACCCTGGCGTCGGGCGGGGCGGTGACCTTCAACTACATCAGCACGGGGCAGGTCTGGCGCAAGCGCATGAGCGGCAAGTTCCTGAGCATCACCACCCAGCCCATCGTCGTCACCCGCGACGCGCTGGAAGTGCAAGGGCAGAAGGTGCCGGTATCCAGCCTGCGCAACGTCGACCTGAACGCCTGGACCGAGAAGGTCGTCATCAAGGACGCGGCGGGCAATACCGTGCTGTCGACCATCGGCTTGGGCATTCTTGGCCTTGACCTGTTCCTCAATACCTTGAGTTTGATGCTTGAGCAGAATCAGAACGTTGCGGCGTAACGGTTCGCTTAAGCAGGGAGCATGGGCGGATCGTTACAAAAGTAGGGGCATGGTTGCAAGGTCACGAAATACACTTTCGCCGACCTTAACCCTCTGGATCTCAAGATGAAGATGTTCTGTGCCCTGGCCGTCGTTGCATGCCTGCTTGGTGGATGCGCTGTCTATACGCCCGACGGCGCCGTGATCGTGGACCCGCATGGCGGTGGTGGTGGCGGTGGCGGATTCTGCCCGCCTGGACAGGCCAAGAAGGGAAATTGCTGAGCGGCGGTTAACGAAAGGCCGAAAGTTGCCCAGGCATGCAGCACGATGTCGGTTGGTGCGTTTTGATACATTTATAAAAAAATGGTAAAACGTCCGGCGTTAACTTACATCAAAGGCCTGGGCACACCATGAAGCAATTGAAGTTGAAATCGGATCTCACCGTCGGCGATATCATCGGCCACGGGATTATCTGGATCCTCTTGAGCATCGTCACGCTCGGCCTGGCGCTGTTTGTCTTCCCGTACTACATGCAGCGGTTCATCATCAGCCGGACGTCGGTGCTTGACGATTCCGGCCGCCGCGTGGGGCGGCTGGAATGCACGATTGATTTGGCCAGCATCATCGGCAATATCGTCATTTGGGCGATCATCTCGATCGTCACGCTTGGCATCGGCTACCTCATCTTCCTGTACAAGATCAATGCTCATTGCATGAACCACACCAAAGTGGTGGACGTCACTATCTGACGATCAACCCGTGCGAATCAGCCCGCCTCTGTAGGCGGGCTTTTTTTATGACAGAGGGACTTGGCGCGGACAGCCCTATAGGCGCCGCTTCGGCCGCAGCAGGGCAGAAAGCTCACTCGCGTAATTGTGTCATTTCGAAACAGGGATATCTTTGTTCCTGGTAATCACCCATAGTGGCCGCGGGAATATTTTTTCCCTGTACATCTAGGACATACATTGAAGATAGAAACTGGCATCGTGAAGTGGTTCAACAACGACAAGGGCTACGGCTTTATTTCCCCGGAACTGGGCGGTAAAGATCTGTTCGCGCACTACTCTGAAATCCAGGGTGACGGACACAAGTCTCTTGAAGAGAACCAACGCGTGTCGTTTGTCGCCGGCCAAGGACAGAAAGGTCCCCAGGCGACGATGATCAAAGCGATCTAATTCCTGAGCTGCTTGCGCAAGCAGGCAGACGGGATGCAGTGATAGGGCCGAATCCTTTGAAACATGGGATTCGGCTTTTTGCTTTCTGATCGCTACGTCCCGCCCATCGCCGTTTAGATCGTCAGATCCGCACCGTTCACGAACTAGGTACGCATGGGTACTGTCCGTTTGGTAGCTGGAGTTTGACGACAGTGTGGCGGTTCGGAAACGGCAGTCTGCGACGCAATGGCGAGATAGCGCTGCTACGCCGCTTCCATCTCATGTTCCGCTGCCAGGGCGAGGAAGGCAGAGCGCGACAACCGCCGCGCTCTGGCCACTGCGTCAATCCTATGCACAAGGTTTTCGGGCAGGCTGATATTGAGCCGGACCGCCTTGGTGTTGACTTTGGACAGGTCAATATCGACGAGCATCCAGAAGCCGCCCTGAAAAGCCTTCTTTTGCATCCATACATCCGGCGCACTGGGTGAGGGGATGGGCTGGGTTTCACCGAAAAAATGGGCTTCAACCGCTTCCTGCGCTGCGGACGGCAACTCTTGCAGCGTGGCCGCAGCCGCATGGCAGCCAGGAAAATCCGGAAAACAAGCTCCGTAGGCACTGCCCTTTTCCTTGTGTACGTAAATGGGGTAAAGCACTAGGTTCTCCTGACGGCTCGCGCCTATCTCAAGCCGGCTTGCTTGAAAATGCTGTGCGCTGTCGGCCGCTGGAAGATCTTTGCGCGGGTGAGGCACGGTCACCTTGCCGCGCTTGGTTGGATGTTTGAACTGGTGGTGCGATCCGACGCTGTGCACGAGATACCAGCCATCCGCTTTAAGTCGTTTGATGATGTCGGCGCTGTTCATGAGCCCATGTTATGGACTACACAATAATACACAACGCACTTTCCGCGAAAGGGCTCGGATATCAGACCAATTCCCTTGGCCCCTCCCACCGCAGACTCCCCGTCAGCCTCCCCGCATCCCCTTTTGCTCGCGCGCTTTCCACGCCGCCAGCACTTCATCGCACATCGCAGGCGCTTGCCCCAGGTAATTCACCGGATCACTCAAGCGATCCAGTTCTTCCTCACCCAGCAAATCCCGCGTCGCCTCGTGCGATGCCAGCGTGTCCCGCACCGCGACTTTCAGCGAACAGTTTCTGTGGACGGCTTCCTTGGATGCCTGTTCGATCAGTTCGTGCGCCTGCAAGCGGCCGATGCGAGCGCCTAGCGCCAAGGCGTATGCCTCGGCAAGAATCAAGCCGTGGGTGGCGTCGAGATTGCGCGTCATGTTCGCGGGGCTGACTTCCAGGCCGTTCAGCATGCCCACCAGATGGCGCAGCGCGCCGCCTGCCAAGGCGCAGATTTTGGGCAGCACGTCCCATTCGGCCTGCCATCCGCCCAGCGCGCGCTCGTGCTCTTGAACCATCGCGGACAGCATGGTCGACACCAGGGGCGGTACGCGGGTCGCGGCGGCCAGGATGGCGGCGCTGGCGACGGGGTTGCGCTTGTGCGGCATGGTGCTGGAGCCGCCGCGTGCCGGGCCGGCGGGTTCGGCCAGTTCCGCGATTTCGGTTTGCGCCATCAGCGAGATATCGCGGCCGATCTTGCCTAGCGTGCCGGTCAGCACGCCCAGCGTTGCGGCTAAATCGGCGAGCCGGTCGCGATGCGTGTGCCAAGGCATGTCGGGCAAGGCCAAGCCCAGTTCTTCGGCAAAAGCCTGGGCCACGGCGGGTGCCGCCGCGCCCAGGCTGGCCAGCGTGCCGGCAGCGCCGCCGAATTGCAGCAGCGCCATGTGCTCCGCGTCCTGCCGTAAGCGATGCTGCGCCCGTGCCAGGGCTTGCAGCCAGCCCGCCGTCTTGAGACCAAAGGTGGTGGGCAGCGCGTGTTGCATCCACGTCCGGCCGACCAGGATCGTGTTGCGATGCGCCTCTGTCAATGTGGCGCACGCCGCTTGCGCCGCGCTCAGGTCTTGGTCGATCTGGGCAACGGCTTGCCGCAGTTGCAGTACCAGCGCGGTATCCAGGATGTCCTGGCTGGTGGCGCCCCAATGCACATAACGCGCCGCCTCGGGATCGACACGATGCACGGCGGCGGTCAGTTGCTTGACGAACGGAATGGCGATGTTGCCGGCCAGGATCGACGCCGTGGCGATGGCGTCCAGGTCGACGACGGCACCGATGTCGTCGGCATGGCGGAGGTCTTGGCAGACCCCATCGATGCCGCGCGCGGCGCTGGCGGGAATGACGCCGCAGCGTGCCTGGGCGCGGGCCAAGGCCGCTTCAACCGCCAGCATCCGCCTGATCGTCGCCGCGCCCGAGAAGCACGCCATGATGTCGCGATCGCAGTAGATCTGTTCGGTCAGGCTGGAAAGAGTCGTCATGGTGCGTCGATTGAGAACACGTCAGATGTCAAAGAAAACGGTTTCGCCCGCGCCTTGCAGGTTGACGTTCCAGCGCATTATGCCGTTGTCTCCCGCTTGCGCAACCAGCGTGGCTCGCCGCGCGGCGGGAACTTGCCGCAGAATCCAGTCCTGTTCGTTGGCGACGGCTTCGTCCGGAAAGTACATCCGCGTCGACAGATGCTTGAGCAGGCCGCGCATGAACAGCGACACCACCAGGTGCGGGGCCTGGAGGGTGTCGTCGGGGCCGGCGACGCGCCCCGGCTTGATGGTGGTGATGCGAAACGAACCGTCCGGCTCGGTCGGCACGCGGCCAAAGCCGGTGAAGCCGTTGCCCTTTTTGTCTGTGCCGGAATAGCGCGGATCATCCGGATGCTGGTACACGCCTTGCGCGTCGGCTTGCCAGATTTCGATCATGCCGTCAGGCACGGGGTTGCCTTGCCCATCCGTGACACGCCCTTCAATGATGACCGGGGGCGTGTCAAGCGAGGGCAGGCCGGCAGTCAGGTCCGCGCAGTTCAGTCCAGACAGGCCGATATGCAAATAGGGGCCGACGGTTTGCGAAGTGGTGGGGTAGAGCATGCATTACTCCATCGGGGTGGCGTTGCGGCCGCGCAGCACGATATCGAAACGGTAGCCTAGCGCGTATTCAGGCACGGTGGTTTCCCAGTCTAGCGTGGCGACCAGCCGGTTGCGGGCCTTGGCGTCCGGAATGCATTGGAAGATCGGGTCGAATTCCAGCAGCGGATCGCCGGGGAAGTACATCTGCGTGACCAGGCGCGTGGCGTAGGCGCGGCCGAACAAGGAAAAGTGGATATGCTGCGGTCGCCAGCCGTTGTAATGGTTGCCCCACGGGTAGGCGCCCGGCTTGATGGTCTTGAACTGATAACGGCCCTGCGCGTCGGTGACGGTGCGGCCTTCGCCGCTGAAGTTCGGGTCCAGCGGCGCATCGTGCTGATCGCGTTTATGCAGGTAGCGGCCGGCGGCGTTGGCCTGCCAGATTTCAATCAAGGCATCGGGAACCGGCCGACCGTTCTCATCCAGCACGCGGCCCGACACGATGATGCGTTCGCCGATGGCGTCGGCCAGGGCGATGCGTGTCAAGTCGTTGTCGCCCTGGCCAACGAAGTCCGCGCCGAAGGTGGGTCCGGTAACTTCGGACAAGGTCTGCGGAACGACGATCAAGGGCTCATTCGGCGAGCGCAGTTGGGTCGAACCGTAAGGGTCGAAGCGGTACGCGGGCTGGGTGTTCCAGAAGGCGCGCCGGTACTGGGCAAGGTTGGACATTGCAGAAACTCTCCTATTAAGTGCCGCCGGGGCGGGCCCGGCGGCGCAATCCTGTTGGATCCGCTACCCGCCGAACCAGCGCGCGGGAACCATGACCAGGGCGGGGAAGGTGATCATCAGGAACATGACCAGGAACTCCGCGATCATGAACGGCACCACGCCGCGCATGACATCACCCAGCTTCATCTTGCCGACCCCCGCCACCACGTTGAGCACGGCGCCCACGGGTGGCGTCACCAATCCGATCGAGCAGTTGATGATGAACATCACGCCGAAATACACCGGGTCGATCTCGGCCGCGCGCACCACGGGCATCAGCACAGGCGTCAGGATCAAGATGGTGGGCGTCATGTCCATGGCGGTGCCTACCACCATGACCAGCACCATGATGGCCGCCATCAGCAGGATCTTGTTGTCGATGAACGGTTGCAGCATTTCAACGATGCTGGCGGGCAGCTCGGCCACGGTGATCAGCCAGGCGCTCACCATCGCGGCCGCAATCAGGAACATGACGATGGCGCTGGTTTTCGCGGCGCCAACGAATACCGCGTACAACTGGTTCAGCTTCAGTTCGCGGTAGACCAGGGTCGACACCAGCAGGGCATACGTGGCGGCGACCACGGCGGCTTCGGTCGGCGTGAATACCCCCATCCGCAAACCCACCAGGATGATGACGGGCAGCATCAGCGCCCACAGCGCCTTGCGAAACGCCGTACCGATTTCCTGTGCCGATTTGCGCGGCGGCGGGACCAGCTTTTCGCGCCGCACGAGCCACGCCCAGGTCACCCACAAGGCGCCGCCGATCAACAGGCCGGGCACGATGGCCGCCATGAACAGCTTGGCAATCGACACATTGGCCGCCACCCCGAAGATGACCAGGCCGATGCTGGGTGGTATCACCGGGCCGATCACCCCCGTGGCCGCGATCAAGCCGCCCGCCGTGGGCTTCTTGTGGCCGGCGCTGACCATCATGGGCAGCAGCAACGCGGTCAACGCTGCGGCGTCGGCCACGGCCGAACCTGACAAGGCGGACAGCAGGCAACCCGCCATGATGGTGACGTAGCCCAGCCCGCCCTTGACGTGCCCGACCAGCGCCAGCGCCAGATCCACGATGCGCCGCGACAGCCCGCCCACGTTCATGATTTCGCCGGCCAGCATGAAGAACGGCACGGCCAGCAGCGGAAAGCTATCCGCGCCACCAATGACGTTTTGCGCCAGGATCTGCGAATCGAAAATATCCAGGTGCCACATCAGCGCAACGCCGCTGGCCAGCAGCGCAAACGCGATGGGCACGCCCAAGGCCATGACACCCAATAGCGAGCCGATAAAAATGGCGATGGTCATGCGCTTCTCCCGGTGGCGCCATGCTTGGCGTCGTCCAGAATCTGCTTTAGCTGCACGGCCTCTTCGGATTCCTGGACCATGATCAGGTCCTGGTTGCGCAGCTTGCCCGTCAAGACACGGTAGAGATCCACCGCGATGATCAAGCCGGCCAGGGCCGAGAACACCAGGCCCGCCGCATACACGATCGCCATCGGCAAACCGCTGACGGGCGCGCTGACGTCGGCGTTGATCACCGCTTGCTTCCAGCTGCCTTCGAACATCAGCCCCACGATGTAAAGCATGATGATCTGCCCGACCACCAGGCAGATCTTCTTGCCCGCCGTGGGCAGCTTGGCCACGATCATGTCCATGCCCAGGTGGCCGCGTTCCTTCAGGGCGATGACGGCGCCCAGGAAGGTCAGCCAGATGAACATCCAGCGCGAGAGTTCTTCCGACAGCGTGATGCCGGAATTAAAGCCGTAGCGCGCGACCACGTTGCCGAAGACCAGCACCACCATCGCCGCCAGCAGCAGGGCGATGGCCAGTTCCAGCACGCGGCAGACGGCGCCGATGAATCGGTCTATGAAAGCCATGGTCCGGCCCCTGCGCGAATCGGAGTTGGGTCACACCGCGTCATGCCTTGGCGTCCCGAACGATATCGACCAGGCCGCGCAGCGCCGTCAGGTAGGAATGCGGCCCCAACCCTTGCACCGTGCCGCGCACGGCGGGCGAGATGATCGAATGCGCCCGCCACACCTCGCGCGCCGCGATGTTCGACATATGCACTTCCAGCGTGGGAAAGGGCATGGCCTTGATGGCGTCGTGCAGCGGTACGCCGTGTTGGGTCAGGCCGGCCGGGTTCACCAACGCGCCTTGCGCCGCGTCGATGTTCTCGTGCAGGAAGTCAATCAGCGCGCCCTCGTGGTTGGATTGCAGCGTGGCCAGTTCAACGCCCAGTTCACCGGCCAGCACGCTCAGGCGCTGGTTGATTTCCGCCAGGGTGGTGGTGCCATAGATGTGCGGCTCGCGGCGCCCGAACAGGTTGAGGTTCCGGCCGTGCAGAACAAGAATCTTCATGATGGATAAGCCGGTGCGTTTACTTGCGGATGCGGGCGAGTTCGTCGTTGTAGAGCTTGACGATGGCGGGGTCATAGCTGCCGGTGAAGTGCGCCACAACCGGTTTCACGACCTGCTGCATGCGGACCTTTTGCGCTGGCTCGATCGTGTTGTATTGGATGCCCTTGGCCTGCAATTCCGCCACGGCCTTTTGCGCGGCTTCGCGGCTGACCTTGCGCTGATAGCTGCGCGCCTCGTTGGCGGCCTCTTGCATGAGGCGCTGCTCGGTGGGCGACAGCTTGTCCCAGAACTTCTTGCTGACCAGCACGATATTCGCGGCGTAGACGTGGTTGGTCGCGCTGACGAACTTCTGCACTTCGTAGAACTTGTTCGACAGGATCACCGAGTACGGATTTTCCTGGCCGTCCACCGCCCGGGCTTCCAGCGCGCCGTACAGTTCGGCAAACGGCATGGGCACCGGGTTGGCGTTGAAGGCTTTGAACGTGTCCAGGAACACCGGGTTGGGAATGACGCGGATCTTCAGCCCCGCCAAGTCTTCCGGCTTGGTAATGGCGTGCTTGGAGTTGGTGACGTTGCGAAAGCCCAAGTCCCAGAAGCCCAGCGCAACCAGGCCTTTCTCGGGCAGTTTGGCGATCAGGGCACTGCCCAAGGGGCCGTCCAGCAGCGCGTCGGCCTGGCCGAAGTCGGTGACCGAGAAGGGCAGGTCAACCAAGCCGAATTCCTTGACGATGCCCGCCAGCGACGTCGACGCGGGGGCCGCCATTTCCTGCACGCCGCCTTGCAGGCCGGACTGCTGCTGCATTTCATTGCCAAGCTGCGAGGCCGGGAATTCCTTGACCTTCATCTTGCCGCCGCTTTTGGCGGCAAGCAGTTCTGCAAACTTCTGCACGCCGGCGCTGACGGGGTGGTCGGTATTGTTCAGGTGGCCGAAGCGGATCGTTCGTTCCTGGATGTCTTGCGCGGTAGCCGTCATGGTGGCCGTGCACAGGACAGCCATCAGGCCCAAACGGAATAGGGGGTTCTTCATCGTTGTCTCCTTCCTGGTTTTATTGGAATGTTCTCGATGTCTTGCAGGACTCGGTAGTGGAATGTAATTCCGAGTGGAATAGTTTTCCACCTAGGGTTATCATCCATCACCCCATTACTTGTTGAGATGACATGGCCGGAGTCCTCGAACGCGCGCTTGCCGTCATGGAGTACCTATCCTCCAGACCCGAAGGCGTGCCGCTAGCCTCGCTGGCGCAGCAACTTGAGATCCCCCAAAGCGCGGCCCATCGCCTGCTGACCGACCTTTGCCGCTGCGGCTACGTCCGGCAGATTCGCGATCATGGCGACTACGCGCTGACCGCGCGTGTGGCCTCGATCGGCCTGAGCTATCTGGCCGCGACGGGCATTGTTGATATCGCCCAGCCGCTGGTTGACCGCTTGGCGGATATCTCAGGCGAACTGGTGCGCCTGGCTATCGTTGATAACGAACGGCTGACCTGGGTTGCCAAAGCGCAAGGCGCGCGCCATGGCTTGCGCTATGACCCGGAAATGGGATCGGACGCCAGGCTGTCGTGCAGCGCGTCGGGGCATGCCTGGATGCTGACGATGTCGGATGAACGGGCGCTGGATCTGGTGTCGCGGCAAGGTTTCGGGTCGCCGGAGGAATACGGCCCGAATGCGCCCACCACGATTGCCGCCCTGACCAAGATGTTGCACGCGGCGCGCAAGCGCGGCTACGCGATGATCAATGAAGTGTTCGCGCCCGGCATGACCGCCATGGCGGCGCCCGTGCAGCGCAAGGGCGAAGACGCCATCGGCGTGCTGAGTATTGCCGGCCCCGCCATGCGCCTGACCGAAGCGCGCATGGTGGAACTGGGCCCCGACCTGTTGGCCGCCACCGAGGAACTGGCGTTGGCCAGCCTGGCTTCACCGATGTTTCGCAAGCGCTTTCCCATGCAGGGCCGCAACGCCGGCGACGACGCGGGGAAGTGAGTCACCGGTAAAGCAGTCTTGGGGAAACGAGTCACCGCGCGCGGCCGGCGTCCTTGTCATCGCTGCCGTTGTCACCCACCGGGCCATTGCCCCACGTGCCCACGCGGGCCGAGCGAAGCAACGGCGACGCCTCTCCGGCCTGCGCCAGCTCGCTGGCGGCGCGCAACAAGGCAGGCCCGAATTTCTCCATCGCCTTCAGCGTCAGCCGCTGCGACGGGCCGGCCACAATCAGGATGCCGGTGCTGGCATGCCCCGGGCGGCGCACGGGCGCGGCCATCGCGCTCATCCCTGCCGCATAAACGTCTTGAAGCATGCTGTACCCGCGCCGACGATGCCCGTCCAGGCTGGCCAGCAAGGCACGTATCGACGTCGGCGCATTCGGCCCGAAGTCGCGCGGCTTGCCCAGCCCTTGCTCGGTGACATACGCAATGGCCTGGTCTTCCGGCAGCGTCATCAGCCACGCATGGCCTGCGGCGCTGCAAGACAGGCGCAGGTCGATGCCCATGTCGGGATCGTAGAGCAGCCCGGATTTCGCGCCCTGGGCCTTGGCCACCAAGGTGAGCCGCTTGCCGTCCACGATCGCCAGCCGCACCAGTTCTCCGGTGGCCAAGGCCAAGCGGTCAATGACCGGCTGCGCGATATCGACCACGCCCGAGCGGCCCAGAAAGCTAAGCCCCATCGAGGCCAGCTTGGTCGTCAGGGCATATTCCCCCCGCACCGGCGTCTGCCGCACATAGCCGTACTTGATCAATTCATGCAGGGTGCGATGGCAGCCGCTGCGCAACTGATTCAGGTCGTCGGCAACAGTGGCCAAGGCCACGCCGTCGGGGTGATCCGCCAGGTATTCAAGCAACGCCAGTGTCTTTTCGATTGCCCCGCTCATCGCTTGCTCCCAGAGGTTCGCCGCGCCACAAATTCAAAATTTGAATTCGGCCAATTTTTGAACGGCATTCAAAATTATGCCCTATGCTCGCAGCCGAATACCCCGCAGCCGAATGTCCCGCAACTGAATACCCGTTACCCACATCAACAAATAAAGGGGTTTGTGATGGAGACCAGGAAACCGTTGTTCCGCTTTGCCGTAACCGCCGCCGCGTCGCTGCTGGCGTGCCTGTCGATGAGCGCCACCGTGGCCGCGCAGGAGATCAAGGCGCGCACCTTGAAATTCGCATTCAGCCTGGCGCAGGACCATCCGCTAGGCCAGGGCGCGCAGAAATTCGCGGATCTGGTCGCCGAGAAAAGCGGCGGCAAGATGAAGGTGTCGATCTACGCGAACGCCGTGCTGGGCGGAGACCCGCAGAACCTGTCGGCCGTGCGGGGCGGCACGCTGGACTTCACCTCGATGGCGACGGGCCTGCTGGCTGGCATCGACAAGCGCTTCATGGTGTTCGACCTGCCGTTCCTGTTCAACGATGCCAGCGAAGCCTATGCGGTGTCGGATGGCCCCGTGGCCCAGCGCCTGTTGGGCGGGCTGGCGGACCACGGCTTGATCGGGCTGGGCATCTGGGATCTTGGCTTTCGCAACATGACCAACAGCAAGCGCCCGATCGCCACGGTGCAAGACTTTCAAGGCCTGAAGATCCGGGTGATCGCGGCGCCGGTGTATATCGACATGTTCAAGACCCTGGGCGCCAATCCGGTTCCCATGACCTTTGGCGAGGTCTATGGCGCGCTGGAATCCAAGGCGATCGATGGGCAGGACAACCCCGTCGGCGTCATTCAATCCGCCAAGTTCGCCGAGGTGCAAAAGTACCTGTCGCTGACGCGCCATATCTATACCGGCATGCCCTTCCTGATGAGCAAGAAGACGTGGGACGGCATGTCGCAGGCGGAACGCCAGATCATCCTGGACGCCGCCGCCGAGGCCAAGGCGCAGGAACGTAAGATCTCGCAGGCCAAGGAAGCCGTGGCCATCGACGACTTGAAGAAGCGGATGCAGGTTAATGGCTTGACCCCGGAACAGGTCAGCCAACTGCGCGCAGCGGTCAAGCCCGTGGTGGAAAAATTCGCGGGTGAGATAGGCCCCGATGTGATGCAGCAAGTGACCACGGAATTGGCCACCCTGCGGGCCAAGCGCTGATCATGGCGCTTCTGGGAAAAGCCGCCATCGCGATGTGGTGGGACATGGCGCCGGCCTGGCGTTCGGAATTCGAGGACTGGCACTCGCACGAGCACTTCCCGGAGCGCATGCGCGTGCCCGGGTTCCTGCGCGGGTCGCGTTGGGTCAGCGCGCATGGCGGGGAAGGGTTCTTCGTCATGTACGAGCTGGACGCCTACGAGACGCTGAGTTCTCCCGCCTACCTGGACAGGCTCAATCGCCCCACGCCCTGGTCCACCAAGCTGATGCCGCAGCACCGCAACATGATCCGCAGCCAATGCAAGGTGCTGGATAGCACCGGGGGCGGCCTGGCGCGGTATGCGCTGACCATACGCTTGTCGCCGCGCCCAGGCAGGCAAGACGAGTTAAGGGAGTACCTGACGGCGCATGCGGCCTTGGCCTGCTCGCGCCCCGGGTTGTCCGGCGCCCACCTGCTCATGACGCAGACGCCGCCCCTTTCCGCGACCACCGAGCAAGCGATACGAGGCGGGATGGACAGGGTCGCGGATTGGATCTATGTGGTCCACGGCTACGAAATCCACCCCGTGACGCTCTGCGAGGGCGAAGTGCTCAACGCCGAGGAACTGCGCGGCGTGGGGGACATGGCTGCCGCGTGGTCGGCTATCTATTGTTTGTCCCACACCTTGGAGTCATAGGGGCAATTTGGAACAACCTTCCTCGCGCGAGCTTGCTATAAAGGGGGCTACCGCAGCGATTCAAGGATGAGGAAAATGTTGATTCAAATGCTGGGCCGCCCCGCTGTGGCTGCCGTGGCGCTTGGGCTTGCCACGCTTGTTTCCGGTTGTTCATCGATACTTCCCGGGTCATCAAAACCCGCCCCGGCCTCCGCTGCCGCGTCCGAACGGGTGGTCAGCGACAACTGCAAATTCTTGCGCAGCCGCTGCATTCATGAAGGCTCTTACGATGCCGGCGAACGCGACTATGCCGAGCTGGAGGCGCGGCGCTTGAATCAGGCGGAACTGCAACGGTTGCGCCGGATGGCGCAGTAAGCGCCAAGGCCAAGAAGGCATTGCATCAGGCCTTCCTATTTCACTTCATATATCGGCCGCTTGCATCCTGTCGCCAAGCCCCTGTTTATTGAGTAGCATCGGACCACCTTTGGCCGCGCACTCAATGTCAGGAGAACCCGATGGCCCGTTCCACCGCAGTCCAGCGCGACATCCCCCAGACTTATTTGTTCAACCGCCGACGCCCCTGCCATTGCGGCAGCGTGGCGTGCCGCTTGATCTACCAGCGTGTGATGGCGGACATGTCGCGCCGCAAGTTCCTGGGCGGCGTGGCGGCCATGGCGATGCCGTTCATGGGCGCGCGTGCCGCGACGGATATCTACCGCCACCCGGTCACGCCGGATCGCCCCTTGCTGCTGACCAACCTGCGCCTGTTCGATGGCTCGGGCAAGGCGGTGCAAGAGGGCGTGCAGGTGTTGATCAAGGGCAATGTGATTACCGACTTGCCGGCCGCTGGCGTCTCCGTTGCCGATGCGCGGGTCATCGACTGCCAGGGCAAGCTGGTCATGCCCGGGCTGATCGACGTGCATTGGCATTCCATGCTGGCGGCCATTGCGCAAACCACGGCGATGACGGCTGACTTGGGCTACCTGTACATCGCGGCCGCCGAAGAAGCCGAACGCACGCTGATGCGCGGCTTCACCACGATACGCGACGCAGGTGGCCCCGCATTCGCCTTGAAGCGCGCCATCGACGAAAGCATGGTGCCCGGGCCGCGCATCTACCCCAGCGGCGCCATGATTTCCCAAACTGCGGGGCATGGTGATTTCCGCTTGCGCAGCGAAGTGCCGCGCGCCGCCAACGCGCCGCTGAGCCTGGTGGAAAGCGTGGGCGTTGCGATGATTGCCGACGGTGCCGACGAAGTCTTGCGCCGGGTGCGTGAACAACTGATGTTGGGCGCTTCGCAGATCAAGGTCATGGCGGGCGGCGGCGTGGCGTCGCTTTACGATCCCTTGGACAGCACGCAGTTTTCCGAGGTTGAACTGCGCGCCGCGGTCGACGCAGCGGCGGATTGGAACACCTATGTGATGGCCCACGTCTACACACCCAAGGGTATTCAGCGCACGATCAAGTCCGGCGTCAAATGTATTGAACACGGCCAATTGGCCGACGACGCCAGCGTGCGCATGATGCGTGACGAGGGTGTGTGGTGGAGCCTGCAACCGTTTCTGCAAGACGAAGACGCCAACACCTATCCGGATGCCGAACGGCGCGCAAGCCAGCAGCGTGTTTCTGAAGGCACGGTCAACGCGTATGAGCTTGCGCAGAAATACGGCATCAAGACAGGCTGGGGCACGGACATTTTGTTCAACGCCAAGAACACGCCCAGCCAAGGGCGGCAACTGGCCAAGATGGTGCGCTTTTACGACCCGCTGACGCTGCTTGCCCAAGCCACGGGCGTGAACGGCGAACTGCTGGGGCTGTCCGGTGAACGCAACCCGTATCCGCGCGCGCTGGGTCGCATCGCGCCGGGGGCCCTGGCCGATATGCTGGTGGCCGATGGGGACCCCTCACGCAATCTGGATTTTCTGGGCGACCCGGCCAAGAATTTGCGGCTGATCATGAAAGACGGAAAGGTCTATAAAAATACCCTCGGCGCGGCGGCAGGCTAGTCGATTTTATTAAGATGCATTATCTTTGCATATTATATTTCCGCGTTTATTGCAGAATAAATTGACATACTTAATGGGTTAGATACTTTCTGTCTGGTTTGATTGCCTTTCTTAAAGACCGGGGTCGCATCACTCTCTACACTGCGCCGTTCCTGTAGAGGTGTAAATCCGGAATGCTGAATAGGGCAGTGCTTGTGCATGTGGCTTCGTTACTGGTGCTCTGGCCATCGCAAAAAATACGAGAAGAAATAATCTGCGTGGAATATCCCGCCCATCCACGAATAATCGTGCTGATCAGAAAAGATGTTTTCCTGAAATGGAATATTCCGGGTCGGGGTGGCCCGCATGGTGGCCCTGAAGGCGGCTGTACCGACGAACCATTACCCAGCATCCGCCGCATCAAGTCCGTGACCGGTGTGCGGGGTTGATCGACCCGGAGTTGATCAAGCCGGGTTTGATCAAGCCGGGTTTGATCAAGCATCCGCTAGCCAGCCGGCGCACGCCATTCCAGCTCATGAACGATCTTGTTTTTCAAGGCCAGCAGCGCCGCGCCATACTGCCGTTCTATCGTTGATGCCGTGTCATCCGTAATCAGGCTCAGGTTCAAGGCCAGCGTTTGCCCCCCCGGCACGGCCAAGGGCGTGGACATGGCGACTACCCCCGGTTGCCAGGACGCCAGGCAAACCCCCGTCGCGGCCACTTTCTCAATGGCTTTGTTGATCTCGGCGCCTATCGGTTTCCACGACGCGCTGCGATAGCCCTGCATTATTTTTTCAAGCAGCGCCTGGCGCGCCCCGGCATCCAGCGTGGCCAGATAAGCGCGGCCCAATGACGTCAGTTCAATCGGAACACGCTGGCCCGCCACGATGGTGCGCAACGAGGCCTTGCGGTTATAGCGGATGGATTCCAGATAAACCATTTCCGCGCGGTCCGCGCAGGCCAGGCCGATATTGACCTTGAGCTTGTTGGACACGTCCTGCATGAACGGCGTGGCCGCTTTCAAGACAGGCGAGGCGGCGCGCATCGCGTGTCCCAGGCTGAGCACGGGCGCGGCCAGCCGATAGGCGCGCGCACCCCGTTCGTATTCCAGAAAACCGCTGGTCACCAAGGTTTGCGTCAAGCGGCTGACGGTTGCCGCCGATAAGCCGGTGCGTTCGGCTAGCTCGCCATTGCCCAGGAGGTCGGTGCCGGGCTTGAACGCGCGCAGGATGTCCAGGCCACGGGCCAGCGAGCGGTTCTGGCTGATGCCATCGAAACGCTGCGGGGCGGCGGTTGAAACGTCGGCCGACATGTTGGCCTTAATGTTGGATGTACGGGTCGTCATAAGCAATTCCACCAGGTGGAAATAGGTGAGTGTTTTCGCCAACTGTAGCGCCTACCGTGTCGATATCGCCAGCCAAGAAAAACCCGATACCGGGACTGGCTGGTCCATCGACCAGGACGGAGCAAGCAAGATGGCAGACTACGAATTCATCACACTGCAATTGGACGGCGGGGTGGCGACGCTGACGCTGAACCGGCCGGAAAAGCGCAACGCGATCAGCGACGCCATGCGCGCCGAATTGATCCACGCGCTGGAGGCGGTGAGCGCCGACCGGGGCACGAAGGCATTGGTGCTGACCGGCGAAGGCAAGGGCTTCTGCGCGGGCGGCGACATCTCGGGCATGCAGCGCCGCATGGACGCGCCCTCGGGTGAGGTCGCCTTCAATGGCTGGTCGCGGCAGCAGCGCGTGCACCATGCGGTCAGCCTGCTGTATCGCATGCCCAAGCCCACCATCGCGGCGGTCAACGGCGCGGCCGCCGGGCTGGGCGCTGACACGGCCCTAAGCTGCGACTTCATCGTGGCCTCGGAAGCCGCGTCATTCACCTGGAGCTACATTGCGCGCGGGCTGATTCCGGATGGCGGCGGCATGTACTTTTTGCCGCGCCGCGTGGGGCTGGCCCGCGCCAAGGACCTGATCTACTCCGGCCGCAAAGTGCTGGCCGATGAAGCCTTGGCCTTGGGGATCGCCGACCGCCTGGCACCGGCCGGGGACGAGGTGCGCGCGGCGCAGGCTTGGGCGGCCGAACTGGCGCAAGGCTCGGCCACGGCGCTGGCGCTCAGCAAGTCGATTCTGGACCAGAGTTCCGAGCTGACGGCGGACCAAGTGTTCGCGATGGGCAGCCAGGCGCAGGGCATTTGCTACACCAGCACCGAACACCGCGAGTCGGTGGCGGCGTTTCTGGCGAAGATGGCTGAGGCCAAGACGGCGCGGGCCAAGACGGCCCAGGCCAAGACAAACAAAGCCCCGGGAGAAGGCCAATGAACGGCCTGCAAAAGCTGCTGCGGCCGCGCAGCGTCGCGGTGGTGGGAGCGTCGGCGGACCCGGCCAAGACCTCGGGCCGGCCCGTGGCCTATTTGCAGAAGCACGGCTTCCAGGGCCGCATCTATCCCGTCAATCCCAAGGCGTCCGAGATTGCCGGGCTGCGTTGCTACCCCGATGTGCGCGCCTTGCCGGAAGCGCCGGACGTGGCCATCGTGCTGCTAAGCGCCCAGCACACGCAGCAAGCCGTGCGGGACCTGGCCGATATCGGCACGGGCGCCGCCATCGTGCTGGCCAGCGGCTATGCCGAGACGGACGAAGAGGGCGCGCGCCGTCAGCGCGAACTGCGTGAAGCGGCGGGCAGCATGCGCATCCTGGGACCCAACACGATAGGCCTGGTCAACCTGACTGACCGCATTACGCTGTCGGCCAGCGGCGCGTTGGAACTGGATCATCTGCACAGCGGCGTGGTCGGCCTGGTGTCGCAAAGCGGCGGCATCCTGGGCGCGCTGCTGTCGCGTGCGGCAGCGCGCGGCATCGGCTTGTCCAAGCTGATCTCCACCAGCAACGAGGTCGACCTGGACCTGGCCGATTTTGTCGACGCGCTGGTGGACGACCCCGCCACGCGCGTCATCGCGCTGTATGTGGAAAGCATCCGCAACCCCAAGACCTTCCGCGCCGCCGCGCGCAAGGCCGCCGCGGCGGGCAAGCCGATCGTGGCGTTCAAGATCGGCCGCTCGGAATCCGGCGCCCAGGCCGCCGCGTCGCACACGGGTGCGCTGGCGGGCGCGGACGCCATGTACGACGCGCTGTTCGACGACGCGGGCATCATCCGCGCGCAGACGTTTGCAGACCTGCTGGATATTCCCGCCGCGCTGGCCAGCGAACGCAAGCTGGGTGGTCGGCGCGTGGCGGTGCTGACGTCAACGGGCGGAGCGGGCACGCTGGTGGCCGACAGCCTGGGCGTGGCGGGCTTTGAACTGCCCGCGCCCGACGCGCCCACCGGCGCCGCTTTGCGGGCGCTGCAAACCGGCGACCACGCCGCGCTGGACCGCAACCCCATCGACGTGACCCTGGCCGGCTTGCAGCCGGACCTGCTGCGCAACGCCATCCGCATCGTGCTGGAAAGCGATCAATACGATGCGCTGGTGGTGGTGGTGGGTTCGTCAGGCGTGGCGCAGCCTGAACTGATGGCCAACGCGCTGCGCGATTCGCTTGCGCTGAGCAGCAAGCCCTTGATGGCCTTCATCAGCCCGCACGCGCCGCGCGCGGCCGAAGTGCTTAGCCACTACGGCATCCCCGCGTTCCCTGCGCCCGAGAGCATCGGCGCGGCGCTCTCGGCCATGTGGCGCGTGCAGGAGGGAAAGAAACGTTACTCGCCGGTGCACGTGCCATCCACGGCGACTGAATCGATCCCCTGCGCGGAGCGGGGTTCGCTGGACGAGGCCCAGGCCAAGGCGCTGTTCGCCCGCTTCGGCATTCCCGGCGTGCGCGAAATCACGGTCACGTCCGACGCCCAGGCAAGCAGCGCCGCCGACACCTTGGGGCCGCGCGTCGTGCTCAAGCTGCTGTCGCGCGACATCACCCACAAAAGCGATGTGGGCGGCGTGGCGGTCAACGTGGCGCCCGAAGACATCGCAGAGCGCCTGCGGCAGATGACGCAAGACGTGCAGCGGCACACCGGGCAACCGCCCCAGGCCTTCCTGGTGCAAGAGATGGTGACGGGCGCCGCCGAGGTCATCGTCGGCCTGCATCACGACACGGTCGGTACAGCGTTGCTGTTGGGCATGGGCGGGGTGGTGGCCGAGTTGGTGCGCGACACGACCTTGCTGCTGCTGCCGGAAGATGGCGCGGCCTTGACGGAAGACGCGGTGCTTGCCGCCTTGCAACGCCTGAAGACCTGGCCCTTGCTGGACGGCTATCGCGGCCGCCCCAAAGCCGATGTGCCCGCGTTGATTCAGGCGGTGCTGGCGTTCGCGCGCATGGCCACCGCCTTGCAGGCGCACTTGATCGAAGCCGAGATCAACCCCTTGTTCGTCAAGCCCTTGGGGCAGGGCGTCTGCGCGGCCGACGGCGTGGTGGTGTTGAAGGACTGACCGGGCATGGCCATCCGGCCGCCCATTTTTTGCAGAGGCGCCGCATCAGATCGGCGCAAGACAATATCAGGAGACCAGAATGAAGACCCAGCAATTTGCATGGCTTTCCGCCAAGGCCCTGGCGGCCACCGCGCTGACGATGGCTAGCCTTTGCGCACCGCAGGCGCACGCGGCGTTTCCGGATCGGCCGCTGCGCATCGTGGTGCCGTTCACCCCGGGCGGCGGCACCGACATCGTTGCGCGCCAGCTCGCCAAGGGCTTGACCGACGAGCTAGGCGAATCCGTCATCGTGGAAAACCGGCCGGGCGGCAGCACCATCATCGGCACGGAAAACGTGGCCAAGAGCCCGCCCGATGGCTACTCGCTGTTGATGGCGACGTTCGCCCATGCGGTCAACCCGGCCATCCACAAGAAACTGCCCTACGATACCGAGGCCGCGTTCGCGCCGGTGGCGATGATCGGCAAGTCGCCCAATGTGCTGGTGGTGTCGCCCAAGTCCCCATTCAAAAGCGTGCAGGACCTCTTGACCTACGCGCGCGCCCATCCGGGCAAGCTGACGTTCGGCTCCTACGGCAACGGCACGTCGGCGCACCTGGCGGGGGAATTGTTCAAGAGCCTGGGCAAGGTCGACATCCTGCACGTGCCCTACAAGGGCGCGGGGCCGGCCATCAATGACCTGATAGGCGGGCAGATCGACATGATCTTCTCAACTTCCGCCAGCGTCAGCGGCCAGATCAAGAATGGGCAATTGCGCGCGCTTGCGGTCACCACCAAAGACCGATCGCCCGCGTATCCGGGTGTGCCCAGCGTGGCGGAAGCGGGCGAAGCCGGTTACTTCGTGGATAGCTGGTACGGCGTCTTCGTGCCGCAGGGCACGCCGCAGGCTGTCATCGACCAGCTCAACGCGGCGATCAAGAAGGTGTCGGGCAAAGCAGATTTCCAGGCGGCGCTGGAACTGGAAGGGCTGGTCGCCGACGTGGGCACGCCAGCGGCGCTGGGTGAATACGTGCAGCAGGAAGAAACGCGCTGGACGAAAATCATCCGTGACGCGGGGATTGCGGACAAGCCGTAGCGGTCGACATGGCAGACGCAATCAGGGAAGCGATGGAGGATGCGGTGACGGATGCAGTAAGGCGTGCCTGACACGCAATCCAAGCCGCGCGTCAAGGCTTGGACGCCAAGTCCCCTGGCGCGTCCACATCCGCCAGCACGCCCGGGTCGTCCACCGCCAGTTCGTGAACCGGATGGCGCATCAGCACGTTGCGCGCGCCCACATCGCCCGATAGCGCGGCAAGCTCCGGCCACAGGTCGCGGGCGAACGCAACGGGATGCCCACGGCGCCCCTGCCACGTGGGCGCCACGATGAGGTGCCGCCGTGTTGCGGCAGCCACCTGCAAACAGGTATCGGCGCGCAACCACGGCATGTCAGCCAAGGCGATCAGGCAGGCGGACTCGGCCGGGTGGTGCTGGGCTTGCATGTCTTGCGTTGATTGCGCCCCTTGAACCCCCTGCGCGCCTTGCTCCCCTTGCGCCTCTTGCATCAAGTGGCGAGCGGCCGTGGCCAGGCTGTCGCCCATGCCATTTGCGTCTGCCTTCACCACCACAAGTTCGCATCCCTCCGATTCCAGCAAGGCCCGCAGCGCCGTTTGGTCTGCGCGTAGCACCGCAATGGTGCGCGCCGTGGCTTGCCGCAGGGCACGGGCGCATGCCACGGCAACGGGTGTGCCATCGCTCAGCAGCACCAACAGCTTGTCCTGGCCCGGCGCGGCGGCGGCATAGCGCCGCCCGTGGCCCGCCGCCAGCAGCACGCCCACGCAGTGGGGCGAGGCAGGGGAAGGGGGCAGTGAAGGGGGGCTGTGGGGTACGGGGCTGGGCATGGGACTTGCTGGGTTTGCGCCTTGGCGGGTTGGTGTATTGAAGCATCGCGCACCAGCGCACCAGCGCATCGGCGCACCGGCGCATCGGCGCACCGATCCGTTGGTGAGTATTACTCATCAGAGTATGCGGATTTTGCCTCTTTTCTTGTCGGGTGGCGCGCTGCTACAGTGAGTTCGATATCTGGAGGGCATGATCATGGAAAGCCTGGATTTGCAGGTTTTAGCCGCAATCGAGCGCTGGCGTCATCAGGGCCACCGATTCATCCTGGCCACCGTTGCCAACACCTGGGGCGCCTCGCCCCGGCCGCGCGGATCCTGGCTGGCGGTGCGTGACGATGGTCGCATCGCGGGGTCAGTCTCGGGCGGCTGTATCGAAGACGACCTGATCGACAAGATGCGGCGCGGCGAACTCTGGCGGCCACTCCCTTACGCCCTGACCTACGGCGCCACTCGCGACGAAGCGTTGAACTTCGGCCTGCCTTGTGGCGGCATCCTGGAATTGCTGATCGAACCGAACCCCGAGGCTGCGCTGCTGCAAGGCCTGGCCGCACAGTTGGGCAAGGGTGAACTGGTCAAGCGAACCCTCAGCCTGGATGCCGGAGCGGCGGCCTTGGCGCCTGCCCGGCCGGGCGATCAATTCCACTGGGACGGCAAAACGCTGACCACGCTGCACGGACCGCAATGGCGTCTGTTGCTGGTGGGCGCGGGCGACATCGCGCGCTACATCGCGCCCATGGCGATGGCCTTGGGTTTTGAAGTGATCGTGTGCGACCCGCGCGAGGAGTACGCCGCGTCGTGGAATGTGCCAGGCACGCGGCTGTTGACGACGATGCCCGACGATACCGTCACGGCCATCACCCCGGACATACGCACGGCGATCATCGTGCTGGCGCATGACCCCAAGCTGGACGATATGGCGCTGCTGGAAGCGCTGCCGTCGCAAGCATTCTTCGTGGGCGCGCTGGGTTCGCGGCGCACCAACGAGCAGCGCCGCCAGCGACTGCTTGAACATTTTGGCTTTACAGAAACGCAGGTGGCGCGCCTGCGCGGGCCGGTGGGCCTGCCCATCGGCAGCCGCACGCCACCGGAAATCGCGGTATCCATCCTGGCCGAATTGACGCAAGAGCGCATCCGGCACACCACCCCGCCCAGCACCCATGCGCTACAGGAATGCGGATTGCTGGCCGACGACCTGGAGCGCGGCGTGGTCCGCGTTGCCGACTAGACAAAGAGGCTGCCTTGGAAAATTCGCTTGCCATCAAGATCACCCGGCGCAACCTGCTCAAGGCAGGCGCCGTCTCTGCCACCGCGATGGCCACGCCATCTTTGGCCGCCGCCCAGCAGGCCACGCAGGCCGGCATGCAAGCCATGTCCGCTACCGTGACCTTGCGCGTCAATGGCGCGGCGCGCGAGGTGTCGCTGGACATGCGCACGACGCTGCTGGACGCGCTGCGCGAACACCTGCACCTGACCGGCACCAAGAAGGGCTGTGACCACGGCCAGTGCGGCGCCTGTACGGTGATGCTGGACGGGCGGCGCGTCAATTCCTGTTTGACGCTGGCCGTCATGCATGACGGGGCCGAGATCACCACCATCGAAGGGCTGGGCACGCCCACCGCGCTGCACCCGCTGCAGGCCGCCTTCGTCAAGCATGACGGCTACCAGTGTGGTTACTGTACGCCCGGCCAGATCTGTTCGGCGGTGGCCATGCTGGAAGAGGTATCGCAAGGCGTGCCCAGCCACGTCAGCGCCAGCCTGACCGAGCGCCCGCTCCTGAGCGCTGAGGAAATCCGCGAACGCATGAGCGGCAATATCTGCCGCTGCGGCGCATATTCGAACATCGTCGATGCCATCACCGAGGTGGCGGGGAGCAAAGCATGAGGCCCTTTACCTACGAGCGCGCCCGCACCCCCGCCGACGCCGCCGCCAGCGCCGCCCAGGTGCGCGGCGCACGCTTCATTGCGGGCGGCACGAACCTGCTGGACCTGATGAAACTGGAAGTGGAAACCCCCACGCATCTGATCGACGTGAACGGCTTGGGCCTGGACCAGATTTCAGAAACGCCGGACGGCGGCTTGCGCGTGGGCAGCCTGGTGCGCAACACCGACCTGGCTGCGGACGAGCGGGTGCGGCGCGATTACGCGGTGCTGTCGCGCGCCATTCTGGCGGGCGCTTCCGGACAGATCCGCAACCGCGCCACCACCGCCGGCAATCTGCTGCAACGCACGCGCTGCCCGTACTTCTACGACACCAACATGCCCTGTAATAAGCGCGCACCCGGCACCGGTTGTTCGGCCATGGGCGGCGTGACGCGCCAGTTGGCCGTGATCGGCGCCAGCGAGGCCTGTATCGCCACGCATCCCAGCGACATGGCGGTGGCAATGCGCTTGTTGGACGCGCAGGTGGAAACGGTGCGCCCCGACGGCGCCACGCGCGTGATTCCAATCGCGGATTTTTATCGCCTGCCCGGGAACACGCCGCACATCGAGAACAACCTGGAACCCGGCGAACTGATCACTTCGGTGAACCTGCCCAAGCCGGTGGGCGGCGTCCATGTGTACCGCAAGGTGCGCGATCGGGCCTCGTTCGCCTTCGCGCTGGTGTCCGTCGCTGCGGTGGTGCAGGAAGACGGCAGCGGCCGCGTGGCGATGGGCGGCGTGGCGCCACAACCGTGGCGCGTGAACGCGGCCGACGCGGCCATGCCGCAAGGCGCCCGCGCGGTGGCCGACCGCCTGCTGGCCGACGCCCGGCCCACCGCCGAGAACGCGTTCAAGCTGACGCTGGCGGCAAGAACCCTAAGTGCAGTGTTGGCGCAAGCGAGGGCCTGACGCGATGAAATTCGATACTCCCGCCACCCAAAATCCCATCGATCAATTGAAGGTCGTGGGCCATGCCGTCGACCGCATCGACGGCCCCTTGAAGACCACGGGCAAGGCGCCCTACGCCTATGAACAGCATGAGGCCGCGCCGCAGGCAGCCGTGGGCTACGTGCTGGGGGCGGCCATTGCGAAGGGCCGCATCAGCAGCATGGACATCGAGGCCGCGCGTCGCGCGCCCGGTGTGCTGGCGGTGGTTACCGCGCAAAACGCCGGCAAGCTGGGCAAGGGCAAGATGAACACCGCCGTGTTGTTGGGCGGGCCTGACATCCAGCACTATCACCAGGCCATCGCTCTGGTCGTGGCCGACAACCTGGAGCAGGCGCGCGCCGCCAGTCGCTTGATTCGGGTGCAGTATGAACGTGCGCCCGGCGCGTTCGACCTGGCGGCGGAAAAGGAATCGGGCGGCAAGGCCGGCAATACCGACGGCAAGAAAAACCCGCGCGAAGACCGCGTCGGCGATTTTGAAAGCGCCTTTGCACAAGCCCCGGTGAAGATCGACCACCTTTACACCACGCCGGATCAATCCCACTGCATGATGGAACCGCATGCGTCCATGGCGGCTTGGGAGGGCGATTCGCTGACCTTGTGGACGTCGAATCAGATGATCGACTGGGGGCGCAGCGACGTGGCCCGCACGCTGGGAATCCCGCGCGAAAAAGTGCGGCTGATCTCGCCCTACATTGGCGGCGGCTTTGGCGGCAAGCTGTTCGTGCGGGCGGACGCCTTGCTGGCGGCGTTGGGCGCGCGCGCGGCGCGGCGGCCGGTGAAGGTGGCATTGCAGCGACCCTTGATCGCCAACAACACCACGCACCGCCCGGCAACGATCCAACGGGTGCGCATCGGCACCACCCAAGACGGCAAGATCACGGCCATCGGCCATGAAAGCTGGTCAGGCGATTTGCCCGGCGGCGGTCCCGAAGAAGCCGTGCAGCAGACGCGCCTGCTCTATGCCGGCGCCAACCGGCTGACCGCGCTGAACCTGATGGAGCTGGACCTGCCCGAAGGCAACGCGATGCGCGCCCCTGGCGAAGCGCCAGGCCTGATGGTGCTGGAGATCGCGGTGGACGAAATGGCCGAGGCCGCGGGCGTGGACCCGGTGGAATTTCGTGTGCGCAACGACACGCAGGTGGACCCCGCCAAGCCCGAACGCCCGTTCTCGCAACGGCGCCTGATTGAATGCCTGCGTGTGGGGGCGGACCACTTCGGGTGGGCCGACCGAAGCGAGCGGCCGGGCGCGCGGCGTGAAGGCCGCTGGCTGGTGGGCATGGGCGTGGCGGCGGCGTTTCGCAATAACCTGGTGATGAAATCGGCCGCGCGCGTGCGGCTGGACGCAGCTGGCCAGGTCATCGTGGAAACCGACATGACCGACATCGGCACCGGCAGCTACACCGTCATTGCGCAGACCGCCGCGGAAATGCTGGGCGTGCCGCTGGCGAAAGTCATCGTGCGGCTGGGGGATTCATCGTTCCCCGTGTCGGCGGGCTCGGGCGGCCAGTGGGGCGCCAACAGTTCCACGGCCGGCGTGTACGCGGCCTGCGACAAGCTGCGCGCCGCCATCCTGCAACGGCTGGGGTTTGCCATCGACGGTGCGGTGTTCGCGGGCGGGTCGGTGACCGAGGCCTCCGGCCGCACCGCCACGCTGCGCGATGCGGCGTCGGGCGGCGAGCTGGTGGCCGAAGACGTCCTTGAATTTGGCGACCTGGACAAGAAGTTCCAGCAGTCCACCTTCGGCGCGCACTTTGTCGAAGTGGCGGTGGACGCCGCCACCGGCGAAACGCGCATCCGCCGTATGTTGGCCGTGTGCGCGGCGGGGCGCATCCTGAACCCCAAGACCGCGCGCAGCCAGGTGATAGGCGCCATGACGATGGGCGTGGGCGCGGCGCTGATGGAGGAATTGGCGGTGGATGATCGCGTCGGCTATTTCGTGAACCATGACCTTGCCAGCTACGAGGTCCCCGTGCATGCCGACATCCCCAGTCAGGAAGTCATATTCCTGGACGAAACCGACCCGATCTCGTCGCCGATGAAGGCCAAGGGGGTCGGCGAGCTGGGCCTGTGCGGCGTGGGCGCAGCCATCGCCAACGCGGTCTACAACGCCACCGGCGTGCGCGTGCGCGACTATCCCATCACGCTGGACAAGCTGCTGCCCGGGTTGCCAGATCTGGCGTGACGGCCAGGGTGCTGCGATGGCCCGGGCGCAGGTTCAGTTTTGCTGGATGTTGTTGGCGGTGGCGATCGGGCGCAGCTTCGCGATGTCTGCCTTGACCCGCTGTGCGTAGTAGCTGCTGGACTCGAAGCCGGGTTGGATACCGGCGGCCAGCAGTTTGTCCGAGGTCGTCTTGTCGGCCAACGTATCCGCCAAGGCCTGCTCCAGCTTTTTCTGTACATCGGCGGGCAACCCCTTGGGGCCGACCACGGCGAACCAGGAGTCCATCTTGAACCCGGGGTAGCCACTTTCCGCGATGGTCGGCACGTCAGGCATCATCGGAGAGCGCTTTTCGGTGGTGACCGCAATGGCTTTGATGCGGCCGCTTTTCAAGGCGGACGCAGCGGCGGGAATGGCGTCGAAACTTAGCGGAATCTGGCCGCCCATCAAGTCGGTGATGGCCGGCGCGCTGCCTTTGTAGGGCACATGCATGACGTTGACGCCTGCCGTGGACCACAACATTTCGCCGGCAAAATGAACGGTGGTGCCGTTGCCGTGCGATCCATAGGAATACGTGCCGGGGGCGGCCTGGATGTTCTTGATCAGTTGGGGCAGGGTCGAGGCCTTTTCCTTTTCATTGGCCAGCAGCACCAGACCCGTGGAACCGATGATGCCCAAGGGCGTGAAACTGGTTTCCTCGTTATAGGGCAGCTTCTTGTACAGGATCGGGTTCACGGAAAACGTGGTCGCCGTGCCCAGCAGCAGTGTGTAGCCGTCCGGCTCGGACTTGGCCACGGATTCCGCGCCGATGATGGTGGCCGCGCCCGCCTTGTAATCCACAACGACCTGCTGACCCAGTCTTTCTCCCAGCCCCTGCACCAGGATGCGGGCGACGGTGTCGACCGTGCCGCCTGCTGGAAAGGGCACGACCAGCCGAATGGGCTTTTCCGGATAGGCGGCCTGGGCCGGGTTCAGGCACAGCCCCGTGGATAGCGCCAGCCCCAGGCTCAATGCCAATGCTTTGATCTTCATGTTTTCCCCTTGATACCTTGATAGGTTGCTGCTGGTGATGACAATGACGCCCGGACCGAGGCGTCTTTGCACCTTCGGTCCGGTCGGCAGGATAGGTGTCAGCCGTAGGCGATGGCGTTTTTGGTGTCCACGTTGTTCGTGTCCAGTTCGACGATGCGGTTGAAATCTTCGGCGTCGTCGATGCTGGCGGCGCTGGCGGCCCACACCGCGCCGACTTCGCTGCTGATGGGCAGGGTCAGGCCCGCCTGCGCCATCATGTCGATGGCCAGTCGCACATCCTTGCGCATCAGTTGCATGGTGAAGCCGGAATCAAAGCCCTTGTTCAGAATGCGGCTGGGATAGTTGTAGAGCGTGACGCCGCTACGGCCCGAGCCCGCGTTGACGGCTTCGATCAATTGCGTGGTGTTCACCCCGGCGGCTTCGGCAATCTTGAAGGCCTCGCTGGCGGTCAGCAGGTGCGACGCGACCAGCAGGTTGTTGATGAGCTTGGCGATATGCCCCGCGCCCACCTGGCCAATCACATACCGTTTGGTTCCGAGCGCGGACAGCACCGGTTCGGCGGCGCTGATGTCCGCGGGCGCGCCGCCGATGAACATCGTCAGCTCGCCGCTTTGCGCCCCACGCGGGCCGCCACTGACCGGCGCGTCCACGAACCTGACGCCGCGCGCCCGCAGGGCGACAGCCAACGCCTGGGTGACGGTGGGGTCGGCCGTGGTGGTGTCGATCAACAGCAGGCCGGCGGGCGCCAGGGCGGCGATGCCGTGCTCGCCTTCGACCAGGCTGCGCACGATGGCCGAGTTGGGCAGGGACAGCACCACGGCTTGCACGTCCGCCAGCAGTTGCGCCAGCGTGCCGGCGGCGTTGATGCCTTCTTCGCGGGCCACGTGGGCGGCCTGCTCGGGGTTGGCGTCCAGCCCCGTGACCTGAAAGCCCGCGCGCTTGAGCGACGCAGCCATGCCGCGCCCCATTTTTCCTAATCCGATAACGCCAATTGCTTTGATGTCCGACATGATGCGAGTTCTCTGAGTAAGGGGTCGGCCAGGCTGCTCAAGCGCCCGCGCCGATGGGGATCCAGACGCTTTTTGTCTGGGTGTATTCGTACAAGGCCTCGACGCCGCTTCCACGCCCGTAGCCGCTGCTGCCATAGCCGCCGAAGGGCGTCGAGACATGCATGTCGCGGTACATGTTGATCCAGAAAATGCCAGCCCTGACGCCCGCCGCGACGCGATGGGCGCGGGCGATGTCGCGGGTCCACACGGCGCCCGCCAGGCCGAACTCGCTGTCGTTGGCGATGGCGATGGCTTCTTCTTCGGTGTCGAAGGGGATGGCGACGACTACGGGGCCAAATATTTCTTCGCGCGCGATACGCATGGTGTTGGCCACGCCCTTCAACACCGTGGGTTCAACGTAGTAGCCTTGGCCGCGCGCCGCCACCTTGCCGCCCGCCACGCATTGCGCGCCTTCAGCCAGGCCCACGGCAATCAGGGATTCAATGCGGTTCAGTTGCGCCAGGTTGTTGATCGGGCCGCTGTCGGCGGATTCATCCAGGGGCGCGCCAATCTTGTATTGCCTGGCGGCCTGCGCGAGTTCGGCCACGACGTCGTCGTAGATCGGCCGTTGCACCAGCAAGCGCGAGCCGGCCGCGCAGTTTTGCCCGGTGTTCGCAAAAGCCGCCACCACGGCGGCGTTCACCGCCGCCTTGCGGTCGGCGTCCTGGAACACGATGTTTGCCGATTTACCGCCCAGCTCCAGCAGGCAGGAAATCGGCCGCTTGGCGGCTTGCGTGTTGACCTTGCGGCCCGTGCCCGCCGACCCTACGAAGACGATCTTCTTGATGTGGTCATGCGCAATGACGGGCTCGCCTATCGTTTGCCCCAGCCCGTTGAGCACATTGATCACCCCGGGCGGAAAGCCGACCTGCACCGCCAGATGGGCCAGCACCAGCGACGACAAGGGTGTCAGCTCCGAGGGCTTGATCAGGACGGCGTTGCCCGTTGCCAGGGCCGGCGCAATGTTCCATGCAGCCAGGTACAGGGGCGAATTCCACGGCATGATGGCAAACACCACGCCCAGCGGTTCGCGCAGCGTGTAGTTCAACTGGCCGCCCGGCACCGGCACCACATTGCCGCCGAACTTGTCGGTCCAGCCCGCGTAATAGCGAAACGTCTCGGCAACGGCCGTCAATTGCGCCCGGCAACCCTTGATGGCTTTGCCGGTGCTGGCGGCTTCCAGACGCGCCAGCGGGTCGGCAACCTGGTTCGCTGCCTGCGACAGCGCCATCAGCAGTTCGCCACGACGCTGGGCGGATAGCGCGGCCCAGGCCAGAAAGCCCGACTGGCTGCTTTGCAAGGCCGCGTCCACCTGCGGCGGGCTGGCGTCGGCGTAGCGGAACAGCGTGGTTTCGTCGGCGGGGTTGGTGATGATGATGGGCTCGCCATCGCCCGCCAGCAGGGCGCCATGGACATACGACCCGATCTTCGGATCCGGGCCGAGCAACTGCGCCAGCAGTTGTTGGACGATTTCTGAATAAGGCTTCACGGTCGCCACCTTTGGAATAGCGGACACGCGGGTCACGGCTTGGCCGCTTCGGCGTCGAGTTCGGCGAACAACTGCTTGGCGATGCGTGTGCATTCGCTGCCGGTGGGCACGCCGCAGTACAGCGCGGATTGCAGGAAGACTTCGCCGATTTCCTCACGGGTCAGGCCGTTGTTCAGCGCGCCTCGGATATGGATCTTCAGTTCGTTTGGGCGGTTCAGCGCGGCCAGCATGCCCAGGTTGACCAGGCTGCGGGCGCGGCGGTCAAGGCCCGGGCGGTCCCAGATGTCGCCCCACAGGTTGCGGATGGCGAAGGCGCGCATCGGTTCGCTGAATGCATCGGTGGCGGCAGCAGAATTGCTCACATAGGCTGCGCCCAGGACTTCGTTACGGATTTCTTCGCCGCGCGAAAATAGGTCTTTGCTCAAGGTCGTCTCACCAGATTAGGGTCGTGATCAAGAATCGGTGAGGCCAGTGTAGGAAGCCGAGGGGGATGGCGTAAGATGCAAAAAAAGCCATCACGATAACCAAAGGTTTTCGGCGTAAACGCTATGACTCTGGACCAACTCAAGGCCTTCCTGGCCGTCGTCGAGCACGGCAGCATTCGGGCGGGAGCCCGTTCGCTGGATGTAGCGCAAAGCGGGCTGACCAAACAGGTTCGCCGGCTGGAGCAAAGCCTGGGCGCGTCGCTGTTCGTGCGCGCCAATAGCGGCATCGTGCTGACCAATCACGGCAATACCTTGCTGGCGCGCGCCCGCATCATCCTGGGCGAATGCGAGCGCGCAGAGCAGGACTTTCAGTCCTTGCGAGGACAGTTGAGCGGGCGCCTGAATGTCGGCGCGTCATCCGAGGCGTTCGCGCGCTTCCTGCCCCAGTGCATTGCGCAGTTGCGTGACCAGCATCCCGCCGTCAGCGTGCATGTGGCCAGCGGGCCGTCCACAACCTTGCTGTCGGGCATACGCGAAGGCAGGCTGGACTTCGCCGTGACCTTGGTGTCCAAGCGCAGCGACATGACGGACTTGCGCAGTGATCGGCTCACCGCCTCCCGGCCGCGCATCCTGTGCCGCAAGGGGCACCCGCTCAGGCCGGCAACGTCGATTCGGGAACTGGTGGGCAGCGACTGGGTGAATACCGCCCGCTTGGGCGAGGAAGGCACGCCGTCGAACCGCCTGGGCGACTGGTTCAAGCTGAACGGCTTGCCCGAGCCAAACATCGCGATCTCGGTGGAGTCCTTGCTGGACACGCTGAACCTGATCACGAGTTCGGACTTCCTGTTCCTGGGGCCCGAATTCGTCTTGCAGCAAAGCGGCTTCGAATACAAGTTATCGGCCCTGGACATCGCCGAGCCGATTCCGTATTCCGATCTGTGCGTGGTGCAGCGCGCGGCGGTGCCCTTGGCGCCGGCCGCGCAGGCACTGGCCTCGATGTTGATTTCGTACGGTCGGATGTCGGAGAAGGCCCGCGCACCGGCCGTGTAAGCCACGCCGGGTCACGAGCAGGGCATGAAGCAGGCGCCCGGTCGCCGATCCGTGAACCTGCGGGTCGCCGATCAGCCCGGCGCGTGATCCAGCAAGCCCGACAAGGCCGCCGCGCTTTGCCGCACGGCGGCCACGATGGCGTCCTGGTCCAGGCTGCCGCTTTCCAACTGCGCGGCGGGAATCGTCACGCCGATGGCGGCGGCAATGCGGCCGCTCTGATCGCGCACAGGTGCGACCACGCTCGCGATGGCGGCTTCAAAGAACCCGGTGTCTTGCACATAACCCCGCGCGGCGTCCTGCCGCAGCATGTCATGCAGCGCTTCCACCGTGGCCGGGGTGCGCGGCGTAAAGCCCTGGAGCGGTGTTTCCGGATACAGAGCGCGCAGTTCGTCCAGCGTCAGATCACAGAGCAGCGCGCGTCCCAATGACGTGGAATGCGCGGGCAGGCGCGTGCCCACGTACACCGTGCTGACAAACGGCGTGGGCGCGGAAGACTTGGCCACCACTACCACCGACTGCCCGTCGCGCACCACCAGGTTGGACGGCAGGCCGGTTGCATCGCGCAGCTTCTCCAGCAGCGGACCGCCCAGCTCGGTCAGTTCCAGCGACGCCAGATATTCGAAGCCCAGGCGCAACACGCCCATGTCCAGCCGGTACGCGGTGCCCGATTCCACCTTGCGCACGAAACCCATGCGCTCCAGCGTGGTCAGCAGGCGAAACACGGTGGAACGCGGAATCGACAGCCGCCGGGCCAGTTCGGGCGCCGTCAACGTTCTGTCGTTCCTGCTGAACTCGCAAAGCAGCAGCAGGCCGCGCTCCAGCGCGGGAACGGCATAGCGGTCGGACGGGGTCTCGCTGGTGTCGAGGTCGGTCAATTCGTGCTCCAGGGCGGTATTCCAAAAATTGGCGACGACAGAGTACCGCAGCTCATGCGCAAACGGGGTCGACTCGTACATGTCTGAAAAGCATCGCGTCTAGGGATATCCCGGATGCCGGGTCGGGCATTGGTGGCGATAATTCGTCCATATAGAAAACGTTGTTTTATATATGAGACAAAATAACCTTATTGTCATCGGAGAACGCCATGTCATTGCCCCCGCCGCTCGCCGCTCCGCTGTCCTTCAATCCGCACCTCAAGCCCTGGGCGCCGCCGGATATCGAGCATGCCGCCGGCAAGGGCGAGATTGAGCGTCCGGGCTCCGCGCCGAACCAGATATGGCAAACCCGCGCCCTGGCACCGACCGCCTACGAAAACGCGCTGGGAGACGCCCTGGAAGCGGCCTTCGACGGTGGCGCCGAGACGCCCGCGGACGTCGTCGCAAGCCTCAATGCCCTGGCCCTGCGCGCGCCGGACGGCGAGCCCTGGACCGAAGCGGGCTTTCTGGAAGAAATGCGCCGGCTTGGCGCTTGACCTCACTTCGCGGGCAGGGCTCGCTCCGCCGCCATCCCTCCTATTTAAGGGGTTGTTGACCATGACATCGCAACGGATAGAAAACCGCCTGAATCAGGGCCTGCGCAATTACTGGTATCCGGTCGCCGCGCAATGGGCCGTGGGCGGCGCGCCGCTGGGCATCACGCGCCTGGGCCAGAACATCGTGCTGTGGCGCGACACGCAAGGCAACGTCCGCGCGCTGGAAGACCGCTGCCCGCACCGTGGCGCACGCCTGTCCATGGGCTGGAACCTGGGTGACCGCGTGGCGTGCTGGTATCACGGCGTGGAAGTGGGGGGCGATGGCCAGGTCAAAAGCGTGCCGGCCGTCAGCCAGTGCCCGCTGGAAGGCCGTAGCTGTGTGAAGTCCTACCCCGTGCGCGTGGCGGCGGGGGCGGTATTCCTGTGGTTCGGCCAGGGGCCGGCGCCGGCGCTCAGCCTGCCGGACGAACTGGACTGCCCCGAGCACGCGCACTTTTTGTGTACCGCGCAATGGGCCTGCAATTACCGCTATGCCATCGACAACGTCATGGACCCGATGCACGGCGCCTACCTGCACGCGGCGTCGCATTCGATGGCCGAAGGCGACAAGCAGGCGCAGATGGCCATCCGCGAAACCGACACGGGCCTGATCTTCGAAAAGAGCAATCAGTCGGGCGTGAACTTCGACTGGGTCGAGTTCGGCGAAACCGATTCGATGTGGCTGCGCCTGTCCATCCCCTACAAGAAGCGATTTGGCCCGGGCGGTGAGTTCGGCATCGTGGGTTACGCCACCCCCGTGGACGAGAACCACTGCCAGGTCTTCTTCTGGCGCACGCGGCGCGTGCAGGGTTGGCAGCGCGACGTGTGGCGCTTTCTGTACCGCAATCGGCTTGAAGGCCTGCATTGGGAAGTGCTGGAGCAAGACCGCCTCGTGCTGGAAAGCATGGCGCCCGACGCGCGCAAGCACGAGACTCTTTATCAGCATGACGTCGGCATCACGCGCGTGCGGCGCATCCTGCAGCGGCGCGCCGAGGCCGAAGTGCAGGCGGAAGCGCAGGCCGAAGCGCAGGTCGAAGGTCTGCCAAACGCTCAAGCAAACGCGCAGGCCGCACATGTCTGAGGCCAACACTCACAGCTTGCCCCCGCTCTCGTTGGACGGCCGCCGCATTCTAGTGACGGGCGCGGCTCGCGGGCTGGGCCTGGCGTTTACGGAATATCTGGCGCAAGCCGGCGCGCAGATCGCGATGGTTGACGTATTGGGCCGGGAACTGGACCAGCAGGCTACCCGCCTGCGCAGCGCCGGCCTGCGCGTGGATGCGTTCCTGGCGGATCTGCGCGACCCCGACTCCTGCCTGCGCTGCGCCCACGACGCGGTGCGCGCCTTGGGCGGCTTGGACGGCCTGGTGAACAACGCATCCATCACCCATTCCGGCGGACGCCTGGCCGAAGAGCTGGACGTGGCGCTGTGGGACAGCGTCATGGAAGTCAATGTGCGCGGCACCTGGTTGATGACCACGGCCTGCCTGCCGGCGTTGCGCGTCAGCGGCCGGGGCAGCATCGTCAACATTGCGTCCGACACGGCGCTATGGGGCGCGCCCAAGCTGCTGGCCTACGTGGCCAGCAAGGGCGCGTTGATCAGCATGAGCCGCTCGCTGGCGCGCGAACTGGGCGCGGACAACATCACGGTCAACACGATCGCCCCGGGCCTGACGCGCGTGGAAGCCACCGACTACGTGCCGGCCGCGCGCCATGAGCTCTACCGCAATCAGCGCGCCATTGCACGCGAGCAGGTGCCCGCTGACTTGTGCGGCACGGTGGCCTTTTGCCTGTCGGACCTGTCGCGCTTCATGACCGGGCAGTTGCTGGCCGTGAACGGCGGCATGGTAATGCACTGACCTTAAAAAAAGACGGAACGACTTATGTGGCAGTTGAAAAACAAGGTGGCGGTGGTGACGGGCGGCTCGTCGGGCATTGGCCTGGCAACCGTGCGGCGCCTGCTGGACGCGGGCGCGGCTGTCGCCTTCTGCGGGCGTGACGCACAACGCCTGGCCGACGCGCGCGCGCGGCTAACGGAACAATGGCCCGACGCACGGCTGCTGGCCGTGCAATGCGATGTGCTGGACCCCAGCCAGATGGCCACTTTCGCGAACGAGGTCCAGGCGCGGTGGGGCCCCGCCAGCGTGCTGGTCAATAACGCCGGCCAGGGCAGGGTGTCTACCTTCGCCACCACCGACGACGGCGCCTGGCACGAAGAACTGCGCTTGAAGTTCTTCTCGGTCATCCACCCCACGCGCGCCTTTTTACCGCAGTTGAAGGCAGCGCCCGCGCCCGCCATCGTCTGCGTGAATTCTTTGCTGGCGCTGCAGCCTGAACCGCACATGGTGGCCACGTCGGCCGCGCGTGCCGGGGTGCACAACCTGGTCCGTTCCCTGGCGACCGAGTTCGCGCCTTTTGGCGTCCGCGTCAACGCGGTGCTGTTGGGCCTGGTGGATTCAGGCCAATGGCGTCGCCGCTTCGACGCGCGCGACGACAAGTCCCTGGACTGGGCGGCATGGACCGCCCGGCTGGCGGCTGACAAGGGCATCCCCCTTGCGCGCCTGGGCGACCCGGTTGAGGCCGCCAACGCAATCTGTTTCCTGGCCTCGCCCTTGGCGGCATACACCACCGGCGGCCACATCGATGTTTCTGGAGGATTGTCCCGTCATGCCTGAAGTGCCCCGTATCACCGTCGGCCACGCCATTGCCGCCTTTCTTGAACAATGCGGAATCAAAGCCGCGTTCGGCGTCATCTCCATACACAACATGCCCATCCTGGACGCCCTGGGCGAACGCGGCAACATCCGCTTCGTGCCGGCACGCGGCGAAGCGGGGGCCACCAATATGGCCGACGCCTATGCGCGTACCACGGGAGGGCTGGGCGTGTGCCTGACCAGCACCGGCACCGCGGCCGGCAATGCGGCGGGCGCGCTTGTTGAAGCCTGGACCGCCGGCACGCCGCTGCTGCACCTGACCGGACAGATTGAAACGCCATTCCTGGATCGGGGCATGTCCTACATCCACGAAGCGCCGGACCAGTTGTCGATGCTGAAGGCCATATCCAAGGCGGCGTTCCGCGTGCGCAACGCCGACACGGCGCTAAGCGTCATCCGCCAGGCCGTACAGGTGGCCATGTGCGCACCGCGCGGGCCCGTCAGCGTCGAGATTCCTATCGATATCCAGTCGGCGTTGATCCCCATGCCGCACGATCTGCAACCCTTGCCGGTCGCGCCTGTGACGCCCGACGTCGACGCGCTGAACCGCCTGGCCGACGACCTGGCCCAGGCGCGCCGGCCGATGCTGTGGTTGGGGGGCGGGGCGCGGGGCGCGGCCACGGCGGTGAAGCGCCTGCGCGACATGGGGTTCGGCGTCGTCACCAGCACGCAAGGCCGTGGTGTGCTGCCCGAGGACGACGCCGGCTCGTTGGGCGCCTTCAACCTGCAAGCGCCTGTCGAAACCTTCTATCAAACCTGCGACGCCATGCTGGTGGTGGGCTCGCGCCTGCGCGGCAATGAAACGCTGCAATACCGGCTGAACCTGCCGCGCGCCCTTTACCGCATCGACGCCGACCCCGCCGCCGATGGCCGCTGCTACGCCAACACGCGCTTCGTGCAGGGCGACGCCGCGCTGGCGCTGGAAGGCCTGGCCGATCGCCTGGAAGGCCGCATGCGCGTGCAAGACGGCTTTCTGTCCGACCTGCAAACGGCGCGCTCGCAAGCCAGCGCGGCACTGCGCGAAGGCCTGGGCGCCTACGGTGAATTGGTTGACAGCCTGCAGCGCCAGGTGGGGCGCGATTTCAATTGGGTGCGCGACGTCACCGTGTCCAACAGCACCTGGGGCAACCGCTACCTGCGTGTATTCGACCCCTTGGCCGGCGTGCACGCGCTGGGCGGCGGCATCGGCCAGGGGCTGGCCATGAGCATCGGCGCGGCAGTTGGCGCGGCCGCCACGGGCTCGGGCAAGAAAACGTTCTGCCTGTCGGGCGATGGCGGCTTCATCCTGAACCTGGGTGAACTGGCCACCGCCGTGCAAGAGCGGGCCGACGTGATGTTCGTGCTGATGAACGACCGTGGCTATGGCGTGATCAAGAACATCCAGGACAGCCAGTACGGCGGCCGTCGCCACTACGTGGACCTGCATACGCCGGATTACGCGGCGCTGGCGGCATCGTTGGCGCTGCGGCACGTGCGCGTGTCGCGCGTGGCGGACATGGACGCGGCGTTGGCGACCGCCGTGCGCGAGTCGGGGCCGTGCCTGATCGAGGTCGACATGCTGTCCATCGGCGCATTCAAGACCGTCTTCGCCGGCCCGCCAGTCAAGACGCCGGTGGGGGCGTGATGCGCAATCTCTTATCTGGAACCCCCATTCGGACCCCAGCCATGACAGACAAGAACATCCTGGACATCTGCGTCGGCGGCGTCTGGCGCGCCGGGCGGGGCGAGGCGTACGCCAGCCTGTACCCGGCCACCGGGCAAGCCATCGCACACTTGCGCGCCGCCAACCTGGACGATGTCGACGAAGCGGTAAACACCGCCGACCATGCTTTCCGCCACAGCGGCTGGGCACAAAAACATCCGCACGAGCGCGCGCAAGTGCTGTACCGCGTGGCGCAAATCATTCGTGAACGGGCGGAAGAATTGGCGCAAACGCAGCGCCTGGATAACGGCAAGCCCATCACCGAAACGCGCGCCCTGGTCGCCAGCGCCGCGGCCACGTTCCAGTTCTACGCGGCTGCGTGCGAGACGCTGGAAGACGGCCTGACACCGATGCGCGGCGACTGCCTGACGATGAGCGTGCACGAACCCATGGGTGTGATCGCCGCGATCACGCCATGGAATTCCCCCATCGCCAGCGAGGCGCAGAAGCTGGCCCCCGCGCTGGCGGCGGGCAACGCCGTCATCATCAAGCCCGCCGAGATAACGCCGCTGATGGCGCTGGAGCTGGCGGCCATCTGTGAACAGGCGGGCGTGCCGGCCGGCATGGTCAGCGTGTTGCCGGGCAAGGGTTCGGTGCTGGGCGACGCCCTGGTCCGGCATCCCCTGGTCAAGCGCGTGTCTTTCACGGGCGGCACCACCACGGGCAAGCAGATCGCCCGCCTGGCTGCCGACAAGATGATGCCGGTGTCGATGGAACTGGGCGGCAAGTCACCCACGATGGTGCTGGCCGATGCCGACATCGAGCATGCCGTCAACGGGGTGCTGTACGGCATTTTCAGTTCGTCGGGCGAGTCCTGCATTGCGGGGTCGCGCCTGTTCGTGGCGCGCCCGCTATACGCGGAATTCCTGGACCGGCTGACGCACGCCACACTACGCCTGCGCGTGGGCGACCCGGCGGACCCGGCCACGCAAATGGGCCCGCTGATCAGCGAGGCGCACCGCGCAACGGTAGAACGCTACGTGGCGCTGGCCTTAAGCGAAGGCGGCACGATCCGCACCGGCGGCAAGCGCCCCGAGGGCCGCGGCGTTGACCAGGGCTATTTCTACACGCCGACCATTATCGAAAACCTGGGCAACAGCAGCCGTACCTGCCAGGAAGAGATCTTCGGCCCGGTGCTGGTTGCCATGCCGTTCGACGATGAGGACGCGCTGATTGCGCAGGCCAACGACAGCGTGTATGCGCTGGCCGCGGGCATCTGGACCCGTGACTACAAGAAGGCCTGGCGCATCGGTCGGCAGGTGCAGGCGGGCACGGTCTGGATCAACACCTACAAGCAGTTTTCGATATCGACGCCGTTTGGCGGTTGGCGCGACAGCGGCCTGGGCCGCGAGAAGGGCAGGCTGGGCATCCAACAGTACATGGAGCAGAAGAGCATTTACTGGGGAATGAACGCGCAGCCCTTGCCCTGGGCGGATCACGGAAGCGGGCCTGATGAAGGGCAGAGATGAACATGGACCAGAAAATCGTCGGAATCGACCAGATCACCTATAGCGTCGATGACCTGGACGCTTGCCGTGCATTCTTTACTGACTGGGGGCTTGCCCTGCGGGAAGCCTCGCCGTCGCGCCTGGCGTTCGACACCTTGAATGGTTGCCGCGTCGTGGTTCAAGCACCATCGGCGGACTTGCCACCCGCGATCGAACCCGGGCCGACGCTGCGCGAAGTCGTGTGGGGCGTGGGGTCGGACGCGATGCTGGCCACGCTGGCCGAACGCCTCAAGCATGCTCCCGGCTACAGCAGCGCCCCGGACGGGGTGGCATGCACGGACCCCAACGGCATGGCCATCCGTTTTGCACGCACGCGCCGGCAGCCGGTGCAGCTTGAGTGCGGGGCGATGAACACCTGGGCCAGCAAGCCGCGCGTGAACCAGGCGGCGCCCATCTACGAGCGGGCCACCCCGATCGACATCGGCCATGTGGTGTTCTTCGTCACCGACGTGGAAGCCACCGCGCGTTTCTACACCGAGCATTGCGGCTTTGTCGTGTCCGATAGTTATCCCCGGCGCGGCATGTTCCTGCGTTGCGACGCCAGCGGCGGGCACCACGACCTGTTTCTGCTGCAGCCGCCGCAACCGCGCGCGGGCCTGAACCATGTGGCTTTCACGGTGCGCGACATCCATGAAGTCTTTGGTGGCGGCCTGCATATGGCGCGCCGTGGTTGGGACACCCAACTGGGTCCCGGCCGGCATCCCGTGTCGTCCGCGTACTTCTGGTACTTCAAGAACCCCGCGGGCGGACTCATCGAGTACTACGCCGACGAAGACCACCTGGACGAACGCTGGCAGCCCCGCGAATTTGAACCCGGCCCGACCGTGTTCGCCGAATGGGCGATAGACGGCGGGCTGGACGGCAACACCCGGCGCCAGAAAAACGTGGAAAGCGCAGGCGGCAAGTTCCTGACGGACCGGCCCGCCGATTAACCCGGGCGGCCACGTCGGCTGCGCAGCGGCTGGCAGCCCGCTTTCGACCGCCTGTCGTCCGACCTCCGTTGTCCGTCGCCCATCACCCATCACTCATCGCCCGCCAGCCGTTTTTTCGGCACCGATCTGACCTGGAAGCCTTGCTCGATGTCACCTTCTGTTCCCATCCCCGTTCGCGTGCTGTGCATGCGGGTCGAAGCGCGCCAGATCCTGAGTCTGGAACTGGCGCCGTTGGACGACGAGGCCTTGCCAGCCTTCACGCCCGGCGCACATATCGACCTGCACCTGGCGAACGGCATCAAGCGCAGCTACTCAATCTGTAGTTCGCCCGAGCAGCGCGACCGCTATGTGGTCGGCGTGCTGCATGACCGCAACAGCCGGGGCGGCTCGGCCTACATCCATCAGCAATTGCGGCCCGGGCAGCAGTTGCTGATCGATCCGCCCCGCAACCACTTTGAACTGGACCCATCGGCCGAGCAGTCCGTGCTGATCGCCGGCGGTATCGGCATCACGCCCATCCTCTGCATGCTTCTAGACCTGCTGCGTCAGGGCAAACACGTCGAATTGTTCTACGCCTCGCGGTCACGCGCCGAAGCGGCCTTTCTTGCGCGCTTGCCGCCAGGGGTTCGAACGCATCTGCATTTCGACGAAGACCATGGCGGCGCGCCGGACCTGCATCGCTTTCTGGCCGCGATGCCCGCGTCGGCCCATTTCTATTGCTGCGGTCCGAGGCCGATGATCGACGCCTTTGAAGCGGCTGCTGGCTTACTGAACCTGCCGCATTGCCACGTCGAACGCTTTGGCGCGAAAGACGTCGCGCCGGCCTTGGGCGGGGCGTATCAGGTGACGCTGGCCAAGACGGGCAAGACGCTTGAGGTGGCGTCGGGCGCCGCGTTGCTGGACTGCCTGCTGGAGGCGGGCGTCGACGTACCCCATAGCTGTCGCGAGGGCGTGTGCGGCAGTTGCGAAACGCGCGTGCTCAGCGGCACGCCCGAGCATCGCGATTCGGTATTGAGCCAAAGCGAACAGGCCGCCAACCGCTGCATGATGGTGTGCGTGTCGGGGTGCCTGAGCGGGGAGCTTGTGTTGGATTTGTAGCGCTTCATCGATATCAGTTCATAACAACCCGCCACGCGGGGATAGGGGAGAGACATGAAAACGATCAATCGGCGTCAGCCGTCATGGCGCATCGCGGCAGCCAGGAAGGCGAGGATGTCTGCCAGGGTGGCCGCGTGCTTGGGTTTGGGCTTGAGCCTGGGCGCCACGGCGTCGGCCCCCGCCGCGGCAAGCAACCTCCATCTGTACGGCAGCCTGACCCAAGGCGTGAGCTATGTCAGCAACATTGCGGGCGGCAGTTCGGCGCGTATCGACCCGGGAACCATGCAACCAGACCGCTTCGGGCTGCGCGGCTCCGAAGACCTGGGCGACGGGCTGCGGGCCAACTTCCTGCTGGAAAGCGGGTTTTCCACGCAGACCGGTGCGTCCATCGTGCCGGGCG